>JBBUGS010000030.1:0-20643 GCA_038056005.1 Patescibacteria group bacterium
TGATCGATACGTACTACGACGCGGCTGATTATCGGTTAACCACCAAAGATTGGTTGCTTCGATACCGGGATGGTCGATGGGAGATTAAAATTGCCGAACATGACCGCGGGCATGGAAAGCGGGCGGTGGATCAGTACAAAGAGATCGAGAATGAAGAGGGAATTCGACAGGCTATTGGACTTGAAGTCCGCGCTGACTTTTTGTCTGATCTTACTACTGCTGGATACAAGCCGTTTATCACCGTCAAGACGACGCGGAGAAAGTATCACAAGGAGAACTTTACGATCGACATTGACTCGATGGACTTTGGCTACGAGATTTGTGAAATTGAACGGATGGCTGAAGATGGTGTAGATGCAGATAAACTAGCAGAACAAATCCTTGCCTTCTCTGCACAGCACGGACTTGAACATGCGTCGGTCCGAGGGAAGGTCGTTGAGTACTTGTACCGTTTCGCTCCAGAACACTATAAAGCGCTTGGCGATGCCGGCGTTCTATGATCTACCTCTCTCCGCCAGAAAACTTTCAGCCCAAGTTTTACGTCGTGAGCTGCTTTATAGAATATGACGGCAAGTTTTTAATGTTGCTTCGTAATTCAGAAAAGTCTGAGGGCAATAAGTGGGGGCATCCGGCAGGGAAGCGGGATGAAGGGGAGTCTGAGATCCAGGCGGTCATCCGCGAAGTCAAAGAGGAGACAGGGATTGATTTGGATCCTACTCAGGTTGATCGCTCGTTGCCGGTGTACATTCGTTACCCCGATTACGATTATATCTTTCATATGTTTGGAGCGACTCTGGAGGCCTTGCCAGAGGTCCAGACAGATCCCCACGAACACCAGGACCACCAGTGGGTAACCCCAGAAGAATCCATCAAAACCCATCTTGTGATGGATACTGACGCTTGTATCAAGGCATTTTATGGCTTAAGTTAGCCAATTAGACTATTGGAGCTCTTGACGAAACAGGGGAAACGTGGTACTCTAATTCCTGTGCAATCGAGTTCATGACCGATTCGTTTAGCGGCTCCTACCGGATAAGGAGCACAAGAGCCAAGAAGAGTTCACCAGGATTCAGTAACACAGTTTCTAGCCTGATTTAGACCTTCGCCGCCAAACGTAAAATTTGAAACGAGGCTTTCCGCGTATGCGGTCAGCCTCGTTTTTGCTACACTTCGTTTATATGCCTGGGGATAACTCCACTATTTTGATCATCGACGACGAAGCTGACATCAGAGATCTTCTTAAAAAGATGCTCGGAGATGCTGGGTTTGAGGTGTCTGAGGCCCCCAATGCTCCTAAGGGGCTCAAGTGGGCGCTTGAGCACCACCCTGATTTGGTGATTACAGACATCATTATGCCCGAGACCGATGGCCTCACCATGCTTCAACAACTGCGGGCTGATGCTTGGGGTAAGAGCGTTCCGACGATTGTGCTCTCTGGTCTCGACGATGAAGCCAGCCAGCAGATCGCTAAGGATAACGGCGTGGCTGCCTATATTGTGAAAACGAACTTGATTCCTGAAGTGGTTGTGGCCAAAGTACGCGAGGTCTTACACCTCGACTAATGGTCCCGTTTGTCTTTTAAAAGAAGATTCGCCCGGGCTGGTTAGCTGGGTAGTAGATTAGCTGTCTCCTCTTAAATACTAAAATCAACTCGATTGACGCCAGCTATTGTTCAATCTAATTGTTTTGGAGACTATGAGGTATTGCCCATTTCTGTACCACCGGCACTTCACTGCCGAAACACCTCCTGATCACCACCGAAACACCTGCTGAACACCGGGGGTAGAAAAACCTGCTATCCCGAGGCCGTCCCGCCCCTATCTTCCTATAAAGGAAATTGTTATTTTTTAAAACAAGCCCCCTTGCAGGAAAATGGCCGGCAAAGTAGAATACCCGACGTTATATGCAAAGACATCGCCGTTCTGGGGGAACGCGCCGGAAAATCTGGTTGAACGCGGCAGGAGCATTCCTGCTGTTTGTGTTTTCGGCTGTGGTGGCCTTTCCGCAGCTGTGGAATCACTGGAGTTTCTTGCCAGATATTGCGATTCCGGAATACCGCCTCGGCCTTGATCTTCAAGGGGGAGCCCACTTGGTGTATGAAGCTGACATGAGCCAGATTGCCGATGCGGATCGTACTTCGGCGCTCGAAGGGGTGCGCGACGTGATCGAACGACGGGTCAACGCCTTTGGTGTATCTGAGCCTTTGGTGGCGACCACGATTGCTGACGGGCATTACCGCATCATCATTGAGTTGGCTGGGGTGTTAGATGTTAAAGAAGCGATCACCCAAATTGGTGAGACCCCGATTTTGGAGTTTAAAGAACCAAATCCAGATTACACCGGGGCGCTTACGGAAGAAGAAAAAACTAAGTTGGCTGAGGCCAATGCGGCCGAAGAAGCTTTTGCGAAGTCGGTGCTTGACCGCGCCAAGGCCGGTGAAGATTTCCACACGCTGGTAGGTGCCTACACCACGGTTGAGGCTGAGAAGGCGACCAATGGCGCCATCAACGGCGTGACTGATGCGGTGGGTATTTACGTCGATGCCATCAAAGATATTACTTCGCAAACGATCGGCGACGGATCGATTCTTCCAAACGTCTATCAAACACCCAATGGCTACGAAGTCTTGAAACTACTTGGACGCGATGCTTCGCAGAACGAAATGGAGCTGTCGCACATTTTGATTTGCTATCAAGGGCAACAAGGTTGCGTTTCAGAACGCAGTCCGCTCGAGGCTCAACAGATTGCCAAAGACATTATTGCCCAAGCAACGCCAGAGAATTTCGCCACCTTGGCTGATCAATTCACCGAAGACCCAGGATCAAAAGAAACCCACGGCGATCTGGGCTTTATCAAACCAGGGGCAACGGTGCCTGATTTTGATGCGGTCGCACAAGCCCTTGCTGTTGGCGAGATTAGCAAAGAGCCAGTTGAGTCTGACTTTGGGTTCCACGTGATTTACAAGCGCGACGTGCGTGCGTTCACTTCGTATCAAATGGAGCGGATTATTTTGAAGCGCACCACTGAGGCTGATGTTGCCCCGCTTGCACAGTGGAAGAATACCGGCCTTTCGGGCAAGGAATTGAAGTCCGCTCAAGTGCAGTTTGATCAGAATTCCAACGTTCCGCTGGTCGCCCTCAACTTTGATAGCGAGGGAGCCACGTTGTTTGAAACGTTGACTGCCAATAACGTTGGTAAGCAGATTGCGATTTTCTTAGATGGCGAAGTGATTTCTGCACCAACGGTCCAGCAAACCATTTCTGGTGGCCAAGCAGTGATTACCGGCAACTTCACGCTCGACGAAGCCAAGTTGCTTTCGCAGCGCTTGAATGCTGGTGCGTTGCCAGTGCCAGTCACGTTAGTGTCGCAGCAAACGGTTGGGCCAACGCTCGGGGCAGAATCGCTCGCGAAAAGCATTCAAGCAGGATTGGTTGGGTTGGCGTTGGTTGCCTTGTTCATGATCCTGTACTACCGCTTGCCCGGTCTCATTGCGGTGTTAGCGTTGATGGGTTACGCAGCGATCAACCTGCTTCTCTACAAGTTGCTCGGTGTGACCATGTCGCTTTCTGGTATTGCCGGCTTCATTTTGTCGATCGGAATGGCAGTCGATGCCAATGTCCTTATCTTTGAGCGTATGAAAGAAGAGCTCAAATCTGGTCGGGATTTGCCGTCAGCCATTGATCAAGGATTTTCCCGTGCTTGGTTCTCGATTCGCGACGGAAACTTCACCGTGCTTATCTCTTCTGCTATTCTCTTCTGGTTTTCGACCAGCTTCATCAAAGGATTTGCGCTTACCTTGCTCATCGGTATTTTTGTCTCGATGTTCTCGGCAATCACCGTTACCCGTGCGTACATGAATGTCGTCGCTGGATGGGGGTGGGCGCGCCGTCACCCGTGGTTATTTGGCGTAAAGCGTTCTTCTTAGTATGAAATTGAACATCGTCAAAACCCGCAAAATTTGGTTCGCTATTTCCTCTCTGCTTGTTGTGGTGAGTATTTTGAGTCTGGTGGTGTGGCGATTGAATTTTGGTATTGATTTTACTGGCGGTGCTTTGCTCGATGTGCGTCTGGAACAGGGAACCGTTGATGAAGTCCGGTCGTTCATGAACGAACAGGGCTATGCCGATGCGCGGGTGCAAACCAGTGAACCTGGCGAGTACTTGATTCGCTTGGGCGCTATTAACGAAGAGCAACACCAGGCCCTGCTTACTGAACTTGCGGAGTCGTTTGGTTATACCGAAGAGGTTAAGTTTGATTATGTCGGCCCTGTGGTCGGACAGGAGTTAGCGAAAAAGGCCATTTACGCCATCGTGCTCTGTCTCGTGCTCATCATGCTCTATATTACCTGGGCTTTCCGCCATGTCTCAGCACCAGTGAAATCATGGAAATACGGCGCCGTGACCATCCTCGCTGCCTTTCATAACGTGTTGATTCCTGTTGGGGTCTTCTCTGTTCTTGGTCACTTCTTTGGCTATCAAGTAGACTCTGCTTTTATTGCCGCGATTTTAACCATTCTCGGTTATTCGATTAACGACACGATTGTGGCTATTGATCGTATTCGCGAGAATTTGCACGACTGGTCAAGTTCGGATTCCTACGAAGAAGTTGTGAATCGCAGTTTGAATCAAACCATGACCCGTTCGATCAATACAACGGTTACGGTGCTGTTTGCTCTTCTTGCTGTATTATTTTTCGGTGGGGAAACGACTAAGGCTTTTGCGCTGGCTCTCACCATTGGCGTTTTGGTAAGCGCCTATGCTTCTATTTTTATCGCGGCGCCGTTGTTGGTTGAATGGGAAAAGCGGTCCAAGTAAGTTTTTCGATTTCTTTTATAGAAGGGAAAGGGCAGTTGGATGGTCTCGGGATGGCAGGTCTTTGTACCCCCGGTGTTCAGCCAGTGTTTCGGTTGTGATTGAGCGGTGTTTACGCGGTAAAATTCCGGTGATACAGAAATAGGTAGTCCCCTATAACCTCCAAAACAATTAGATTGACGCCACTTGGTGCTCAATCGAATTGTTCTGGCTGTTGAAAGACCACCCTCCTAAAACCACTTTTTCAATCATGTCCATAAAAGGCCCATAAATAGTCCATGTGGGAAAACCTGCTTTCAGGAAGCAGCCAATCTACTACCTGGCTAACCAGCCGCGGCAGATCTTCCATAAAAGAAAATCGTATTTTGTGCTACAATAGCCGAAGCTATGTTAGCGCTCACGCTTGATCTTTCTGGCGTTGCCATCTATTTACAACGCCCCGACATCTTGCTCCTCAAATTATTGTATTGGTTTGGCTGGATCCCGATTGCCGCAGTGCTGGTGTGGGGGTTTTTTGAAGTTTGGCTGTTCAACCGCCAGGAGCATTATCGTCACAAGCAAAAATACATGATGTTGGCGATTGATGTGCCGCGTGAGACAGAGCAAAGTCCGAAAGCGATGGAGCATTTTTTTGGTGTGTTAACTGGTCTCTGGGGCGGTCCGAACTTCAAGGAAAAATGGATTGATGGAGAGGTCGCTCCAGTCATCAGCTGTGAACTAGTGAGCGATGGTGGGTACATCCAATATTACATGCGTATTCCCACCCGCTTCCGCGATATTATTGAAGCGGGTTTGTATGCTGCGTATCCTGATGCCGAAATTTATGAAGCAGAAGATTACACCCTGGGTTTGCCTGATAAGTTCCCGAACGAAGATTATAATGCCTGGGGATGTGAAAATAAATTGGGCAAGGACAACTACTTGCCCATTCGCACCTATGAAATGTTTGAGCACAAGCTTTCACAAGAATTGAAAGATCCCCTGGGTGTCCAACTTGAGCAATACGGGCGCTTGGAGCCTGGAGAAAAAATGTGGACCCAATATCTCATCGAACCGCTCGGGCCAGCGGGGAAGACGTGGTTTAAGCCAGGCATCGCTTACATTTACAAAGAAATTGGGAAGGAAGACAAAAATGGTCACAAGAAATCGATCCTTTCTGATCTCACAAGCTCGCTTGGCACCCTCCCGGGTGAAGTGTTTGCTGAACTGGGGCTTTGGGGCGGCGGAGGTGAGCACGGAGAAGAGAAAAAAGAAGACCCGTGGAAATTTTTGCGCTCCACTCCTATTGATAAAGAACGTTTGGATTTAGTCACTCAAAAAATCAACCGTCCGGCGGTCCATGTGAAGATCCGGCATGTGTATATTGCCAAGCACGCTGTGTATAAAAAAAGTGCGCGCGATAAAATGTTAAAGTCGATTTACGAACAATATCGCATCAACGATGGCAATTATTTTGGTCGCGCTGAACGCGTGCAGCCGAAACATGATTACTTTTGGCAGAAGTGGTGGGAAGAAACGCGGCGCACCAACGTGGTCCGCGCGTATAAGAAACGCGACGTCGAACGGGGCGGGCACCACTTCGTGATGAACATCGAAGAGTTGGCAACGGTTTGGCACTTCCCGGCGATTACGTTGCGCGCACCGTTTATTACCAAGACCCTTGCCAAGCGTGCTGAGCCACCGGTGCAGCTCCCGACCGAACTTGCCGGAGCCATGGATTTCGTTCAGGAAGCCGCTGAACACAAATCAGCCCCGGTTGCCTTGCCCGTTGATTTCACTGAGCCGACGTTACCAACGCTTCCTCGAAAACCGGCTCCAGAACCTGTTGCGCCAGCACCCGCTGTACTCGACGAGCCGGCAATGCCCGCGCCTGCCCCAGTCCCAACCAAAGATAGCATTCCTGACGCTGTGCGCGCCTTATTCGACCCTAACATCGAAATCAAATAGGTATGAGTGATCATCCGCTCACCTACAATCACGACCACGAAAACGATATTATTTTCTTTGGTCGCACCAATTTTCGCAATCAGCTCCGCAAGTTTGGGATCAAAACCGACGATCGTCGTCGGCACATGTATTTGATTGGAAAGACCGGTGTCGGTAAAACCACCTTGCTCGAAAACATGGTGCTCGCCGATATTTATTTGGGCCACGGTTTGGGATTGGTGGATCCGCACGGCGACTTTGCTGAAAAAATCATTGACTACATTCCTGAACATCGCATCAACGACATTGTCTACGTGAACCCGGCCGACATGGAATACCCGGTGTCGTTCAACATTTTGGAGACCGTCAACGAAGATCATAAGCACTTGATTGCTTCTGGTCTTATGGGTGTGTTTAAAAAGATTTGGCCAGATGTGTGGAGTGCGCGTATGGAGCACATCATGAACATGTGTATTTTGTCGCTCTTAGAAAATCCAGGGAACACCTTGCTCGGTATCAATCGCATTTTGGTTGATCGCGACTTCCGCCGCAAAATGATCGTTGGCATTAAAGATCCGGTGGTTAAAGCCTTTTGGATTACCGAGTTTGAACAATGGCAAGATAAGTTCCGTTCTGAAGCGATCGCGCCAATTCAAAACAAAGTGGGGCAGTTCTTGTCGACCTCATTGATCCGCAACATTGTCGGTCAGTCTAAATCCACTATTGTTCCGCGCGACATCATGGATAGCCGCAAGATTTTCATCATCAACTTAGCTAAAGGTCGCGTCGGTGAAGATGCTTCGCGGTTGATGGGTGGGATGCTCATTACCAAAATGCAACTTTCGGCCATGGAGCGCGTCGACATTCCTGAGCCTGATCGCCAAGACTTCTACTTATACATCGACGAGTTCCAAAACTTTGCCACGGAATCGTTCGCCAACATTTTGTCTGAGGCCCGTAAATACCGCTTGGCCTTGATCATGGCTCACCAATATATTGAGCAGCTGGAAGAGGAAGTCGCTTCAGCCGTGTTCGGTAACGTGGGTACCATTGTGTCCTACCGCGTCGGCGCGGGGGACGCCGAGAAATTGGCTGTCGAATTTGCGCCACGGTTTGTGGAAGAAGATTTGGTCAACTTGCCGAAGTTTAATGTCTATTTAAAACTGATGATTGATGGGATTGCTTCAGACGCGTTTTCGGCACAAACATTGCCGCCGATTGCGGCGCGCACGGGGAGTGCGCAAAAAGTGATTGATGCTTCGCGTCGCCAATATAGCCACAAGCGGGCAGAGGTGGAGCAGGACATTGTGAGCTGGAGCGAGTCGCGGCCAGAGGTGCCTGTGGGATCGCTGCCAGAAATTCCTGCAGGGAAGCCAATGAAGCAATTATACGAATACGATTGTACACGCTGCAACAAGCACATGATTTTGCCTGTTGAGCTTGATCGCAATCGGCCAATTTATTGTGAAACGTGTATTGAAATCGTCCGTGCTGAGCGCAAAGCGGGTAAACCACCAGATAAAGTGACGCCCGTTGCGCCAAAACCTGCCGTGGTCGAAGTCGCGGCTACCCCCATGGTGGCGCCTGTTGCTCCGGCGCCAACAGTGGCCCCTGCTCCGGCTCCGGTTCCAGGAGCGCCAAAACCTGCCGCTCTCGCTCCAGCTCCAACCCCCAAGATCTCTGAAACGGAAGTTATTACCAAACCTGTTGGGGCTTCTGTTTCCTTATCCACTCTTAATGAAAAACCAGTGGTCACTCCTGCCGCTCCGAAAACCGAAGTCGTCGCAGCGGAACCTCAGAAACCATCAACCCCATCAGTAGGTGGCGGCCAGCCGTCGCGAGAAGGTGAAGAAGCTCGCCGCAAACGACGTCGTCGACGTGGTGGTGGAGGAGGCGGATCTTCCAGCGGATCATCAGGCAGTTCCTCGGAAGGCTCTCAGGGTGGTGCTCCGCGCCCAGCCCAGGCTTCGGCTCCCAAACCTGCCGGAGATGATTTATTCCCTTGGTAAGTATGGTAGAAGAAACCGATTCATTTGAAGGCGCGTTTGGCGAAGACGACATTCAGGTCGCTCCGACCATGCCAACGGCACCGGCCACGAACATTCCACCAGAGTTGGAAACGTTTGTGGCCCGTCGTCACGAACCGCCAGATGCGTTGCCGATCAAAGGACAGTTGCCTGACAACGAGCTGTCGCTTTTTGGCCGCACCAATTACACGCGCGGCTATTCGCCGATGCGTTACGTGTTTGGTGCCAAACGCCGTGATCGCCGTCGTCATTTGTATGTGATTGGTAAATCTGGCGTTGGAAAAACCAAGTTGCTTGAACAGTTGATTCGGGCCGACATTCATTTTGGCTTTGGGGTCGGTGTGATTGATCCGCACGGCGATTTGATTAACGCCATGCTCGACTTTGTACAAGAGAATCGCATTCAAGACGTGGTGGTGATTGATCCGGCTGATCGCGATTTTCCGATTTCGTTTAATCCGATTGCTGGCGTAGCCGAAGAAGATAAGCACATGGTCACGGACTCAATCATTGAAATTTTCAAAAAGCAATTTGCTTCGGACTGGTCGCCGCGTATTGAACACTTGCTGCGTTTTTCAACGCTGGCCATGATCGACTATCCGCAAGGAACCTTGAACGGAATGGTTTCGCTGCTTTCATCGGGTCCCTATCGCAGCAAGGTGATTGAACACATTAAAGATCACGTCGTTCGTCGTTTTTGGGCGATTGAGTTTCCTGAGTGGTCGCAGCGCTATGATGCTGAGGCTGTTTCGCCGCTTTTGAACAAACTTGGCCAGCTGCTCGCCGATCCCTTGATGCGCAACATTTTCGGTCAACAGCAAAACAAAGTCGACTTGTACGACATCATGCAAAAGAAAAAGATTTTGTTGGTCAACTTGTCGAAAGGGCGCGTTGGTGATGAAAAATCTGCCTTCTTCGGTGCCGTGCTCGTCACCAAACTCTACCAAGCTTCGATGCAACGTATCCGTTTGCCAGAGAAAGATCGCTTGCCGTTCTACTTGTATGTCGACGAGTTTCAAAATATTGCTACCAAAACATTTGAAAACATTTTGGCTGAGGCGCGTAAATTCGGTTTCTGCTTAACGGTTGCCAACCAAAACTTGTCGCAGCTGTCGCCGTCGCTCCGTTCCTCACTCTTCGGCAACGTCGCTTCGATCATTGTGTTCCAAATCAGTGCCGAAGACGCGGCGATCATGGAAATGGAAATGAAACCGGTCTTTGAAATGCAAGACATGATCAACCTGTCTGAACGTGAGATTTACGTCAAAATGACTATCGACGGGCGCCGTTGGGATCCGTTCTCAGCCGAGGTGCTCCCGGTCACTGACCCGCGTCACACCTCGTTCATGGAGCAAATCATGAAGCAATCGCGGGAAAAATACGCCACTCCGCGTGAAGAAGTCGAGAAGCAGTTGGAGGGTGGGGGAGCGGAGGCTAAGAAAGAAGAAGCACCGAAGATAAGCATGGATGACATCATTGTCTAAAAGCGGACATTTAAGTACTCTGGAGACGGGGCCATCGCGCCCCGTCTTTGATCTATGAGCAATACCCCCAATTACGATGCTAAAGTGAAAGTGATTTTGGATGCTTTGCAGTCAGGTGAACGCGTCTGTGTGCTCACGGGCGAGAAGTGGACGATGACCGACGAAGAAATTGGGTGGTGTAAAAAATTCAATGTCCCGCCATCAAAGTATAGTCCGTTGGCGCGGTGGCGCATTTTGGCTGGGTTTGGGAGCGCCGCCCAGTATTGGAACAACAAAGACCCGCGCACAGGCAAGACTATGATCGCTGCTTCGCATCCATCAAGTGGGGTCAAAGTTATTCCCGACGCCGACTGGTATGCTTCAGATTTCTCCAACATCACCCGAGACGACGATCCCAGCCGCTCGGTATTCGCCACCATCCGGGAACTCGAAACCAGCGTGCCCTTTATGGCTTTTCGTAACACCGTACCGCCCGTGAATTCGATTGCGGCCGTCTCCCTTGGCGACGAGAATAGCTATTTTGTTCTGGCCAGTCGCTCGAAGAATTCTTGTTTTGGTATCAATGCCGTGGACGTCGAGGACTCTGTCGAGATTTCGCAGGGCAACAATATTTCCCAATCCTTTAACGTTTCGCACAGCATCCGCATTTTCAATAGCACGGTGGTGATGGAGTCGCAGGACTGCATGAACTGTCAGTTTATTTTTGATTGTCGTAACTGCGAAAACTGCTTCATGGCAACGAATAAGCGCAACAAGCGTTTTGTTTTTTGTAATGAACAACTGACCGAAGACGAGTATCGCCGACGGATGAGTGAAATCGATCTTACCTGTCGCTCCACGTTTCTCAAATGGCGCGACGAGCTGTATCGTCGCGTTCGGGAAGAAGCTGTGTGGCCAGAGAACTTTAATGATCAGGCAGAGAATTCTTCCGGCGAGTACCTGACACGCGTCACCAACTGCCGCGACTGTTTTACCAACGTGAGCGGATGCCATGATCAATATCGTTGCGCCTTTACTTTTGATGATACCTACGAAAATGCTTACTGCTTTGGGGTCTATTCTGGCGCCAACAATGTGTATGGATCCTGCTTGAGTCCGCGGTCGTCGCAGATTCGTTTTTCCTATCTCAGCGTTCAATCACAAAATCTTGAATATTGCATTCATTGTTATAACTGTGAGAATTGCTTTGGCTGCGTGGGATTACAGCGCAAAAAGTTTTGCATCTTCAACAAGCAGTATACGGAAGATGAGTATTGGAAAAAGTTAGACGAGATTAAATGTCGGATGCTCGATGCTGGTGAGTACGGCGAATACTTTCCGCTCTCAATGTCCCCGATGTGCTTCCTTGACTCAGGGGCCGCACAGTACATGCTTGCGGACGCGGAGGATGCAAAACAACTTGGTGCGCAGAGTTTTGAGCCAGAATCAAATGGAGCTGCTGGTGAAGATTTATCAGGTACGGTCATGAAACACTCGAGTGATATCCCCGATTGTCTGGCCGATTTTAAGTCCGAAGAGTGGGTAGGGAAGCCAGTCTTTGACGATCACATGCAGCGCCGCTTCACCTTTTTACCGCAAGAGATTGCCTTCTACCAAAAGATGAAGCTCCCCCCTCCCGCAGGTCATTTTATTGGGCGGATCCAAGACTTGGGCTGGCGTGTGAACTCCGGAGAGTTTATTGAAGGCAGCTGCAAGCAGTGCCAGAAAGCGTTAACGGTGAGTCGTAACAAGACCTTCCCAGAACGGGGCGTCTACTGTCGTGAACATTATCTAAAGTTTATTGAGCAGTATGGCTAGTAAAACACCAAGCTACGACGCCAAAGTCAAAGTAACCCTCGACGCCACAACGCCAGGGCTGCGTAAGTGCGAAATGACTGGCGAAGAGTGGATGATGGATGAAGAGGAAATCAGCTGGTACAAAAAATTCAACGTGCCACCATCGCCATTTTCTCCAAAAGTTCGTGTGTGGCACATGACCAACTTTTTTGCGGTTTATCAATGGTGGTGGAACAAACATCCGGAGACAGGTGAGCCAGTGCTTTCGTATGTTCATCCTGCTTCCAAGATCAACGTGCTGCCCGACAAAGAATGGTTTACCAAAGATTTTTCGAGTTTAGGAACGTCGATCGATCTTGGTCGTCCGTTCTTGGAACAATTTCGCGAACTGCAACTTACTGTACCAATCAATGCCACGCGTAACTTTATTGATCCAGAAAATTCTATTGCGACTGTTTCGCTCGGCGACCGCAACGGCTACTTTGTTTCTGCTTCGCAATCCGAAGATTGTTTTTACTTGCTCGACACGCAATTCGGCACACGGACGATGGACTCCAATGCCGGAATCAATGTCACGGATTGCTATCACGTCAATCACTCGTTGCGCATTCATGGCAGCAAGTTTATTTACGAATCGCGTGACTGCATGAATTCGGCGTTTTTATTTGACTGTCGCAACTGCGAGTTTTGTTTTGGCGCGACCAACAAGCGCAATGCCAAATACGTTTTCTTCAACGAACAGCTCACCAAAGAGGAATGGGAAAAACGTGTAGCCGCGATCGATCTTGGGAGCTATCAGCAAATGACTGCTGCCTTTGAACGTTTCACAAAATTGATTCGGGAAGAAGCAATCTGGCCCCAGAATTTCAACGAGGGCTCGGAAGATTGTCTCGGCGAGTACCTTATTAAATGCAGTGATCTGAAACACTGTTTGTATGGTATCGAAAGCCATGGTGGTTATTACTGCTACGGACTTTACAATGCCAACAACAACGCCTTTAGTTGTGCGATTCCTGGTGATCACAATTATCAATGCGGTCCCGTTGGACACACCGCCAATAGTAAGTTTTCCTGCACGTTGGTTCGCTCGGATAACTTGGAGTATTCGATGAACTGTTATGACTGTTCTGATTGTTTTGGTTGTGTGGGACTCAGGCGCAAGAAGTTTTGTATTTTCAATATACAGTACAGCGAAGAAGAATATTGGCAGCGGGTGGACGAACTTAAATGCGCCATGCTTGAGCGGGGGGAGTATGGCCGACCCTTCCCGATCAATTTTGGTTTAAACTATTATCCTGAATCAGGGCCGGTGGTGTATTTCGGTGCGTCGCTTGATGATTGGGATCGGGTTGGACGTGAGCGCTTTGAAGCCTCTACTGACGGCGCTTTTGGTCCGTTGTCGCTTGACGATCCGCGAATCCGCGAAGTCGATCAACTTCCAGATCACATTAACGACCTCGACGAAGCAGAATGGGTAGGCAAGCCGTTGGCGGATCGCACCATTAACCGCCCTTTTGCTTTCACTAAAGCAGAAGTTGAATATTTGAAGCGCTTCAACATTGCTGCGCCCCGCCGTCATTTTACTGCCCGCATGCACGATTTGTTGTTCTCCATGAGCAGTGGTCCTTTTGAAACACGCACGTGCACAGCCTGCAACAAGCAGATCGTTACTTCCACCAATCGGACGTATCCAGAACGAAATGTGCATTGCAACGCTTGTTATTTGAAATTTTTGGAAGAGCGGGGATAGGGGGTTTGTGATACGATCAACCTGAGCCTGGAGTTCGCATGTCGATCCTCCTCTTTGGCCTTCTCGGTTGCGGTCTTAGCAAGACTCTGGCGATCATCGCCGATGAGGGTCAGCCCCGTGCCCTCCCCGACAAGGACGCCTGCGATCCCGACGATCCTGAAAGCGGTGCGGTGCGCTACTACCAAGATCACGACGGTGATGGCGTCGGGATCAACCCGGGCTGGTACTGCTCGGAGCCGCCCTTCTCGGTGCTGGGCGGTCTCGACTGCGACGACGCGGACGCTTCGCGCTCGAACGGCTACTACGTCTACCTCGACGTCGACAACGACGGCTACGGGACCGATGCGTTCAACGACGGGCTCACCATACCGGCCCCGAACCTGTTCATCTGCGTCGGTGACCGGGTCCCTGATGGCTACGTGCTCGTCGGCGGGGATTGCGACGACGCTGACCCGAGCGTTCACGACCAGTGCGTCACCTAGCCCCGAGGCTTTTTCGCTCCCGACCGGCCCTCCTCGGCCGGTCCTTTTCGTTTATCGACTTCCGCCCCGCCCAAGTGGTAAAGTGTTGCCGTATGAACACCCCCAATTACGATCAAAAAGTGAAGATAATCCTGGACGGGCTGGTTCCGGCTGAACAGACCTGTGTACTCACAGGCGAAAAGTGGCTGATGGATGAAGAGGAAATTGGTTGGTACAAAAGATTCAATGTTCCGCCGAGCAAGGTCCACCCGCTAAGCCGGGTAAAGATCACTACTTTTTTTGGAACAGGTTTTGGTTGGTGGTGGAACAAGCACGCGAAGACGGGCAAGCCGGTTTTGAGTTATGTCCATCCAGCCACAGGAATTAAAGTTCTGCCCGACCCAGAGTTTTTTGAACAAGATAATACCGACAAAGGCCGCGAGTACAATCCGTCGACCAACTTTTTCGATCAAATTCGTACACTACAACTTGAGGTTCCGTTTACCGCTTGGCGATCACTGATCGTACCGATCAATTCTGTTGCGCTCTTATCGCAAGGCGACGAGAATAGTTTCTTTGTTACTGGCTGTAAGTCGAAAAATTCTTTCTATGCCTATTGTGCCGAAGACATGGAAAATTCGGCTGAAGTCTTTGAGTCTCTGTTCGTTGTCAACTCCTACAACATCTTGAACTCCAATCGCATTCATAACTGCAAATTTGTCCGCCAGTCGTTTGATTGCATGAACTCAGACTTTTTATTTGACTGTCGTAATTGTGAATCCTGTTTCGGGGCGACCAACAAACGCAACGGCAAGTACATTTGGTTCAACGAGCAACTTAGCAAAGAAGAGTGGGAGAAACGCAGAGCAGAAGTAGACCTTGGATCGCGCACAGTGCTTGAAGAATACATTGCCAAGTTTCAAGGTCTTGTTGGACACAAAGCCATTTGGCCCGAGAATTTCAATGAACAGACAGAGAATTGTATTGGCGAATATTTGCAGAAGTGTCGGCAGTGTAAATACATGCTGGCTGGGCACGATTCGCAAGATAACTATTACGGCGCCGTCTTCTTGGGCAACAGTGAGAACAACGCCTTTGTCGGTGGAGCCCTTCAGAGCTTTGACAACATTTACTCACACGCTCCGCTCAAGTCGCGCGGCTGTAAGTATGTGCACTCGTGTTACGAGTGTCAGAACATGGAGTACTGCATGCAGTGTTACAACTGCGAGAATTGTTTTGGTTGTGTGGGGTTGATTCGCAAGAAGTTTTGTATTTTCAACAAGCAATACGAAGAAGCTGAATATTGGCAACGGGTTGATGAGTTGAAGTGCGCGATGCTCGATCGCGGTGAGTATGGCGAATTCTTCCCAGCCAAGTTTGCGCCGAGTTATTGGCCAGTGTCGGTCGGCTTGCTTTACCAGATTGAAGAAGACGAAGCGACTAAACTCGGAGTTAATTTGCTTGATCCCGAATCTGCTGGCGCCCTTGGTGAACTGGCTGAAGGCACAGTATTGCATTCCCTTGATGAATTGCCCGATCACATCAACCAAACAGAACCAGAGAAGTGGGGCGGGGTACCGTTCATGGATCCTGCTGAAAAGCGGCGCTACGCTTTGTTGAAACCTGAAATTGCTTTATACAAACAGCTTGGGATCGCCATTCGTTCGATGCACCCCATGAAGCGGCTCAAAAGTATGGTCTTTGAAGCCAACTCAGGCAACTTCATTGATTCCAAGTGCTTCAAATGTGGCAAAGCCGTAGTCGTTGCCACCAATAAAACCTATCCAGACCGCACCATCTACTGCCGTGAGGACTACCTTAAATTTATTGAAGAGAACGGTTAAGTATGTCTCACACTCCGAACTATGATGCGAAAGTTCAGGCTATCCTCGACGCTGCAGCGCCCGGGGAGCGGACGTGTGCTTTGACCGGAGAAAAGTGGATGATGACGGATGAAGAAATTGGGTGGTACAAAAAGTTCAACGTTCCACCCTCCTCGCGGTCACCAATGACCCGTTGGTGGGTGATGTCGAGTTTTTTCTTAGCGGAACAGTGGTGGTGGAATAAGCACGCGGAGACTGGGAAGCCGCTTCTTACGTTTATTCACCCCGCGACAGGACTGCGCGTTTTGCCCGATAAGGAGTGGTACGAAAAAGACTTTATTGAAAAAGGACGCGATGTTGATGCTACCCAACCGTTCTTCCCGCAGTTGCGCGAATTGCAACTTACCGTGCCGCTTCTGTCTGAAAAGAATATTAAAGAGCCGGAAAACAGCATCGCGCGTTTTTCGTTTGGTGATGTCAACAGCTATTTCGTCATGGGCTGTCGATCACGTGATTCGTTATTTTCCGATTGGGTTTTAGATGAGGAGAACACGTCAGAAGCGTGGAACGGGACGTCGATCAATCGCTGCTACAACGTTGCGGACTCGTTTAGATTGTTTGATTGCAAGTTTGTTCGCGCGAGTCTTGATTGCCTTTCGTCAACGTTTCTTTTTGACTGTCGCAATTGCGAGTTTTGTTTCGGTGCGAGCAACAAGCGGAATAAAAAGTATTTGTGGTGGAACGAACAGCTCACAAAAGAGGAGTGGGAGAAACGCCGAGCAGAAGTGGACTTCTCATCGCGTGAAGTTTTACAAAAGTACGGCGAGCAATTTCATACCATGATTCGTGAACAATCAATCTGGCCAGAGAATTTTAACGATCAAGCAGAAGGCTCAACAGGTGAGTACTTAAATAAAGTGACGCGCGTCAAGAATGGTTTTACGTGTGCCAACGGTGTTCAAGATTGTTTCTGGGTTTCGTATGCAACAGAAAATGCACGCGATAGTGCCTTTTGTGCGGGACTGTTTACCTCTCAAGATTGTTATGGCAGCACCAATCCAGCGCAGTGTTCCGAGATGCTCTTTACCTACAACTGTCAGACCTCACAAAACTTAGAATATTGCATTCAGTGCATGGGTTCTGAAAACTGTTTCGGCTGCGTGGGGTTAAATCGAAAAAAGTTTTGCATTTTTAATAAACAATATAGCGAGCAAGAATATTGGCAACGCGTCGATGAACTCAAATGCCACATGCTTGATCGTGGTGAATACGGAGAGTTTTTTCCTGTCTCGATGTCGCCAGCGTATTTTCCAGATTCTGGAGCAGTGATTTATCACGGTGCGCCGCCGGATCTCGGAAGAACCAAATTAGGCGCGCTTGATTTTGAACCAGAGGCCGAAGGAGCGATGGGCCCGGATCTTTCTGGAGCTACCAACATGAAACGCTTAAGCGATATCCCCGACCGGCTCGATGATTTCGATGAAGCGGCCTGGCTTGGAGTTCCCATTTACGACGCGTCCATGCGGCGCCGTTTTGCGTTTATCGCTCCAGAGATTCAGTTTTACAAAACGCATCGGCTTGCTCCACCAGCACGTCACTTTGTTGGGCGTATCCATGACCTCATCCGTGAGTCCAACATGGGACGGTTCGAGTCGACGCATTGTGCCAAGTGTTCGACGGAAATAACCGTTGCCTTTAATCATATTCACACCGTTCGTACGGTGTATTGTAAAGCCTGTTATTTACAGTACTTAGAAAAGAACGGCTAACATTAATTCTATGTTTGATCACATTGGTATCGCTGCCAGGGACTATGAGGCCAGTCGGAAGTTCTACGAAGTGGCGCTAGCAGCGCTCAATATGAAGCCGCTGTTTACTATTGAAAATCAGGTGACGGGCTTTGGAGTTGATCGGCCACAATTCTGGGTTGGGGGATCAGATGATCAACATCCTATTTCTGTGAACGTTCATATCGCTTTTGCTTGTGAAAATCGTGCGTTGGTTGATGCCTTTTACGCAGCAGCGATCGGAGCGGGGGCGAAAGATAATGGCAAGCCGGGACTTCGACCTGAATATCACGAACACTACTACGGCGCGTTTGTTTTAGACCCAGATGGTCATAACGTGGAGGCGGTTTGCCATTTGCCCGTTTAGCTCGACGAGTATGTCCAATACTCCCAACTACGACGCGAAGGTTAGAGCCATTCTCGAGGCGACGACGCCAGGGGAGCGGGCGTGTAGCTTGATGGGTGAGAAGTGGATGATGACCGACGAAGAAATCGGTTGGTACAAAAAGTTTAATGTGCCGCCATCGACAGTAGCGCCGACGGTGCGGCTCCGGCAACTCGCTGGATTTGCTGCCGGCGTTTCCATTTGGTGGAAACCGCATGCTGTTACTCAGAAGCCGATCTTGAGTTTCATTCATCCAGATAATCCTTTCCAAGTCATCACTGACAAAGAATGGTTTGGCAATGATTACGTGAACGGTTTTGCATGGAATCCTAACCAGCCGTTTTTCGATCAATTTCGAACGCTCGCCCATTCAATTCCCATCGGTGCACTCCGAGACGATGGCAGTAGCGTCAACACCATCGGGGTTGATATTGCTGATGCCGAAGATTCGTATATGGTTTTCGGATCGGGAGAGATGAAACGTGTTTATTACGCCTACATGTCGGGTATGCGTTCGGAAGATTGTGTTGACGTAACCAATTCTGGAAACAATCGCGAGTCGTTTGGACTGGATTGGTCAGATGGGATGTTTGGATGCGTCTACACCTTTGACTGCATGACCTGCATCAATTGTGCGTTTTTGTATAGTTGTGATGATTGTGAACATTGTTTTGGCGCCACCAATCAGAACCACAAACAATATCTGTGGTTCAACGAACAACTCACCAGAGAGGAGTGGGAACGGCGTCGCGCCGAAGTTGATTTATCGAAGTACTCCGTGTTCTGTGAATATGTTGAACGGTTTCATGCGCTCATGGCCGAAGCTGTCTGGCCAGAGCATTCAAATTTGGCCTGCGAAGATTGTGTGGGGGAGGGGATGATCAAGTGCACCCGTGCTCGCGAGTGTTGGTGGGGCGTGAACTCAACAGATTTGTTTCATTCTTGGGCCTGTTTGGATCAACAAGCGTCGGCGTTTACGGTTTGGGCGGGCCGAGGTAGCGAGACGTACCAGTCGGTTGATCTCATGAACAGTCAAAATTGCAAATACTGCATTCGAGTCTGGCGATCCATCAGCATGGAGTACTCGAGTGATTGTTACGAGTGTCAAAACTGTTTTGGTTGCTTTGGCTTGCGGCACAAACAGTTTTGCATTTTTAACAACCAATATTCCGAAGATGAGTATTGGCAAAAGCTCGACGAGATTAAATGCGCCATGCTTGAGAGAGGGGAATATGGCACGTTTTTTCCTGGTGATTTTTCGCAAAGTGGTTTTCAGTTTTCCATGGGTAAGATGTATTTTGATTACACACCAGAAGAATACGCTGCTTTTCAAGCTCCGCATGTTGACCCGTCTCGGGGAGCGGTGGTTATGCCGAGCATTGCTGATCCTGAACACGCCTTGCATATTGAAGATATCCCCGACGCCCTCGACGACGTTGATCCCGAGAAGTTTGTTGGCAAAGCTATTCATGATCCAGTGTTTAAACGTAATTACAGCGTCGCCCCCGTCGAGTTTGAGTTTTATAAAAAGCATCGTTTGCCGTTCCCACGTCAACATTTTCTTTCCCGCCTTAAAACACTGGCTCGCCATTCAAATACTCCAGTCAAAATGGCCACGACGTGCACGACCTGTGGGAAAGCGATCACCACTTACAAAAATCAGATGTTCGCCGAGCGCCACGTGCATTGCTGGCCATGCTACTTGCAGTATCTTGAAATACACGGTTAATGCACAAAGCAGCCGGAGAGCGGCTGCTGTCGTGAAGAAGTTGGGGCCGTGTTGGTTACTCGGCAGCGACCCAGATGTCCTTGGTGGCGGTGCCGTCGTCAGCGATGTTCTGGAAGCCGACCGTGACGCCGACCGGTATGCCGGTACTCATCGGCGAGACACCTCCGTCGTCGGGGATGTTGATGGCGTAGCCGTTGGCCACCCCGCCGTGGGTTGCTTCGCTGTTCACGTCGCAGTGTACTTCGAGAACAGTGTAGTAACTGCCGCCACAGCTATCGCGGACGACCGCGTGGCGCTCGAGTGCGGTCGCGATGTCGAATTCGATACGGTCACCCACGAGTGTGCCCGGAACCTCGATGGTGCCGCCGCCGTCGATGCCGCTCAGCTCGCAGGAATCGAAGCGGTCCGAGAAGGTGACGCTGTCGTCGCCGGTCGTATTCACGGCGATACCGAGGGTGTAGGGATCGCCGTTCGCCGGGTCGTATGATGCCCAGCCTTCGACTTCGAGCGAGGGGAAGGTGATCATTCCTCGCTCGTTGCTGCACATGGCTACGGCGCCGAGCGTGGCCCAGCGATAGCCAGGGGTGACGGTGTAGGTACCCGATCCATAGGACCAGATCATGAGGCCACCTTCGGGGCTGGTGGTCTCGCCGGTCTCGTCGGTCTCGGTCGCGAGCTCACCGA
>JBBUGS010000031.1:0-3817 GCA_038056005.1 Patescibacteria group bacterium
GCAAGCCCTTGTAACACTTTGTCACATGCGCTGGGCTCGTCCCGCCGACGAGCCCCACCCCCGCTAAGCGCCGGGCAAAGCGCTTCTCGAACCCTCGGCTCATCTCCGGGGGTTTCGAATTTGTAAAACAAAAAGGCAGGCCGTGCGGCCCGCCTTCTCACATGTTCTTACTTACCAAGTTGCTTCTTAAACCAAATCACCCAAGGGATATCTTCCGGGTCAACCTTGGCGAGTCGAGCCATTTCAAATGTTACAAAAGCGCCAAGCTGGATCAGTTCAAATGCTTGCTCGAGCGGGGTCTTTCCGTTTGGTGTGATACGCACCACCTGCGCGCCATTTTTCTTGACCACATCAGCAGTCAATTTGTAGCGCTTCTGAACACGCGGGTGGTAGAGGCCGCTCTCCAAAAAAACAAAGGTTATTTTTTTGATCACTTCTTTAGGAAACTGCAGGCCCTCCATCAGATGATGATTTAATTCCGGCAACAAGAAGGTGGTCGAAAAGTGTTTAGTCGATTCATTAATCTGGTTGGCAAAAACGTGGGCAGCACCTTCGAGGTGCTCGGAGGCTACAATCATTGACGCTCGACCAAGCAATTCTTTAGCCAACTTTGGAGTCACGCGTTTGGCTCGCGGAAGCTCCTTTTGCAAATGCTTAGCAAGGGCGGCGACTTCGCCCCCGCTCACTTTAGCAAAGCCAAGTTTGCTCAAAATCCCAAGCACGCCAAATACCATAAAGCCGCCGCCGTAGCGGGGGTGCGGGGTGCCATTTTTGTCGATCGGAACAAGCTCGCCGGGATTAAACACGTAAGCTGGCACACGATCCTTGGCGGCCAAGCGAGCAAGTTCGCCGCCGGCGCAGAGGACAAAGACATTCACCTTCTTAGCGCGGGCTTGCTTGTAGGCAGAAAGGACTTCTTCGGTGGTGCCCGAAAAACTCGAACAGATCACCAAGGCCTTTTTAGTTGCCGTAGCTGGCAACGTGTACCCGCCAATAACTTCGATCGGCAGGGTACAACGTGATTGCAAAGCGGTCTTGACCACGTGGGCACCAAGCGCCGAGCCGCCCATACCCATCACCACAACGTTGGTAATCGAGCGCCAGGACGCTGGCAAGACAAGTTTCTGGGTGTCGCTCCAAGCCTGTTCAATCTGTTCAGAGAAGCGTCCGAGGGTGTTCAAAAGATTAGACATACGGTTCACGATTTTTAATGGTGGTTGTAGCCAGTGCGCGCTCGGCGTTACGATTCACGAGCGTCGCTCCAACTAGTTTACCACCGCGGACAAAATACTGCGCCACGCCACCTGCGGCTTTTGAGCCTTTGACGATCACTTCATCAGCTGCTTTGCGATCCACGTCGCCAATAAAGATCACTTCCACCCCCCGGCAGTTGGTGGCGTAAGAACTCACAAGCTCAAACGCCGCCCGCTGGCCTGCCATGGTTTTCCCAACCGTGCGCCCTTGCTGCATGGCGTTCTGCCAGTTACCCACCATCACCTGCCGGCCGGCAACAAGATCAAAAAACTCGGCCACGTCGCCGGCAGAATAAACGTCAGCAATGTTGGTCTCTAAGAATTCATTGGTGAGAACCCCGCGATTGGTTTTGACTCCTGCTTCGGTCGCAAAGGCAATATTTGGGGCAATGCCGATCCCGACGCCTACTAGTCCTTCGAGCGCTTCCGGGGTTGAGCCAGTTTTAAACGCAATCCCATCAGCTTCAGCTTTCTCGCGGATTAAGGCAGACGAATCTTCGTCGAGGACTGAAGGGAAAAATCGTTCTTCCTTCATGTGGAGTTTTGCTGGAATCTTACGATCAGCAAAGATATTAATGAACTCGAGGCCGATGAATCCACCACCAACGATCGAGGCGCTCATCGGGGCTTCCCCAAGGAGCTGCAACAAGTGATCCGCGTCGTCGAGAGTGCGCAGATAACAGGTGCCGCGGCTGTCCGCTGGAAGCAGGCGCACCTCTCCACCGCTTGCGATCAGCAATTTGTCGTACTCGTACTCACGGCCGTCGCTCGCAGCCACAAACTTATTTTGCGTATCTAGTTTGACCGCCGTCACGCCGGGCAGCCAATCGATTTTCTGCTCGGCGTACCAGGTCTGTTTTTTCAAAAAGCACCGTTCGCGAGGAATCTTGCCTTTAATATAATGCGGCAACAACACCCGGGAATAAAGCTGATGCTCTTCCTCGGACAAAATGGTGATCGAACTTTCCGCGTCGAGCTTGCGGATTTCTTCTGCCGCCGAAGTTCCCGCCACCCCGCCGCCGATAATCAAATAGCGCACAGTTACATTTCAGGGAATAATTGAGTGCCGGCTTCGTCCAAAATGGTGATGGCGAGCGTGGGGCACGACTGGGCAGCCAAAATGATGTTGCCTTTTTCGTCTTCAGTGACTTCGATCACGCGTTCGTAGACACGACCACCTGGTTCGGTGCTGTGATCAAGAACAACCGCTTTATTTTCGTCGTTCAGTTGAAACGTTTCAGGCGCAATCGTGACACACGAGGCTGCGCCAATGCACAAGTCTGGATCAACTTTAATGGTGAGTTTCATAGTGGGACCATTCTATCCAAAATACTTTTCGCGGTAAAATCGGATCAATTCTTCGACGGCTGGCAAAATACCTGGGTTACCAATGCCGACTTTGGTTTTGGTCTGCACCGCCTCGAGCGTCTGAGCGCCCTCGAGCACAGCTTCTTCGATGTCATGATCTGTGACTTTGGCTACCGGGTCGATCAGGCGATAGGCTTCGTTCACAATTTTATCGAACTGATCGCTTCGACGGTAGTAGTCATTGATGGCGTCACGCAGAGCCTTGTCGCAAAGGACCGAGCAGTGGAACTTGCGGGGCGGCAAGCCGCCCAGACGCTCCATAATGTCTTGTGGCTTTAACTTGCGTGCGTTTTCGAGAGTCATGCCGTCGTTCTCGGTCACAATCACCGAGGCTATTGATGTTGAAGCGATCGCACTCCCGCAGCCAAATGTACGCCACCAAAACTTTTTGATCTTCTCGGTCGCCGGATCGACCATCATCCACACCCTCAGTTCATCTCCGCAAGCCGGTGAGCCGACTTTCCCCATCGCGTTAAATTCTACTTCCGGCGCGTCGGTCTCCAAAAAATTCTTGGGATGAAAAAAGTGCTCACGAACGATGTCGGAGTAGAACCAGGATTGGGTTTTGTCGTTGGAAACAACGTCAGCCATATTAGCGATAGTATTTTTCATCAACGCGCACCGGACTCATGGCGCGGAGCTTTTCAACCAGTGGCGGCAAGACTTCAAGGACGTAGTCGATATCTTCGGCAGTGGTCGACCGGCCAAGGGTAAAACGGATGCTTCCATGGGCCACTTCGTAGGGCATTCCAAGGGCCAAAATCACGTGGCTGGGGTCAAGCGAAGCAGATGTGCAGGCGCTCCCGGTCGAAGCATACACCCCTTGAGCATCGAGATACAGGAGAAGCGCTTCACCCTCCAAATCCATAATCGAGATGTTCACATTGTTTGGCAAGCGCTCAGTGGCATGGCCGTTCAAACGGGTCTTCGGAATCGTCTCCAAAATACCTTTGATGAGTTTCTCGCGCAGAGGAATAAGGCGGGCGGCCTCGCTGGCTTTCTCCACCTCGGCGATCTGAAGCGCCTTAGCAAGACCAACGATCCCAGCAACGTTCTCTGTCCCAGGTCGAATTCCCTTTTCTTGGGCCCCACCAAAGATAAGTGGAGTGAGTTTGATGCCTCGCTTCACATACAACGCGCCGACCCCTTTAGGTCCGTAAATCTTGCTGCCATTGAAGGTAAGTAAATCAACGTGC
>JBBUGS010000032.1:0-8867 GCA_038056005.1 Patescibacteria group bacterium
ACAGAAATACTGTCAGGATTATTCTTAAAGGGTCTTTATATGGTTTATATTTTGGGTCATAACATAAAATCTCAGTTGGATATTCAAGTTCAACACAGTGTTTAACAGTTGCGTGTGTCTCATGGTGTTTCATAAAACCAGCAACATTAAGTTTTGCCATAATCAGAAATGTCATAGGACTCGGCGAGGTCAGTGACGAGACCTTGAGCCGGATCGTATTTCATGAGTCCCGAAAAAACAAGCTTAGTAAGATCGGCGTCGACGTCACTTACCGAGGCGTAGAGGGGATTAACAAATTGAGGAGTGCCGATCAGCCCTTCGGTATATTCGCCTCCCACAGCCGCGACCACGGATTGGTGTACAAACACATAGTGGCCAGCAAGAAAGAGGACTGCCGCACACATGACCCCAATTGCCGTGGTCGCGATTTTGCGCTCACTGGTGCTCAACACCCGCGGCAAATGTTTCCATTGCTTCCAACTCGGAATGGCACGCCGTTTGACCACCGACAGAACCTGTTTTTTGGTGAGGTCCTGGGTGGTGGGGCCTTTACGGCGTTTCTCTAGCGTTTTTTTCGCGCGTTGAAAGAAGGACATGGGGGAGCTCATGGCCCGGTGCCAAGAGCTTAATAAATAACGTTCGCGAGCGACACGCCGATAAACAAAATAGCGAAGATAATCGTGAGTTGAAAGAGGCGTTTCTCAACGCCACGCTTAGTGCGATAGACGTTACCTTCGCCACCAAAGGTGGCCGAAAGGCCGCTGCCGCGTGCTTGGAGCAAAATCGAAACCGCAAGAAGAATCGCGAACGCCACTTGGAGAATATTGAGGATCGACTGGATCATAAGATTCTGTAAGAAATAGATCTAAAACAGCGAGGAAATAGTACCAAATTAACGCGATTTCGTCAATCGTGCGGCGAGTTTCTTGGTACCCACGCCAGAGACCTTCATGTTCGGATGCTTTTTCTTTTGACGCCGGGCGATGCGTTGTTCGGCTTGTTTCACTTCGTGATGCATACACCGAATTTCACACTATCTATGCTATACTATTCTTGCACTTATGTCGCGTCGCTCTGTTTTTTCCATGCTGTTTGTCGTCGTTTTGTTAGGAGCTGGGTTCTTCGCCTGGAACGTCTTTTCTTACTACAACCAAATTGTTCACGGGACACTTTCGCTCGAAGACATTCCGTCCTATTCTTTTGCCGACAAATTAACTACCAGTCGCCTTGCTCGAGCTATGGCCACGGAGGCGCCAACGACCGCGAACGTGGTGACGACGGATGACCCATCGATTGGCTCCATGAATGCTCCGCTCACCATTGTCGAGTTTGCCGATTTTGAATGTCCGTACTCGGAAGAGGTGAGTTATGTGGTGCGCCGGGCCGCGGAGCAGTTTCCCAATTTGGTAAGGATCATCTATCGCGACTACCCGCTCGTCGACATCCATCCAAGCGCGGAACTGGCTGCTGAAGCTGGCGGCTGCGCCAACGAACAAGGAAAGTTTTGGGAATTTCACGACAAGCTCTTTGCTAATCAAGCCGACTTGTCGCGTGAAGCGATGATTGGGTATGCCGAATCGCTCGGCATGAGTAGGCAAAAGTTTGAGTCGTGTCTTAATTCCGGTAAGTACGAAGAGGAAGTTGCCGAAGATATGCTTGATGGGACCGCTGCTGGTGTTTATGGCACCCCTACCTTTTTCTTTAACGGCCATCGGATTGAAGGCGCCATCCCAGAAGCAACCTTCGAAAAAATCATTTCGGCGTTTTCAAAATAAGTATGCGTATACCTCTTCTTATTCTTTCCGCACTGCTCCTATTCGGAACACCAATCGCACCTGTCGCAGCGGAGGAGACATCGTGCAGTTGTTACTGCGGACGCGATGGAGTGGGAGCTAAGTCGATGGGTGCGGTAGGTGATTTTAATGAGTGTCGCGATGTGTGTGAAGCTGAAAAGCTCACGCAATACGTTGGTTGCGCGACCACCGAAGCGGGTCGGCCCGAGCAAAACGCTATGTGCTGGACTAAGGAAGAATGTGAAGGATTAACCGTCGATGTGTACGATCCGGTCTCGAATTCAACCAAACCAGAGGCATCCATTTGGGGCGACACCAAGCCGGCCCAATGCGTTTCTCCTTACGATTACTGTTACTCACCCCCCAAGAAGACCTTGTTGAATGTAAAGATTGGCAACACCGCGACCACACTGGATATCGGTGCCTACCTTAATGTTTTGTATACCTACGCGCTCGGAATCGCGGGAGTGATTGCGGTGGTGATGATTATGGTTGGTGGCGTGCAATATATTTTGGGGTCAGCGAGTGGGAGCGAGTCGATCAGCAAAGGCAAAGAACGGATTCGCAACGCCATCGTTGGATTGGTTCTTCTTCTTGCCGCCTATCTCGTTTTGGCCACTGTGAATCCGAATTTAGTTGAATTCAAAACCCTTCGTCTTCCTAAACCCAAGCCGTCGCTGTTCCTTGGGGCCAGTTGCGAGGTGTATGAAGAGGAATTGCAGTTTGAAGTCGAGCGGGTGGATGACAGCAAGCCTGCAGAATGCGGAGCGATCGGTACGCTCACCCATGATTCCGATGGGAATAAAATTTTGGAGGAGACCACCTGTACGTACGAATTATGCACGGGGACCGATGATCGCTGCGTGCATGTTGCGGCTGGCTATGAATGCATGAGTTGTGCCGACTACCCCGATGACTTCCAACCTTCGGCTTCGGCTTGCGGAGCGCTCTCACCGCTCGGGAATAGTGTTGGTGACCGACGTCGCTGCGTCTTCCAAGAGCCGACCACTGCCGGAACACTGATCGGCAATGATGGATATTGTGCGATCGTTGATCCGCATTGTGGCTCCATCGACTCCTGTGAGGATTATGGCACGTACACGTTTATTGAGATCAGGGGAGTTTCTGCTGTCAACTTAAACGCCAGCACTACCATCGGATATATTTCTGACGAGACGTTCACTGACGTTTGCACCAATAATCCTTGCGGTGTTTTTGCAAACGGGAACGGGTGTGTGTACAGCGAGGCGAGCGGCACGGGTGGATGTGTAGCCGCCCCTTAGAGGAATTATTTTGGCAGGGACGCTGGAGCCCTTGCCAGGCCAAACATTCGGTGCTATGATGCGGGGCACTTTATGCCTCGCACATCCAAATCCACATCTGGAACAGGAAAATCGGTTTTGAAAATCCGTGGTGCCCGGGTGCACAACTTAAAAAATATTTCCCTGGATATCCCGAAGGATGCCTTCGTGGTCATGACCGGTTTATCTGGGTCGGGAAAATCGTCTTTGGCGTTCGACACCATTCACGCCGAAGGGCAGCGTCGCTATATGGGCTCGTTGTCGAGCTACGCGGCGCAATTTTTAGATCTGCAAGATAAGCCTGACGTCGATAGCATCGAGGGGTTGTCGCCGACCATCGCTATTGACCAAAAGTCCTCGTCGCACAATCCGCGTTCAACGGTTGGAACCATGACCGAGATTTACGATATCTTGCGGGTGCTCTTTGCGCGCGCTGGCGTGCCGCATTGTCCACGTTGTGGATCAAAAGTTGCCGAGCAGACCGTTGAAGAGATGGCCACGAAAGTGTTGGAACTTGTCCAGACCTCGGGGCTCCAGCTGTTTGCTCCGGTGATTCAAGATCAAAAAGGGGAGCACAAGCACGCCCTCTTGTCCGCAGAAGATAGCGGCTATAAGCAGATTCGCTACGACAGCCTGCTTATGGATATTGATGAAGCGATCGCCATGCGCAAAGACAAGACCAAGAATCACTCCATTGATGTGTTGATCGCTGAGTTTGCTCCCGGCGACAAGGTCGAAAAGACCTTCGTGGTCGAGCGGCTCAAAAAAGCATTGGATCTGGGAAACGGCCTGGTGTTGATTATCCGCGAAGATACGGGCGATGAGCTCTTGCTTTCGCAAAGCTTCAGCTGTGCCACCTGCCGGATCAACCTGCCAAAACCAGACCCGCGTTTGTTTAGCTTCAACTCTCCAGCAGGTGCGTGCAGTGAATGTACGGGTCTTGGCTTGAAGCTCGTGCTCGAGCCAGAATTGGTGATCCCGAACCCGCGCCTCACCTTTGCCGAAGGGGCCGTGAAGCCGTGGACACGTATTGCTGGCAATCAATCGAGCTACTTGAAACTGCTCGAAGCGGTCGGCAAGCGCCACAAGATTTCGATGCATGTACCAGTGGAAAAAATTGCTGAAGACAAAATGGACAAAGTCCTCTACGGCACGGGCGAGGAAGTCTATTTAATTGATGGGTTTGAAATGATTTACCCGGGCTTGTTGTCGCAACTTGAACAAAAGTACCGGGAGACGGATTCGGATTATGTGCGCAAAGAACTCGAAACCTACATGCGCACACTCACCTGTCCAGCGTGTAACGGCAAGCGTCTGAAACCCGAAATGCTCGCTGTGACCATTGCGGGGAAGTCGATTGCCGACGTGGTCGAAACACCGATCGAAGAAGTTACTGCCTTCTTTACTAAACTTGGAGCGGACAAAGAGCTCACGGCTGATCAAAAGTTGGTGATTGAACGGGTGCGCAAAGAAGCCAATACGCGCGTGGGGTATTTGCTCGACGTGGGGCTTGGGTATTTGACCCTTGATCGCACTTCCATGACCTTGTCTGGTGGGGAAGCGCAGCGCGTGCGTTTGGCCACACAGCTTGGAAGCCAGCTTTCAGGCGTCATTTATATTTTGGATGAGCCATCGATTGGTTTGCATCCTCGTGACAACGATAAGTTGATAACTACCGTGAAATCACTGCGCGACCTCGGCAACACCGCTATTGTGGTTGAACACGACAAAGCCATGATGCTTGCTGCTGATCATATTATTGACGTCGGTCCTGGCGCTGGAGTTTATGGGGGAGAAATTGTGGCCGAAGGCACGCCAGCGGAGATCATGAAAAACAAAGCCTCGCTGACCGGCCAGTACTTAGCGGACAAAAAGATTATTGCTACACCAAAGTCGTATCGCAAAGGCTCGGGCAAGAAGTTGAGTATCATTGGCGCTGAGGCGTTCAACTTGAAAAAGATTGATGTTGATATTCCGCTCGGTCGCTTGGTCTGTGTGACCGGTGTGTCTGGTTCAGGAAAGTCGACATTGGTGCTCGACATTTTAGGCAAGGCGCTCATGAAGCATTACTATCGCGCCAAGGCTTACCCAGGCGAGCACAAATCGATCAAAGGCATGGAGCACATCGACAAAGTCGTGGCCATTGACCAGTCGCCAATCGGGCGCACGCCGCGATCCAATCCAGCAACCTACACGGGAGTGTTCACTGCCATTCGCGACTTGTACACCGAAACACCTGAAGCCAAGATGCGCGCCTTCGATGCTGGTAAATTCAGCTTTAACGTGAAAGGCGGCGGTCGCTGTGAGGCGTGTGCTGGAGAAGGCCAGCGCCGGATTGAAATGCAATTCTTGCCTGACGTATACGTTGATTGCTCTGAATGTCATGGCAAGCGCTACAATCAAGAGGCGCTCGAAGTGCACTGGAAAGGCAAGAACATTGCCGACGTGCTCATTATGACGATTGAAGAAGCGCGTCGTTTCTTCCGCGATCAGCCACTCATTGCCGAGAAACTCAATGTGTTGTTTGAAGTCGGTCTTGGTTATCTCCAACTTGGGCAGTCGGCAACCACGCTCTCGGGTGGTGAAGCCCAGCGTGTGAAACTCGCGGCTGAATTGTCTCGCCGTGCGACTGGCAAGACGCTCTATATTCTCGACGAGCCAACGACGGGTCTGCATTTTGAAGATATTAATCGTCTGCTCGGCGTGCTCCATGCGCTTGTCGACAAAGGCAACACAGTTCTCATCATCGAACACAATTTAGATGTGATCAAAGGCGCGGATTGGGTGATCGATATGGGTCCAGGCGGAGGAGCCAAAGGCGGTGAAGTGGTTGCTGAAGGGACGCCCAAAGAGATTTTGAAAAACAAGAAGTCCGTGACTGCGCCGTATTTGAAAGAAGTTTTATAAGTCGTATTTAAAGGGTTTTTCGGCCTTTTCTTTCTCCAACCATTGACAAAATGGCCATTTTCTGGTATTCTCTCGAGTTCCAAATTAAGCTATAACTAAGCCCTAAAAAGCTGCATCATATGTTCAAACGCCAAAGTCTTATCTTGGCGTCCCTCGCGGTCTTCATTGCCCCATTTGTGCCGGGTTTTGCCGCCGGGGATGCCGCGTCGTGGTCCGAACTTCCTACGGTTAAAACCTGGGAATATGGTGATTATCGTGTCGATCGCCTTAATACCATGTCAAACGTGGTCTTGAAGTTTAATGACACGCTCGTTCGCGTCGATCGCGCTGATTCCTGCAAAGGTTCTTGCGATCTTCGCGATTTGTACATCCTCCAAAATGGGGGAGCGATTAAGGTGACCGATGTGCCAACGTCAGCTATTGATGAACAGCAAGTGTTGAAAAACGATGGCCGCTTGGTTTATTCAGAGTTTTCTGACGATGCCAAAACTCACGTGAACGTGATTGAAGTTGATCTTGCGACCGGCGTGAAGTCTATTCTTCTCGATGATGTTTTTTTGACCAACGTTGAGTCTATCACCATTACGGTTGATGACGACATGGTTTACGCCGAGACGACCTTTGACCACTCGCTTGCCAACGAGATGTTCCCACAGTCTTCGATTTACGTGTACAACCCACGCTATCGCCGCTTTGAACAGCTCTATCATCAATGGCAGTTGCAGCTCGAAGAGCTTATGGATGTGCAAGACGGTCAGGCTATTGTGAAAATGACCTTCCCAGGCGGTGAAGAGCAGCTTTGGGTTTACGATTACGTCGAATTTGGTGAGCAGTCGGCAACGGCCGTGGCTGACACCTGGACGCCAGATGTCGAAGACATTGTCGGCGCCCACTTCACCCAAACCGGTTCGATTGAGTTCTTCAAGATGTACGCCCGTAACATGACGGACAAAACGTTCGAGACCACCACGGCGTATGCCGAGTACTTGAACTGGTTCCGTTCGTACAACACCGAAGACTTGCGTAATATCGTGCAAGTGGTTGACCACAACATGGTTTGGCTTACCCCAGAAAACGAGCTCTTCTTGTCGACGGGTAATGTGCAATATGATTTGGGAGCTATTGGTGGCGATGGCACCTTCTTGCTCCGCGAAGACAAGATTCTCTTTGGAAGCGGTACGGCCGGGATGGTCAAAAATCTCTCGGGCGCGACCGTGGTTGAACTCGACTTCACCCCAACCGACATCCTTGGTGATGTGATTGTTGGCGAAAACGCGAGCGGACAAGTGGTCTATCGCAATACCACCAGTGGTAAACAAATGGTCTTGGGTGCAGGCACCAATGCCCGCGTCTCGGATGATCGTCATGTGTACTGGAAGGGCAGTGACGGTCGCTTGTATCAAGCGACGATGTACTTGACTGCCGCCATGGATACCGCCGATGGCGTGCCAGTGAAGATCGCCACCTCGCCCCGCGTCTACGTGCAAAACGGCGACACCATTGCCTACATTCCAAACGAGGATGTTTATCACAGCTGGTATGAATCGTTTGCGAACGTCGTGACCATCAGTGAATCGCAGATGGCCGGCTACACCCCGATTGCCGACATTGGCTTCAAGCCAGGCGCCCTCGTGCGTGTGGATGGTGGATCGAAGATTTACGTGGTGGGTTCAGACAATGAATTGCACTGGCTCGTGAGTTCAGAAGTGGCCAACGATTTGTTCGGCCGCAACTGGCCAAACACGGTGCTCATGGTCAGTTCGGGAGATGTGTTGAATTATCCCTACGGCGCATCAATTACCACTGCGAACGACATGGCCAAAACGGTCATGGCCGCGACGACCAAGTAAATAACAAAAACAAACACCGGCCTTCGCTAAAGCTATGGCCGGTGTTTGTTTTCCAAAAGTTTATTTCATCCAAACCTCTTTCAGCTTGCGGCGGAAGCCACGGAGGAAGGACAAGTTGCCACGGCGAGTCTTGGCCACTTTGACCACTTCAATCTTGGCAATGTTTGGTGAGGCGAGCGGGAAGATTTTTTCCACTCCGACGGTACCCGACATTTTGCGCACGGTCATCGATCGTGAGTCGCCAGCGCCGCGGACGTTCAGGACCATACCCTCAAAAACCTGAATACGTTCCCGCTTTTCACCTTTTGGCGAAATGTCGCTGATCTTTTCGTGAAGGCGAATAGTCATGCCTGAAGTGATGTCCTTGTGAGGAATCACTTTGACCTCAGCATCGGCTGGGGGAGCTTCCTCAATGGGAGCTTCTGGAGCCACTGGTTCAACCACGGGTTCCATGGCGGCCTCGGTGATTGGCTCAACAGGAGTGGCCTCAACTGGGGTTGCTTCGTCTTTTTTTACTTCGTCGTTCATAGGTAATGCGTTAATCCAAGTGCGAGGATCTTAGCGAAATCCTTGTATTTGGTCAAGTCTTGGGGGCCTTTTGAAGGATTTGTTCGAATATTTGTTCGGGAGAGAGGTGGGTGGTGTCGATAACCATGTCGTAGTTGTGTGGATCAAGAAAATCCACCCCGTAGTATTTTTGATAGCGCCGTTGGTCAGAGGCATTTCGTTCCTGCAAAGCTGTTTTCAGTTCCTCGGCCGAATGGTAAGTCTGTTCGTCTTCGCGCCCCTCTTTGGAAGCAGAAAAGACTCGGCGTGCTCCTTCGTCTGGATCAACAGTTAAGAAAATCTTAAAGGCGTGAGGAATGCAGTGCCACGACATACGCCCATCGATGATAAACGACGCGCCTGATGCGCCAAGTTTCGTCTGGTAGTCATCGACTTCTGTATCAGTGAACGCTTCATGTTCGCCGAGCGCATTCAACTGTTCAATGGTCATCCCTCGCTCCAGAGCCATT
>JBBUGS010000033.1:0-25296 GCA_038056005.1 Patescibacteria group bacterium
ATTGGTTCGATGGTGTAGGACATGTGTTTCACGGATTGCCCAGCCATCTGTCACGTTCAGCTCATCCTCCGGGACCAGAGGACAAAACAGAACTTAACGAGGAGGTTCCCCGGCCAAGATTACTCCTGGCATCCACCGTTCTTCCGTGCAAGCTAGAACGGTTTCTCTATACCACAGCGCCTCTTCTTGTTCGGCGCAGTCCGGGTTGGTAGACCACCGGTCCTTTTGCTCACGTAGACACCTGGGGGTACAGACCCGGGTGGTCACTGGGAGCCTTGCGGCTGCGAGTGTGTGAGTAGCCGCCGACCGTAGTCGGAAGCAGGGCTAGCCGTATTGCAACGGCGACGGACGTTCTCCGCCTGTACATCGACCCGCGTAGGTACGGTGCCGACCTCGAACCAGAACGCTGTCTGTTGGGTCCGAAGAGAGTTTTTATACTACGATTTTCCACCCCTGTCAAGGGGGTGGCTGGACAGATGCGGTATTTCCCCATAAAATCAGCCAATTATGGCTACTCCAGTGACATTGTTTGATTACGACCTGCCAAGGCAGTTCATCGCCCAGACCCCCATGTCTCCTCGAGACCATTCGCGATTGATGGTTGTAGACCGGGCTTCGGGTGGGCTCGAACACCGCGCGTTTTTCGAGGTTGCTGATTATCTGAAGACTGGTGATGTCCTCGTATTTAACAACACCAAGGTGTTTAAGGCCCGGCTTACGGTCGGGGCGATGGAGATCTTCTTATTGCGAGAGCGAGACGGTTTCTGGGAAGCGCTGGCTCGGCCGGGGAAGAAGTTGAAAGAGGGAAGCGAAGTCGACTTTGGTGGGCTCACGGCAATGGTGAAAGAAAAGCGTGATGACGGGATTGTGTTGCTCGACTTTAGCGTCTCAGCCGACCAAGTGCTTGCATTTTGTGAGTCTCATGGCGAAGTGCCAATTCCCCCGTATGTTGAAAAAAACTCGGCAGCGGTTGAGAACTATCAAACCGTGTATGCCAAACACACCGGAGCCGTGGCGGCACCGACGGCAGGGTTTCATTTTACAGAAGAGCTCTTAGAGAAGATCAAAACCAAAGGTGCGCAGATCGAGTTTGTGACCTTGCACGTCGGACTCGGGACATTTTTGCCCGTCAAAACCGAGACGCTCGAAGAACACAAAATGCATGCGGAGTTTGTGGAAGTTGATGCTGAGACGTCGGCGCGGATTCTCAAAGCCAAAAGCGACGGCCGTCGAATTATCGCTGTTGGCACGACCGTTGTCCGTACACTTGAAGCAACCGAAGCCAAACCGTACAGCGGTGACGTCAGTATTTTTATTACTCCAGGCTATCAATTTAAAATCGTCGACGCGCTCATTACCAACTTTCATCTTCCAAAGTCGACGTTGCTTGCGCTCGTCTCCGCTTTGGCTTCGCGCGAGTTAATTTTGAAAGCGTACGAAACCGCCAAGCGTGAGGCTTATCGTTTTTACTCTTTCGGCGACGCGATGTTTATCCAATAAAACGGAAACCGGGACGCACGTTGCGTGCGTCCCGGGGTCGAAGCTGGCGGCGTCGTGCCGTCAGGCGAGGGTGAAGCGGGCACGCTCGGGGGCCTGAGAGGCCGGCGGCCGTGGGCGCGACTGCGGGGGCGGTCCGAGGAACAGCGGGGTGGTGGCTACCCGGCAGACCCTGGCCGGCGGCTCGGGCGGCACGGGAATGGCATCTCCCTCCTCGGCCTGGACTTTGGGTTCGGCTTGGGCGACCTGGTGGAGGCGATCGAGGACGGCCTGCTTGCCGATCGTCTCTGCCCGTTTCCAGGCAAGGGTCAGAAGCCCTGCGATCTGCGTCCGGTATCGGCACGCGTCCGCGGCCATGAGGTCGTCGATGACCGTGAGCAGCTCGGCGTCTGTCGGGGTGTACCGCCCGGCCACATACGTGTCAGCGAGGAACTCGCTGATGCTCGCTTGTGTCGACTGGGAGCCGATGATGGGGGGAGCGACGGGAACGGCACGGCGGGGGAGGGCAACAGGGCGCATTAAGGGGCGTCTCCGAGGGGGTCCGAGGGGTTGGAATTTCAGAAGGGACCGGAGGATCCTACCTTCTCTTGACGTTTTCGTCAAGATTGTCTATTATTCCGGCACTAAATTAATTACACAGATGGGGTAGTCGGCACCGGATCCTCCCTAGGAGACTAGGGCCCGGAGTTGCCCATTGAGGTTAAAAGGAGAAACACTATGTCCAACGTCCCATCCTTAACCGAGCTTCTCGAAGCCGGTGCCCACTTCGGCCATCGGTCGAGTCGCTGGCATCCGAAGATGGCGCCATTTATTTTTGGCACCCGCGGCGGAGTCCATATTACAAATCTTGAAGAGACGCAGAAGCATTTGTCTGCTGCCCTCGACTATGTGTCTTCCGTAGCCTCGCGCGGCGGAATGATTTTGTTTGTGGGCACCAAGCCACAGGCACGCTCGATCGTTGCGAAGTATGCGACCGAGACGGGCATGCCCCACGTCACTAACCGCTGGCTCGGCGGCACGCTCACCAACTTCACGGAAATTAAGCGCCTCATTAAAAAGTTTCTTGACTTGAAAGATAAGGAAGCCAAAGGCGAGCTCAAAAAGTATACGAAGAAAGAACAGCTCTGGTTTAGCCGCGACATTGTCGATATGGATCGCAAAGTCGGTGGGGTGCAATCAATGCTTTCGACTCCAGAAGCCATGTTCATTGTTGATATCAAAGCAGAAAAGACCGCGCTTGCTGAAGCCAAACACAAAGGGGTCAAGGTGATCGCCATTTGTGACACCAATGTGAACCCAACCGACGTCGATTTCTGCATTCCTGCGAATGATGATGGGGTGAAGTCAATCGAACTTATTACGAGCCTCATTGCCGAAGCGATCAAAGAAGGAAAAGCCAATGCGGTCAAAGCTGCTGCTGTTGCTGCGGTGGAAAAAGAAAAGGCAGCCCAAGCGAAATCTGAAGAAGAAGCGCGCGTGAAAGCCGAAGCCGTCGAAGCCGTGGCTGAACTCGACGACAAGATTGCCGAGGAGCTCGCAGAGGAGAAGACCAAGGAAAAAGTGAGTTAGTTAATTTTACATTTGCACCTTATGTCAGAGATTACCGCAGCTGCCGTAGCGCAGCTTCGTGAAATGACCGGAGCCGGAATGATGGACGCCAAAAAGGCGTTGGTTGAATCAGCTGGAGATTTGGAAAAGGCGGCTGATGCCTTGCGCAAGAGCGGTATTGTGAAAGCGGGAAAGAAAGCCGATCGTGTGACCAACGAAGGTCGTGTGCATTCTTACATTCACGGCGGTGGGAAAGTTGGTGCCTTAGTTGAAGTGCTCTGCGAAACCGACTTCGTCGCTCGCAATGAAGCGTTTGTTGCGTTTTGCAACGACCTCGCCATGCACATCGCTGCTTCTGCTCCACTGTATGTTTCGCGCGATGAAGTGCCGGTCGAGTTAGTTGAAAAGGAAAAAGAAATTTATAAAGGTGAGATGGAGGGGCAAACCAAGTCACAAGAGGTGATGGATAAAATCATCGAAGGCAAGCTCAACAAGTTTTTTGCCGACGTCTGTTTGCTTGAGCAGTCCTTCATTAAAGACGAAGACAAAACAGTGGAAGAGTTTGTGAAAGGGAAGATCGCCACGCTTGGAGAGAACATTCAAGTGCGACGATTCTCGCGATTGAATCTGGGGGCGTAATCAAACCAAATAAGTTGTCCACAAGGGCAGGCATTGACCTGCTCTTGTGTATTTATGTGTCGGGTGTACGCTTTTAAGTAGAGCCCGCGGGCAAACGTCTGTACGGTAACAAACCTGTTTCCACGCGTCCTGTTCGACCTGAACGACAACCGTGCGACGGTGTGTTCCGCGGGCACTCTCTTTTTCCTTCGACTCGCATGCGCTTGAGTTAAAGGACACGAACAGGCGGGTGGGCTGTTGTCCATCCGGTGGCCGATCGCTCGCAGTCAGAGTGGTCAGGGTTGCGGTCCACCCGCCTTTTCGCCTCGACGTGCCCCTCGGCACGTCGATTCGATTTTATGCTATAATTTCTTTGTTCTATCACTTTTGATCTATCAATTATGCTTCGCGTTGCTATCAATGGATTTGGCCGGATCGGGCGCACGGTTTTGAAAGCTGGCTGGGATCGGAAGGGTGTGCAGTTTGTGGCGGTCAATGATTTGACTGAGCCAGCTACTTTGGCGCACTTGTTGAAATATGATTCGGTATTTAAAACCTGGAATCATGAAGTGACATCGGACGATCACAACGTGATTATTGATGGCAAGAAGTTACCTGTAGTTGCGGAGATGGAGCCAGCCAAGTTGCCCTGGGCCAAGTACAAAGTTGACGTGGTCATTGAGTCGACGGGACGGTTCACAGATAAGACAAGTGCCGGAGCGCATTTGACTGCGGGGGCGAAGAAGGTCGTGATCTCAGCGCCGGCCAAGGAAGTGCCGACCTTTTTGATGGGAGTGAATCACAAGAGCGTTACCAAAAAAGATACGATCGTCAACAACGCTTCATGTACCACCAACTCGATCGCGCCCGTTGCGCAAATCATGCACGAAGTCTTTGGAGTCAAAAAGGCGATGATGACCACGGTCCACTCGGTGACGGCGGAGCAAAATATTGTTGATGGTTTGCCACCGAAGTTGCATCCTGACCTTCGCCGCGCTCGCGCTGCGCTGATTAATATTGTTCCGACTTCGACCGGAGCGGCCAAAGCGACGAGCGAAGCCGTTCCAGATTTGAAAGACAAATTCGACGGAATTGCGATTCGCGTCCCATCCATTGATGTGTCGCTTTCTGACTTCACTTTTGTGGTCAAGAAAAGGACGACCGCAGAAGAAGTTAACGCCGCCTTCAAAAAAGCCGCAGCCACGCCGCGGTGGAAAGGCATCTTGGCTGTCACCAACGAGCCGCTTGTTTCCACTGATTTCGTTGGCAACCCCCATTCGTCGATCGTTGATTTGCTCATGACCCGTGTGGTCGACGGTGACTTGGTGAAAGTGCTTGCCTGGTACGACAATGAATGGGGCTACTCCGTGCGCCTCATGGATATGGTTGAGCACGTCGGAAAACTGTGAAGCAACATCGCGTTGTCATTTTGGGTGGAGGGTTTGGTGGGCTTAGAGTTGCGCTCGAGCTTGAGAAACGTTGTGCTCGCATGGGAGGATGCGACATCGCCCTCATCGATCGTCGCGGAGAGCATCTCTACACTCCTCTTTTGTACGAAGTTGCCACCGGATTTTTGGAAGCAGAAGGACCGGATTGCCGTGGGGAGTTGCGCGGGGGAGTCTGTATCAATTTAGAGCAGTTCCGGACGATTGTTGGACCAAAGCATATTACGTTCCATCGGGGCGAGGTGACTGGTGTTGATGTGGCTTCCAAGTCCGTGTTGCTCGGTAACGGTGATAAGATTTCTTATGATGATTTAGTGATCGCGCTCGGATCTGAGACAGCATTCTACGGAATTCCCGGACTCGAAGAGCACGCCTATCCGTTCAAACATTTAGGTCATGCCTTCAAGCTTCGCGATAAGCTGCATGCCTGTCTGGAGGCCTACCGCCAAGGCAAAGATAACAAGATTGAGATTGTCGTCGGCGGTGCCGGGGCGACAGGGACTGAGTTCGCAGCAGAGCTCGCCCATTACCTTCATGGACTTGAACGGGCGTCTCACATCAATACAGGTGACTGGTCGATCCGACTGGTCGATGCCCTGCCCAACATTCTCATGAACTTTTCTGATCCTCTGCGCGCTCTGGCTCTCAAACGATTAGCTTCGCTCGGCGTCACGGTCGCGACAGACACCAAAGTGAAATCGGCAACAGATAAAATTCTCGTGGTCGAGCGACAAGGCAAAGAAGAAACGTGGAATGCTGATGTGATTGTCTGGTGTGGGGGAATTAAACCAGCCAATGTCCTCGAGGCGCTCGTAATTCCTAAAGGGCCCAAAGGACATGTGGATGTTGACGAGATGTTTGCGGTGCGAGGAGTAGAAAATATTTATGCGCTTGGCGACTGTTCTCAAATTGCTATTTTTGGTGGGTTTGCTCCAGCGCTGGCTCAAGCGGCGACACAAGAAGCACGGGCATTAGCCGAGAACGTAGTGCGTCATGTCGAGAACCGATCGCAGATTGCTTGGGTTGCCCCCAAGCAGTGGCACTCGCTGCTACCGATGGGAGGAAAATATGCCATCGGACAGCTCGGACCGATCCGAGTGAGCGGCGTGCTCGGTTACCTGGCAAGAAAAGTGGTTGATCTGAATTATTGGAAAAGTGTCTTACCAATGCGGTTTGCGCTCAAGGTGTGGACGCGGGGCGCGATGACTTACATGAAAAACGATTAGCTATGCATTTACGGAGGATCACAAGTGTAAAACGCCTTGAAGGCAAACGCGTGTTAGTGCGCATTGATGCCAATGTGCCGATTGAGCATGGCAAAGCAGTCGATGGTGCGCATGGAAGAATTGCTAAAGCGGCTGAGGGCATCAAGTGGCTCATGAAGCAAAAGGCGCGGGTGATTGTGGTCACCCATCTCGGCCGACCAAAGAGCAAGAGCGATCGATCGGCTCGGCTTGCTCCCATCGCTGCGCGACTCAGCCACTGTTTACAAGCGCCTGTCTTATATAATGGAGCGACGTTTGGAAAAAAAGCTGATGATTTGCTCGCGCGACTCAGACCAGGCGGTGTTGCGCTGCTCGAAAATATTCGTTTTGAAGCTGGAGAAGAAAAGAATGACGCTAAGCTTGCCAAGCAACTTGCCGCTTACGCCGATATGTTTGTCAACGATGCCTTTGCGGTTAGTCATCGCGCCCATGCCTCGGTCGCCGCTATTCAAAAGTATTTGCCATCCTACGCTGGCCCGATCATGATTCATGAAGTCGCGGAACTCATGAAGATCATGAAAAAACCGAAGAAGCCGTTTGCGCTGGTGATCGGAGGCGCCAAGATGGAAACAAAGATTGGCCTCATTGAAAAACTTGGACCGAAGCTTTCCAACATCTTTATTGGTGGTGCACTGGCGACGACGTTTCTGGCGGCGCAAAAAATAAACGTGGGGAAATCGCTCTACGAAAAAAGCGAGCTTGCGACCGCCAAGCGCATTCTCGCGCGGTTCAAAGATAAGGTCGTGCTGCCGGAAGATGTTCGTGTCGTCACTTCACTCGCGACCAAGAAGCGTCCAGAGATCCGCTCTGCCGACGCGATCAAAGCGAGTGATCAGATAATCGACATTGGCCCGAAGAGCGCGCGGCGCATTGTGAGAGAATTGCACAAGGCAAAGACGATCGTATGGAACGGCCCGCTCGGCATGTGTGAAGTGCCTGCGTTTTGCGAGAGCAGTGCCTTGATTGCTCGGGCGATCGCGGCGATCTCAAAAGCGGAGACCGTTGTTGGTGGTGGCGACACATTGCCACTTGTCGAGTCGCTTCACTTAGGAGAACGGTATACGCTTCTTTCTACAGGAGGGGGGGCCATGTTGGCCTTTCTGTCCGGCGAGGAGCTGCCTGGAGTTCAACCATTGATCACAAAATGATAAAATCAATTCGATTGACGCCAACTTGTGTTCAAACGAATTGTTTTCTGACTTATGCGACATAGGATCGATACTATCCACGCCCATGAGATATTAGATTCTCGGGGCAACCCGACTTTAAAGGTTTCCGTTCTTTTAGAAGATGGAACTGTTGGTTCCGCCTCGGTTCCATCAGGAGCCTCTACCGGATCACACGAAGCCCTCGAACTCCGTGATGGCGACAAGCGTCGCTATGGTGGCAAAGGAGTTTTGAAAGCTGTCCATCACGTCAATCATCAGATTGCTGATCTTCTCAAGGGAAAAAATGTTTTTCATCAAAGGGAACTTGATGACGACATGCGCATTCTCGACGGCACGCCCAACAAACGACGTCTCGGAGCAAACGCGATTCTGGGCGTCTCACTGGCCGCCGCTCATGCTGGAGCACGCGCTCGCAAGATGCCTCTTTATCGCTACCTGCGCGAAGTGTACGAGCTCGATCATGTCCGTGGAATCACCGATACGTTCAAGTTGCCCTATCCAACCATGAACATTATGAACGGCGGTGTTCACGCTGGTTGGGCGATCGACATTCAAGAATGCATGATCATCCCCCAGCAATCTCGATTTGCCGAGCGGTTGCGTTGTGGCGCAGAAGTGTTTCATGCCCTGGCTGAGGTGCTCAAAAAGAAAGGATTTTCAACATTGGTTGGTGACGAAGGAGGCTATGCAGTCACGTGGAATTCAAATGAAGAAGCATTGAAAGCGATCATGATCGCCATCAAAACAGCTGGTTATCGCCCAGGCCGCGACGTGAAGCTTGGAATGGATCCGGCTTCGAGTGAGTTTTATGATGCCAAGACGCAACGCTATCAGTTGCGGGCTGATCATAAAACTCTGAGTGCTGATCAGATGATCGACCTGTACACTTCGTGGGCGAAGAAATATCCGCTGGCGATGATCGAAGATGGTTTGGCAGAGGATGATTGGGCCGGGTGGCAAACGCTCACCAAAAAGTTGGGGGGAAAACTGACGCTCGTCGGCGATGACTTGTTTGTGACTAATGTTGAGCGCTTGCAGCAGGGGATTGCCATGAACGTTGGGAACGCTGTGCTCATCAAGGTTAATCAGATTGGTACGCTGACCGAAGCCATCGACACTATTCTGCTCGCCAAACGCTATGGCTACAAAGTGAATGTCTCACATCGCTCTGGCGAGACCGAAGACACGACCATTGCTGATTTGGCGGTGGCGGTGAACGCCGACTTTATCAAAACAGGAAGCCTGTCGCGCTCGGAGCGGCTGGCAAAATATAATCGTCTACTCGAGATCGCTGAAGAGGTGCGCTAACATTTTATGGAGGGGATCGAAATCATTATTTTTTTCGCCATGCTCGGCAGCTTGCTTGTCGGAGCTGTGCTTGGCAGGGCCTGGTGGCACAAGCGCCACAACAAATCGCGCGAGGCGGCGGAAGTGCAGGGCGAGTTTGTGTCGTTGGCGTCGCACCAAATGCGCACCCCGCTCACCAAAATTCATTGGCAGCTGGATTCTTTGCTCGACGAGACCCAACTCACCAGCCATCAGCGTCAAACGCTTCAAGATGTGTTAAAGCATGCCGAGGGTATGGCTGAGCTCATTCATGATTTGCTCGATGTCTCGCGCTTGGAAACGGGGCGGATGAATATTCAACTGGAGCCGCTCAATCTCGAGGAGCTGGTGACAGATGTGATCGACGAAGTGCGTACGGGCAAGAAAGACAACTCAGAAGGGATTGTGTTCAAAAAAATGGTTACGTCGAAAGGGGTGAAAGCGGATAAAAGTTTGGTGCGTCAAGTCATTTTGAATTTTTTGACGAACGCCGTGCGCTACTCGCGACCGGAACAAGGGGCGATTGAGGTCCGTCTCGAGTCTAGCGCCAGTGGTTATCGCGTCTCGGTCCAAGATCACGGGATTGGTATTCCAAAAGATGTCCAACCACGCATTTTTCAAAAAGGATTTCGTGCCGATAATGCCGTTCGTGTGGTGTCTGATGGCACTGGCCTCGGACTGTTCTTGGCGCAAAAAATTATTGAAGCGCTAGGTGGCACGATCGGATTTACGACTGAAGAGGGGGTTGGTAGCACCTTTTGGTTTGAGCTGCCGAAGAGGTAAACCTGTCTGGACGCGGAGAGTCAAAATCGGTACAATAGCCGCTGTATGACGAGTGCAGCAGCGACGGAAAAACAACAGCCGCGTCCAGCGGTCTTGATTATTTTGGACGGCTGGGGCGTAGCTCCCGATAGTGATGGCAATGCCATTCGTCGGGCGAAAACCCCGATTCTCGATGATTTGGTGCGTCGCTATCCAGCGATGACCGTACGTTCGTCGGGCGAAGAAGTGGGACTTAGTTGGGGAGAGATGGGTAATTCAGAAGTGGGGCACTTAGCGATCGGCGCTGGTCGCGTGTATTACCAAATGTTGCCGCGGATTGATCATGCTATTCAACAGGAATCGTTTTTTACCAATACGGCTTTTTTGGATGCCATCCAGCACGTGAAGAAAAATGGTAATAAGTTACATTTTATCGGGTTGGTTTCTGGGGGTCGGGTGCATGCCATGGATACGCACTTGCACGCACTGCTTGACTTGGCCAAGAAACAGAAAGTCAAAGATGTTTTTGTGCACGCTATTTTGGATGGGCGCGATACGCTGTACAACGCCGGCCATGATTTTATTTCGACGCTGATCGAGAAGATGAAAAAGGTGAAGCTCGGGAAGATTGCTTCGCTTTCCGGTCGGTTCTACGCCATGGATCGCGACAATCGTTGGGATCGGATCGAACAAGCTTATAACGCGATGGCGCTTGGCACAGCGCCGCAAACCACGGAGAACCCGCTCGAGGCCCTCAAAGCTTCGTATGCCAAAGAGGTCTACGACGAGCAGTTTGTTCCGACTGTGATTACGGAAGGCGGAACGCCGGTCACTAAAATCGAAAAAGGTGACGCCGTTATTTTCTTTAACTTCCGTCCGGATCGCAGCCGCGAACTCACCAAAGCTTTTGTCATGCCTGAGTTCGAGAAGTTTTCCCGAACCTACGTTGAGGATTTGTTTTTCGTGACCATGGCCGAATACGAGGCTGGCCTCCCGGTCGAGATCGCCTTTCCACCGCAAGTGATTGATCACACGATTGCCGAAGTCCTCTCTGGCGAAAAAATGAGACAGCTCCACGTGGCTGAAACAGAAAAGTACGCTCACGTCACTTTCTTTTTGAATGGTACGCAGGAAACGCCGTTCCCAGGTGAAGATCGGGTGATCATCCCGTCGCCGCGTGTTTCCAGTTACGATGAAGCACCTGAGATGTCCGCCTATGAAATTACCGATCGGGTGCTCAAAGAGATTCGTAAGGGCGCTTACGATTTTATTGCGTTGAATTTTGCCAACGGCGACATGGTCGGCCACACTGGCAACATGGAAGCAACGATCAAAGCTGTGGAGGTCGTCGACGAATGTATCGGCAAAATTGTTTCCGCAACTATCGATGCTGGCGGCGCGGTATTCATCACTGCTGATCACGGTAACGCTGAAGAAGTTAAAAACTTGCAAACGAACGATATCGACAAAGAACACTCGACCAACCCGGTGCCGTTTTTGATTGTGAGTGCAGCATTTGAGGGCCAATCATCGCCCGCCGGCGAAGCGCCTGGCGGCGACCTGTCGCTTTTGTCTCCGGTCGGCATGCTCGCCGACGTTGCGCCAACCATTTTGAAAGTTCTTGGTATAGAACAACCGCCCGAAATGACGGGCACGCCACTTATCTAATCGCTTGGTATGAAGTACAAAGTGATTTTGTTTGATGGCGACGGGGTGACCCTTAAGTCTGGCATGCTGTTTTCTGAGAAGCTCGATCTTCATTACGGCATCAAACACGAGGTTCTTCAGCCGTTTTTTACCGGCGTATTTCTTGAGTGCACAATTGGAAAGGCCGATCTAAAAGAAGAACTGTCCAAGGTTCTTGGTGATTGGGGCTGGAGGGGAGGGGTGGATGAGCTTTTGCATTTTTGGTTTACGGAGGGCACGCAAATGAATGAAGAGGTGGTCGAGTTTATTAAGTCGTTGTCGCGAGCAGACGCGCGATTTTATCTGGCAACCGACCAGGAAAAGTATCGATTGGCAGCCGTACAGAAGATCTTCGAGCCGTTTCACTTATTTAAAAGAACGTTTTGTGGGGCTGAGCTTGGCATCCGCAAGAAAGATCCGAGGTTTTTTGAACTGGTCTACTCCGAACTTCTCGCGACCCAACCAGACCTTCAAAAGAACGAAGTGCTGCTGGTCGACGATGGTCAGAAAAATATTGACGCTGCCAAAACATTCGGCTTTGACGCACATTTTTATTCCAACCTTGAGGATCTAAAGCATTTCTTGAACTAACTATGCACAACCACGCTCCAGCCGATTATCATTGTCCGATCTGTCTGGCGATTCAAGGAGTTGAAAACGAACACACTTGGATCAAGCAGACGGACATCTTTCATCGCGATGAGCTCGTATTTGGTTTTATCAGTTCGAAGTCTCTAAAAGGAAACGAAGGGCATCCGATTATTGTTCCGCTCGAGCATTTCGAAAACTTTTACGATCTCCCCGCCGAATATGGACATCGTATTTTTGAAGTTGGGCAGAAGGTCGCCGTTGCTCTCAAAGAAATTCGTAAGTGTGATGGTGTCACCATCCTCCAAAATAATGAACCCGCTGGCGATCAGCATGCTTTTCACTACCACTTTCATGTGTTTCCACGCTACTCCGGTGACACGTTCCGAGAACAACTTGGTAAGCCACGCGTTTCCGATCCCTCCGAGCGCGTCGAACATGCCGCAGCCTTGAGAAAGTATTTTGCTGTATGAGTGAGATTCCCGTCTACACCATCGACCTTCCAGAATATCAGGTCGATAAAGAGCCTGATCATGAAAAGATTGGAGGGAAGGTTGATGCGTTCATTAAGCAATATTTTTTGGGGCAGCATATTGCCATTCGCTGCATTAGTTCCTGGGAACACCAAGGAAAAACAACAGATGAAGTGATTGAGATCATCAAAAAACTTGGACACGATAGGTACGATCCAAGCCGAACGGGAGACCGCTATGAAAATAATGAAGGGAAGAACATAGATATTTTTGCTTTTGATTATCATGTGGAGCCGGATACGAAAATGTTTAGTGTATTTACGTGGCCAAATTATCACCTCACTTGGCGTGAACCACATCGGCCGATACGTGTCGACATCGTGATGATCTACGATCCAACGAAGTTAGAACAGATAGAATTTACTTATGCCGGACGCGAAGAGGAAGGGTTGCGATCTGATGGATTTATTTTTATGGACCAAGAGCACAAACCCGAGGCGCTCAAAGCCATCATCAGAATTATTTAATGTATGCTCTCTACTGCCAAACCAGTTCTGGCTGAACTGACAAAAATGTACAAAGGTGGGGGAGCGACGGATTTGGATGACCCGTATTTGACGCTGGTGGCAACGATCATGTCCGCGCGCAGTCGAGATGAACAAGTGTTGAAGTTGCTGCCAGGTTTTTTGAAATTGTTTCCCACAGTCGCTGCCCTCGCGAAGGCATCGGAAGCGCAAGTTAGAGACACACTCGTCGGTATCGGCATGTGGCGACAGAAGGCAAAGAACTTGAGCGCAACAGGAAAAAAGATCGTTGCTGAGTTTCACGGCAAGATTCCAAAAACCATGGAAGAGCTAGTGACACTTCCGGGCGTTGGACGAAAAACAGCAAGTATTGTGATGAACTCGAGTTATCGTATTCCTGCAATCGCTGTGGATACGCATGTCTATCGCGTAACCAACCGTCTTGGTTGGGTAAAAACAAAAACACCAGAGCAGACCGAAGCGGCGCTCAAAAAAGTGGTGGCGCCTGAGCTCTGGCGTGATCTTAACCGGGTCATGGTAAAATTTGGAAGGTATATTTGCATCCCTGGAAAGCCGCGCTGTTGGGCTTGCCCGGTCAAAGAATACTGTGCATTTACGAAGAAAAACCTGACTCCGCCTAAGAATGCGGTCGAGATTCTCGAAGCACTTAGAAAGCGTGAGGCAGAATTGCAACGGCTTCGCTCTGTGGCCACCAAATAACTATGCTCCACATTGACGAAAAAATCTCTCACAAACTTGATGGCTGGCTCGACAACGATCCCGAGGGCCAAGCGCTGGGCATCTTTGCTGCCAAATATTTGTTGTGGGCATTTTTGGGTGCGGCAATTATCGTCTACCCGTGGATCAACAAAACGAACGAGGGCGCAGTGATCTATGATCTGTTTCTCATCCTTTCTGCGCTGGCGGCGCATCTTATCACTTTCTTACTTTCCTTTGTTGTTCGTCGCAAGCGTCCCTATGAAACATCGCCAGACACTTGGCACTTGCCGATTCGTATTTATACGTCGTCGTTTCCTTCGGGTCACGCAACGATTGCGTTTGCTGTTGCGATGTTTCTCGTATGGTACTGGCATCCTTCTCTGTTGATTGCGGTTGTGCTCTATGCCATTGCCGCGATCGTCGCAATAGCGAGAGTGATTGTTGGCGTGCACTATGTGACTGATGTGATCGTGGGGGCCGTTATCGGAACTGGAGTCGGTTATTTGAGTCTTAGGCTTCTTGAGAAGTTGTTATTATTTCATTGGGTATGAAAGCAATTATTTTAGCTGGAGGATCTGGCACGCGCCTTTGGCCGCTCTCGCGCGAGAAGCAACCGAAACAGTTGCAAAGTATTTTGGGTGGCAAAACGTTGCTGCAGACAACCTTTGATCGGTTGAGCAAACTCATGAAACCAGAGGACATGTATGTGGCGACTGGCAAATCTGATGCGGCTGCAGTCAAATCGCAACTTCCTAAAGTCCCAGCCAAAAATATTTTTGTTGAGCCTGAACGCAAAGGAACGGCACCAGCGATTGGTGTGGTGGTCGCGGCCATTGCCAAAAAAGATCCTAGCGAAGTTTTTGCCGTGATCAACTCAGATGCGCACGTCACCGACGTTGAAGAATACGTTCGGCGATCAAAATGGCCGAAGAGTTGGTGCAAAAAAAGCCTGGCTACATTGCGCTCGTGGGCGTGAAGCCAAGTTATGCTGAACCTGGCTATGGGTATATTCATCTAGGTAATGCGGCGGCCTGGGTGGGCGATGAAGGAAATCAACGTCTGGCGCACACAGTTGATCGTTTTTTCGAAAAACCAGACGTAAAGACTGCCACTGCCTACGTGCTTTCAGGCGACTACTTATGGAATCCGACGCTGATTATTTCCGAGGCCGGCGCTTTCTTGGAACGCTATCGTGAACATGCGCCAGAAATATATCGTGAGCTTGTCCGAATTCAAGGAGCATTACATAAAGCGAATGAAAAACCCGTTCTCGCCGATGCTTTTGACAAGATGCCAAGTATTTCCATCGACAACGCCATTTTGGAAAAAGGCGGCAAGATGGCGGTCGTGCCGGGAAATTTTGGTTGGCGCGACATTGGCGACTGGCGCGCGATTTATGACGTGCGCGCAAAAGAAGAACCTTCAAACGAACGCAACGTGACCCGAGGCAACGTGGTGTGCATTGAAGGAAAAGGCAACTTGCTGTGCACGGCTGACAAAAAAGTCCTAGCGCTCATTGGTGTCGATGATTTGGTAGTGATTGATACCCCTGATGCGCTTCTGATTGTCCCGCGCGCACGTGCGCAGCACGTGAAGCAAGTTGTGGCTGAGCTCAAAAAACGTGGGCTTGAAAAGTTTGTATGACGCGTAAGTTTTTTTGGACGATCACTCTGGTTGCCATGGTCGTTTTTGCCGGTTGTGCCTTTGCCATTTGGGCCGGATTCGAGACGTTTGTAAAGGCGCCTAGTGCTTCGGCACAGATGGTGGCGTTTGAAATCGTTGCTGGCGAAAGCGTCGGACAAATCAGTAGCCATCTTAAAGCGCAGCACCTCATCGGCAGCAAATTTGTTTTTAAGACTTACGTAAAGCTTATTGGCGCAGAAAGTGCGTTCAAAGCCGGCAATTATGAATTTGGGCTCGGGACCAACTACGCAACACTGACAGCGATTTTGACTGGGGCAGGGGCGGCTCAAGAAATTACTCTGACCATCCCTGAAGGCTACACCCTCGTTCAGATCGGCGAAGTGGTCCAAGCGAAGCTTTCGATCTTGCCCGAGGACTGGCAAGCAGCGACCGGAGTCGACTCGGCGTTTGAAGGAACGATGCCTCTCCTTAGTAGCAAACCAGACACGGTTGATCTCGAAGGCTATTTGTTTCCGGACACGTATCGTTTTGCACGTGGTGCAACCGCGAGCGATGTGGCCAAGAAAATGTTAGACACGATGGCTAGCAAGATCTCGACGATTGCCCCGGTGTTTAGTGAGGATCCCGATCAACCGTTTCCACAGAACATTCACGAGATCCTTACGCTTGCATCGATTGTCGAACGCGAAGTACGCACGGATGTTGACCGTCCGCTCGTTTCGGGAATTTTTTGGAACCGCTTGCAGATAGGCATGGCCCTTCAAGCTGACTCAACCATTAACTACGTGACAGGTAAAAAGACTCCGGGCGTATCTTTAGAAGACTTGCAGATTGATTCGCCCTACAATACGTATAAGTACCCAGGTTTGCCGCCGGGGCCGATATCCAACCCAGGTCTCGCCTCAATTCAGGCCGCAGCAAATCCTGGAGATGTGGATTACTTTTATTTCTTGACCACCGACGACGGTGAGGTCATGTATGCTGAAACACATGATGAGCATGTGGCGAACAAAGCTCGCTATCGTTAGCGTGCTTAGCTTTTTCCTTTTGATTCCGCTGGTGCATGCGGCAGATTTTGATTTTGAAAGTTTTGATGTGTACGTAGGTGTTCAGACCGACGGCAGTCTCTTTATGCAAGAAACGATTCGGGTTAACTTTCATGAACCGCGTCACGGCATCTACCGCACCATCCCAACTTCCTATCGCGAAGAAGATGGTTCCACACGACTCATCACCATTTCTGAAGTGGAAGTCATTGACGACGGCGGAAGTCGCCTGCCGTGGGTCGTAACAGATACCGACGGAGCGATCACCATCCGGATTGGGGATACGGAAGAGACAATCGTTGGTTCCTACGCCTATGTGATTGGCTACAAAGTGACAGGGGCGCTGCAGGCCTTTGAGAGTTTTGATGAATTATATTGGAACGTAACCGGAACAGAATGGGTCGCTCCGCCCGCCTTTGCGACCGCACGTGTGCATTTGCCTGAAGCCTCGTCAGTTATCCGCGAAGATTTACGCATTGCTTGTTACACAGGTGAGCAAGGATCAACGACAGGGAATTGTGAACGCGGATTGGCAGATAACACCGTGGTCATTGCTACACAGAATAATTACCTTACGGTCGCGATCGGTTGGCCGAAAGGGATTGTTGATGTGCCGCCGCCGATTATTGAACAACCACCATCCCCCGCGCATTGGCCAATGGTATTTTTGGCCTTGCCGATTCTTACGTTTGTATGCATGTACCGTCGATGGGAACGTAAAGGGCGCGATCCTAAAGGCCGCGGAACGATTGTGCCGCAGTACGATCCGCCAGCGGGGATGAAAGCCGGTGAGGTGGGTATGCTCTGGAATCACGAAGTTGAGGGATTGGATGTGTCCGCGGGTATTGTGGAACTGGCGGTTCAAGGATATCTCCGTATTGTCGAAGTGGTTGAACCGCGCTTCGGTCCGGATCACAAAACCTTTCGCATCGAAAAGGTGAAGGAAACCGATGATGTTCTGCGTGGTTGGGAGAGCGAACTCATGAACGCACTATTTAAAGATGGCAACTCCGTTACCGAGGCGGAACTCAAGAAGCGATTTGTCAAAGATAAGAAACCTGTCATCGAGACGCTCGAAAGACAGCTTGTGGCTGACGGCTATTATGAAGAGCGGCCGCAAGTGGCTCGAGGAAAGTGGATCATGTTCGCGATCATTCTTGGCTTTGTGACCTTCTATACATCAGGGCCGCTCGTCGCGATGACTCATGATTTTCTGGCCACTGGGTGCCTCATTTTGACCTGCGCGATTCTGTTGATTTTCGGGATCTTGATGGTCCGCCGTACGGAGAAGGGGGTTGCGGCTTGGGAGCATGCGAAAGGATTCAAATTATTTTTAAGCACAGCCGAGAAGTATCGACTCGAGTGGCAAGAGAAGGAGAACGTTTTTGAAAAGTACTTGCCGTACGCGATGGTCTTTGGCGTCACCCAAAAGTGGGCCAAGGCGATGGACGACATTGGTATTGAAGTTCGTCAACCAAACTGGTATGTTGGCAGCTTCGTGGCCTTCAACGCCATGGACTTTTCTTCACGAATGAGTAATCTGTCCTCACACCTTGCCACCGCTGCTTCGCCTAAAGGAAGCGGCTCGGGTGGCGGAGGTTCTTCTGGGGGAGGGTTCGGGGGCGGTGGGGGAGGATCTTGGTAAAAAATCTATGCGTAAAATGCTGTTGACATCGACTGGACTTAACCCAGAATTAGCCAAAGAGTTTTTGACGTTGGTCGGGACTAAGCCGGCAGAAACGAAAGTCGGTTTCATTTGGAATGCCAACGATCCGTATGCAACCAGCGAAACTGAAGGCTATGTGCTGAAAGAAAAGTCTGCATTTGAGTCGCTTGGGTTTACGGATCATCGTGATGTGGATCTTCGTGTGGCAGAAGATTTAGCCAAGCTGGATGAATGCGGAGTGATCTGTGTTGGTGGGGGTAACACCTATTATCTTTTAAAGCTGGTGCGCGAAAGCAAGTTTGATGTCAAACTGAAGGAATTACTTTCAAACGACAAAGTGTACATGGGAATTAGCGCGGGGAGTATTATTGTTGGCACAAGTATTGAAACGGCAGGGGTTGGTCCGTCGGCTGATTCCAATGACGCGAAGTTGGAAGATTTGCGCGGATTGCGCCAAGTGCCGTTCATGGTCGCGGTTCACATGGAGCAGAAACAAAAGATTTACTACGATCAATTTGCGCGCACGCGGCAGTTGCGGCCGATTATTGGTATTTCAGATGAACAGGCAATTGTGTGTGAAGGGGATCGTTATCGTGTGGTCGGACCTGGGAAGCCGATGACTTGGAGTTCGAAATTGTTTCGATAGCGGACGATCTGGGCATCCGTGAGGTATGCTATAATCCTCCTGCTATGAAGGAATTTGTCCTCTCAAATGGTGCGTCAGGAGCGCCGAAAATTGATTATCAAAATGCGCTGAATGAAGAGCAGCTGCCGGTTGTTTTAGGCGGCGATGGGCCGTGTTTGGTGCTCGCTGGAGCTGGATCTGGCAAAACACGGACAATTACCTATCGCGTGGCCTATCTGCTCGAAATGGGAATTCGTGCCGATGAGATTTTGCTGCTCACGTTCACGAACAAAGCTGCCAAAGAAATGATGTCGCGGGTTGAAGAATTGATGGAAGGGTATCCGACGGGCCTGTGGGGAGGAACGTTTCACTCGATCGCCAATCGGATCCTTCGTCAGTATGCGAATGTTATCGGTTACAGTCCGAATTTCACCATAATGGATCAGGATGATGCGCAAGATCTGGTGAAGTATTGTTTGAAAGACTTGAAGATTGATACCAAAGCCCGTCGTTTTCCATCGCCAGCAGTACTCCACTCGATGATTTCCTATAGCCGCAACGCTTCGTTGTCGCTTGCCGACGTGATTGATCGCAAGTACTCCAACTTTTTTGATCTCGTACCAACGATTGAACGCATTGCCGAGGTGTATCGGGAGCGGAAGAAAGCCGCGAACACCATGGACTTTGATGACTTGTTATTGCTTCTTTCCGAACTCCTTCAAACCAACGAAGCGGTTCGACAGCAACTGGCTGGACGGTTTCGTTATGTGCTCGTTGATGAGTATCAAGACACTAACGTGATTCAAGCTGGCATTGTCCGTAACCTTTCGTCTGTTTATGGCAACGTGCTAGTGGTCGGCGATGACGCGCAATCGATTTATTCTTTCCGCGCCGCTGAGATTCAAAACATTTTAAAATTTCCTGATGTCTACGGCAATGCCAAAGTGTTTCGTTTGGAAACCAATTATCGCTCGACCCCAGAAATTTTAGGACTCGCGAACGCAGTGATTCAACAAAACGTTGACCAGTTTCAAAAAGAATTGAAAGCGGTGCGCCCAGGACTCGAGAAACCATCACTTGTGCCGGCTGGAGATAACCGCCAAGAGGCGCAATATATTGCTGAGCAAGTTTTACAGCTGCGTGATGAGGGCTTGGCGCTCAAAGAAATCGCGGTCTTGTTCCGTGCCGCCCATCACTCACAAGCTTTAGAAATGGAATTGGCTCGACGCGACATTCCCTACGAATATCGCGGGGGCATGAAGTTTTTTGAACGCGCGCATATTAAAGATGTCGTGGCCTATCTGCGTCTGGTTGCCAACCCCAAAGATTCGATGGCTTGGATTCGCGTGCTTTCCCATCAAATCGGGATTGGGGCCGTTACAGCCGGGAAGATTGCTGATGTCGCTCAAGGTTATGATTCGCTTGATCAACTCCTTGAGTCCGCTCCTGGTGAAGTTGGCGCCCGCGCAGAAACAGGTTGGCGCGCCCTGGCCAACAACTTGGCGCGCATGCTCCGTACCGACCGTTTGCCATCATCGCTCATCCGCGCGGTGGCCGGATCGAGTTATCAAGATTACCTCGAAGCCGAGTATCCAAATTATGCTGATCGTCTCGAAGATATTGAACAGTTTGCCATTTTTGCTGAGCAGTATACTGATCTCACCACCTTCCTTGAGGAGGTGACATTGAAAGACGATTATGGCGCTGTCCGCGAAGAGGGGATCGTGGAGGAGGAAAAAATGGTTCTCTCCACCATTCACCAAGCCAAAGGACTTGAGTGGGATGCGGTGTTTGTGATCAATTTAACCGATGGCGCCTTTCCGCATCCGCGGGCGCTTAGTGAAGAGGGCGGCATTGAAGAAGAGCGTCGGTTGTTTTACGTGGCTTCGACCCGTGCGCGCAAGCAACTGTTTTTGACCTACCCGATCATGAGTGGCTATGAGACAATGGAGATACGCCAGCCATCGATGTTTTTGGACGAAATTCCTAAAAACTTGCTTGAGGAGGTGCGCTTGAAGCGTTCACACACGCCATCCTTTTTTGGAGGATCGCACAGCGCGGCGAGCTCGGCACGCTCATGGACACAGACGGAGCAAGAATTTGATGACGGCCCTGTGATCGTGCTTGATCCATTTGGCGAACGGCCGAAGAAGTCACCTGGGAGTGGATTTTTAAGCAGTGTAGATGATTTATGAATAGCCGCTACGGTTCTTACCACCGACCACGGCGCTCGTCACACGGTACGAGTCGCACCAAAATGTTTTTGCTGTTTGCGGCCGCGGTCGCGCTGTTTTTCTTAGGACTTGTGTGGTTCCGTCACCAAGCCGAATCAAGAAATAGTCTTGGAGAAGCGTCTCCGACAGCAGAGGGAACAGACAACATCAATCCATCAGTTCAAGCTCCTGCCCGCCGCGACCGCGAGGAAGCCACTTTGTATAATGTGGATCATGTTGGTTTGGCTGTCGCGAGTCGTGAAATTCAAGATCATGTGTTCCATCACACCGTTGTGGCCCATCTTTCTCCTCCACCAGAGGGCATGCATTACGAAGGTTGGTTGCTACGGGACGAGCCGTTTGATTTTTTTGCTACGGGCACAATGGATGCCAATGCGGATGGCACCTACGCTCTTGTTTGGGATGGGCCATTCAACAAAGATTTCAAAGACTACACCAAAATTGTGGTGACGATTGAACGCGACGGTGAGAGCGGACCGAATCTGCATGTACTTGAAGGAGAGTTTTAAAGTTCATGATCATAGTGCCATCCGCTTGAGCGGGCTTTGAATTCAACATCTACCAGCGAAGCGCGGGTCCAAGACTTTGATCCGAAGCGACTTTGTACACGATCTAGTGCATCAATAACAGAAAGTAATTTCTGTTCTTTTTTAAATAAGGGTTGTTGATCTACTTTTTTTGAAAGCATACCGGCGGTGATGCCAATGAGCCTCACGGGTGTGCCGTCCCACCAACGTTCGATGAGACTCCAAGCGGTGCGGAACAAGGTGAGGCCATCCGCCGTCGGTTCTTGAAAGCGCTGTTGCTGGCCGTTGCCCGATAAATCAGCAAAATGGAAATAGACGCTGACTTGACCAGCAGCAAAACCATCGCGCCGCAAGCGCCAAGCAACTTTATCCGCCAATCCCAGCAATGTGCGTTTGAGGGTCTCGGGGTCATCTACATCTTTCGGTAATGTGTAGGAATGCCCCATCGACTTTTGCGGCTCGTCGTCCGCGATGACTGGCGTGTTGTCTCGTCCGTACGCGGCTTCATGCAGCCACAGCCCCCAACTTTTGAATTCTCTGGTGAGTCCGTCGACAGGATAGTTTCGGAGTCCCTCGACCGTGGTCACGCCGAGATTTGCTAAATGTCGTTCGGTCCGCCAACCAATGCCGCAGAAGTCTCTGAGCTGAAGTTTATTAGTAAAGCCCATCACTTTTTGCGGTGGCACCACCGTGAGGCCGTTGGGTTTGTGCGACTCGGACGCGAGCTTGGCGATCAACTTATTTGGCCCAATACCGATCGACGCCGTGATCGCTTCGCCACAGACTTCTCTTAGCTGCTCGCGAATTGCTTGGGCCATCATGGTCGCACCAAAATAATCTTTGGCTTCATGCGTCACGTCTAGATAGCACTCATCAACACTGGTTTGCTGAACCGTGCTCGTGAACTCATGGAACATGGTTACAAATCGGTGGGTGATTTCGCTATACTTTTCTGGGTCGCCGGGGACAATAATTAAAGAAGGGAGAAGACGTTTGGCTTCTGCCGTGCCCATGCCTGTTTTGATGCCTTGCATCTTGGCCTCACGCGAGGCAGTGGCGATAATCGACCGCTGCGCTTCGTTCTCGCGATTGGTATCAAACCGCTTGCCTGTAACTCCAATCGCTTTGCCACGCAAAAATGGATTCGCTTGCTGCTCCACGCTCGCGAAGTACGAATTCATGTCGATGTGCATGATGATTTTGTCCACAAGAATGGGTTGACTTTTGTCTAAATTTATGGCAGTATGAGTAGACTATCTTAGAGATTTTAATCAGGAGGGTATGCTCGATAAAAACGACTTACAGGAGATTCAGAATGTGGTTCAGACCGCTTTGGATAGTCGTGGTCTAGACCAGATGCGCGGGATGATGGAGGAGGTTATCAAGGACACTGTTCCACAGATTGTTGGAGATGCCTTAGAACAGGTTATTTTGCCTGAGATTCAAGAACTGCGAGATGAGATTGCGAGCATAAAGGCCACCATGGTTACTCGAGACTTTTTAGAGGAACGTTTAACTGATTTTCGTGTCGGATTAGCAGATTCAGCGGACTGGGTTAGTCGCCAGCTCAAGCGTTTAACCAATGAGTTGTACCAAGGTCGCCTGTTAACCGCCCAACAAGTCATTCAAATCCACGCCAAGTAAGAATATTTTTGGCCCAGCCTTTTGATTGACCGCAAAAGGCTGGAAAAACGGCTATCGCTCATCGTTATCTGTTACGGAAAGCACCAGGAGGAGGGGGCTCTCAGTAACAGATGCAATAAGCGATTTTTTTATCCATCAGCGTACAACTCTACCAGCCGCCATTCGAGAATTTCGGGGTCGAGCTTTAACTTAAAGGCGTTAGCGTCATCAGAAACAGAAAAGTAGAACAAACGTTTGGTGCCTTCGCGCCCTGTATGAATCAAATTGACCCGTTTGATGTCGTATGTCTTATCTTGCCAGCGCATGCGCAGCGGCCGCACGCGATTGCGTGTGAAGGTTGCAAGGACGTCGACGGGATCATCTAAGAATTCGTACATAGAAGTTAAATCACTTTTGAGAGAATGGTGCGCACTGACTGTTTGAATCTGCGTCGGCTGGTGTGCAAGCGGAGCATCTTGCGGGCGTGCTGGACGCGACGCATCGACTTATTTGGAATATACGCCATGGTGAAGTCGTAGTAGCGGAGGGTTGTGTCTGACATAGAGATTCAAAATAAGTAATTAGTAATTTGAGTACACAAAACAACCGTTTTCAACGAACGTCTGGATTTTCTCTCTACACCGTGGCGAATTTCCGAATCACTCCTTTAACAACCCCCTGAATATTCAAATTGCCTTGAACGATGATTGGTTGCATGGTGCTGTTGGCTGGCTGGAGACGAATACTATTGGCTTCGCGGTAGAAACGTTTAAGCGTGGCGTACGCGTTGTCGAGCAGAGCTACGACAATGTCGCCGTTTTTTGGTGATGGGTTGCGTTCGACGATCACAAAGTCTCCATCAAAAATGCCATCTTCGATCATCGAGCGCCCTTTTACTTTGAGCACATACGAGTTGGCGGCATCCATCACAAAGTCGCTCGGCACCGCAATCGCTTCCCGTTCTTCAACCGCTTCAATAGGTTCGCCGGCGGTAATGAGTCCAGCGAGCGGCAAAGAGATCGCCATCGCCACCGGCATCGATTGGAGCGGAGACACGAGCTCGAGCGAGCGCGCCTCGCCATCGTCACCGTTTTTGAGGTGCCCTTTCTCAATCAAGGTCTGCACGTGCTGGTGTACAGTGGCGGGGGAGGAGAGTTCGAAGGCCTCTGCGATCTCACGATAGGTCGGGGCGTAACCTTGCTCTTCAATGTGTTCGCGGATGAAGGCAAGGATCTCTGATTGTTTTTTAGTGAGCTGCATAAAACAAATTGCGTTCGGTTTATGTTCGTACGATACGCCGAACAAAAACCGAACGCAAGTGTCAAATGTGGATAAGTCGATTAACTCCCGCCACCAGTGGCGTTTTTGACCTTCACCCCGATCGAAATTTCATCGCTCCAATAGGTGTGGCCAGCCACGGTGGCGAACACTCGCAGGTACATTGCCTGGCCGCCGGCACTTTCTTCTAATTTCAAGTTATCTTCAAACGATCCTGGCACCTCAAACAAGCCATTTTGGTAGCCTTTAGTGGTGTTCGGATAAGCCGAAGCGTTGGGGGCAACATCTGTGCTAATCGGCCCTGGGTGTGAGGTCATATCCCAGGCAAGGCCAGTCTCGCTCGCAAAGGTTTGTTCAGCGGCATCAACCTTCCATTCCAAGCCAAAGAGCGATCCAGCCGGCACGCCCGTCGGTTTATTCACAAGACTCGGCGTAACCGGAATATCCTTAACTTCAGGGGTCTCTGTTGCTGTATTGGTTGATTCGCTGTCGCTCGGAGCTTTTTGCTGGGTCAGGTAAAGGACGCCGGCGACGACGATGACAATAAGGGCCACCCATAGCCAGCCCGCGCCTTTTTGTTTAGGCGTCTCCGGGGTCGAATTTGGGGCCATTTCGTCATTCATAGAGTGCCTTGTTTAATACTGAATTTATGCTACCATGCCGATCTCTATGAAGGTAGTACAAGCCTTAACTGAAGGCCATCCAGACAAGGCTTGCGACCAAATTGCCGACGCTCTCGTCGACGAATATTTGCGTCGCGATCCAGAAGCTCGCATCGACATTTCGGTGATGGGTTCGCACGGCATGCTGACCATTGGCGGCCAGGTGTGTTCCGATGCTGACTTCGATGCTGGCGATCTGGCCAAGAACGTTTATCGGGAAATTGGCTACACCGACGACATCGAGCCGTTTGTAAATTTAGATGTCCAACCCCATGGCGCTTCGCACAATACGCAGGGGTCTGATGGTACCGTGATTGTGAGCGGTTACGCCACCCGCGAAACGCGCGAGTTGTTGCCGCAGCCGTTAGTG
>JBBUGS010000034.1:0-3844 GCA_038056005.1 Patescibacteria group bacterium
TTTTGCAGCGCGATGATAAAAGTTTTTTGTATTTGGCGATCACTAGCGAAGATTTCCCAAAGCCCGTGTTCATGCGCGGGCTTGATTTGGAGCGTTTGGGAATCGATCCGTTTTCTCCGCACCTGTCGCTCAAAGCTGGTCGCAAGTTCAAAGTGATTTACGGTCCGTATACGAGCGGGCATTCGTTGAAGCTCGCGCTTGATTTGATTCGCAAGAGCATTCCCTGGTCAACGTGTGAGCCGCCTTCGGTGACAGGGAAGACCAATTCCTGTTTTTACCGTCACCTCGGGCAATGTCCGGGCGTGTGTACGGGCGAGATCAGCAAACGCGAGTACGGGCGTATCATTCGTCAGCTGATGTTATTTTTTGAGGGCAAGAAAGAGAGAGTGGTGCGACAAATGAAACGGGAAATGCAAATGGCGGCCAAGCATTTGGAATTTGAACGCGCCGCAGATTTGAAGCGAAAGATTTTCGCGTTGACCCATATTCAGGATGTCGCGCTCGTGAAACATGATGAGCCGTTGCCGTATGTGCGCTTGAGTCGTGAGTACGTCGACATCATGGGTCGCATCGAAGGCTATGACATCAGCAATATTTCTGGCACGTCGGCTGTTGGTTCGATGGTGGTGTTTGAAAATGGTAAGCCAAACAAAAGTGAGTATCGCAAGTTTAAAATTAAAACCGTGATCGGTGCCAATGACTTTGCGATGATGGAAGAAGTTTTGCGTCGTCGACTAGTTCGTGCAGCGCGGCAGGAAAAGTCTTGGCCTCTGCCAGAGTTGATGGTCATCGATGGTGGCAAAGGTCAAGTTGGCCGCGTGCAGCAAGTGTTGGATGAACTGGGTCTGAAAGTCCCAATTGTTGGCCTGGCCAAGGGCTATGATCGTAAACAAGACGTGCTGGTGCTGGATGAGTCTAATAAAGAATTAAAGCGGGCGGCCACAACTAATAAAGAAGTTCTCCAGCGCGTCCGCGACGAGTCCCACCGTTTTGCGGTCAGTTATCATCGTAAGTTACGAGGAAAACGTTCACTTTTTGATCCAAGGGCTTGACTTGGGCTTTCTTTTGCTATACTTTAATCAGCTGCCGTTTTCTACCACACGGCGCACTGCAACCCCCGGAGGTCTCCATGTTCCTCGCTCTCGCCCTCTTCGCCGTCGCCGGCACCCCGACCTATCGCTTCGTGGTCTACAACCCGGAGGGTGACGGCACGATCAACATGCTCGCTCGCATCCTCCGCGACAACCACACCGCCGACTTCCAGCCGTGCGTCATCAGCACCGCCGGGTTCTCGGCCGAGTACGGGATCATCGGTGCGGTCACGGTGAAGAGCGGGACGTTCGCAGGCTTCGCGGGCGAGATCAGCCCCGGCGTTCCGAACCCCTATACTCCAGAGGCGGTCCGCACCTGCTTCGCCGAGCATTTCGGCGGGGTCAAGTGGGGCTACGAGGCCGTCGGTGCCGGCGACGTCACCCTCCACTTCGCCTTCGCCCCGATCGCGGACTGAACGGCCGCGTTCCTGCCTCCCCGCACCCGCCCCGGATCCGAGCACGCCGCTTCGCTCGACCGAGGCGGGTGTTCACATTTTTAAACAAAATCAAAACTCCACTGCGCACTGAATTTGGCTCATTGCAGGCGGGTATATCCCGTGAAGGAGCGTGTACCTCGGCCATGGAACGAGATTGCTCCCGATCATGTACCGAGTTTCACTTAGCCGCGGAGCTCTCGGCGCGTTCCCAAGGGAGCGCGTGTTCTAAGCTCATGAGACAAATTTAGCCCAAATCAGTTCGCTGTGGAGTGCTTCAACTATAACATTTTGAAATTATAAAAGGGAAGGGCACAGAGGGATTCTTTTAAGAGATGTAGAGCCTTGGGTTGTACTGAAGTTGGCAGGGTCTTATAGACCACCTTCCAATTTGTGGCCGCCTACGGCTACAGGGTGATCACAGGCGATCACAGGAAGGCCACACACGGCCACAAATTAGAACATGCCATCTGGAAGCCACCAAAACTCAATACTCCAGCACAACCCGCCAGCCCGATCTTCTCTAAAAGGAATCGAAAGCGTCTTTTGAAGTTAAGTTATCCACATAAATGGTTTGACAGGGTATTTAAGTGGTATAGAATGGAGTCATCGGGTAGTGACGTGGGTGAAAGTGGGGATAGCTCAAAACGGGCAATCCTTATTTTTGTACCTGCGCCGTGCCGGAAACAAAAACAAAAGCCCCTGACCGGAAAGCCAACCCTGAGTCCAGAATATGTTTCTCGGAGAATATCAACACACTCTCGATGACAAAGGCCGACTGGCAGTGCCAGTTAAGTTTCGGGCTGACTTGTCGAAGGGAGCTGTGATTACTCGGGGTCTTGACGGATCGCTGTTCCTGTTTCCCCTGGAGGAGTGGGGGAAGCTGGCAGAACGTCTTGCTAGTTTGCCCCTGGGGCGAGCTAATTCACGTGCCTTCGCCCGACTCATGCTTGCGGGTGCCATGGACGTGGAGCTCGATAAACAGGGACGCATCGTCATCCCCGAGTATCTCCGAGCGTACGCTACGATCGACAAACAAATTGTTGTCGCTGGTCTCTACAACCGCCTTGAACTTTGGGACAAGGCCAAGTGGGAGACATATCAGGCAACGAATGAAGACGCGGCGGTGGGAATTGCTGAACAGCTCGGTGAGCTTGGGTTATGAACCACATCCCCGTTTTAGCAAACGAAGTGATGCACTGGTTGGATCCTATGCCCAACCAGACTTTTGTTGATGGCACGGTGGGGCTCGGAGGCCACGCCAAACTCATTCTCGAAAAGACTGGGCCGAATGGAAAACTGATTGCCTTTGATCGCGACGCCAACAACTTAGCGCAAGCGAAAAAAAATCTTGCGAAGTTCGGCGAGCGCGTGACCTTCATTCATGATTCGTACGGGACTCTCAAACAGCAATTGTATGATCTCGGAGTTACTCAAGTTGACGGCATCTTATTGGACCTTGGCTTCAGCTCTGTACACATCGAAGATCCAACCCGTGGATTTTCTTTCCAGAGCGAAGGACCTTTGGACATGAGATATGACACACGATCGGGGATTACAGCGGAAGAGATCGTGAACACCTGGAGCGTCGGAGAACTCGGAAGCATCTTCCGAAAATACGGAGAGGAGCGACATGCCCACAAGATCGCCGAAAGGATCGTTGAAGCTCGCCAAATAAAGCGCATCCAAACAACCGTGGAGCTCGCAAACATTATTGGTAAGCGCACTGGTCCATTACATCCAGCCACTCGTGTCTTTCAAGCGTTGCGCATTGCGGTGAACAACGAGCTCGGTGAGCTCGAACAAACACTGCCACAAACGCTCGACACCTTAGCCGTTGGAGGCAGACTTGCGGTCATATCGTTCCACTCCCTTGAAGACAGGCCCGTGAAGCAATTCATGAAGGCGCATCAAGGCAAGGAACTGGCAATACTCACCAAACGTCCGCTCACCGCGACCGAAGAGAAAATAAAAATAAATCCACGAAGCCGAAGTGCAAAACTTCGCGTGGCCGAACGGGTAGGAGGCTATGAAATTCAACACCCACATCAAACCAACGATGCCAGTCCTTAATGCCGTCGTCGTTGCACTCATTTTAGTGATCGGCATCGCGCATATTGCGCAAGTCAACCACTCGTCGTCGAAAGGGTTTGAAATGAAAGCACTGGAGAAACGGATCGCTGATTTGCAGATTCAGAATGAACAATTGGAGTATCAAGTGGCGCAAAAACAATCAGTTGATCGGGTCACTACGCACTTGAAAATGCTTGGCATGGTGCCCGTTGATCATGTAGCCTATACTTCGACTGGTGGCTCATC
>JBBUGS010000035.1:0-3717 GCA_038056005.1 Patescibacteria group bacterium
TGTTCGGTGAAATCTGGAGCCGGACGGTGAATCGGGTACATCTCTTTTGCTTTCACCGGACCTTTACCGTCGATTGGCTCGCCGGTCACGTTAAACATGCGCCCGAGTGTAGCTTCGCCAACAGGCACGCTGATCGGCTTCCCTGTCGCGGTCACTTCGAGTCCGCGCATCAAGCCATCGGTCGAGGACATAGCCACGGTGCGCACCATGCTGTTGCCGACGTGTTGGGCAACTTCAAGAGTAAGCGGCGCTTGATCTTTGCGCTCAATAGTCAAAGCCGACAAAATCGCGGGCAACTCCCCTTCAAAACGAACGTCCACCACCGGACCGATGATCTGGGCAATAATTCCTTTGGTCATATTATTCAAGTGCGGCTTTACCGCTCGAAATTTCGGCGATCTCGCGGGTGATGCCAGCTTGCCGAGCTTGGTTAAAGGTGAAGGTTAAGGAGTCGATCATGTCGCCGGCGGCTTCACTGGCGTTCCGCATCGCCATCATGCGGGCAGAGTGTTCTGAGGCGGCCGATTCAAGGAGTGCTTGCCAAACTTTGGTTTCGACAATCTTTGGTAACAGGGCGTCGAGGACTTCCATCGGACTTGGCTCGAAGACGTATTCGGTGGTTGTAACTTCTTCGTGCTTGGTCGTTGGCTCAGAAATGTCGATCGTGGTCAGCGGTAAGAGTTGAACCAGATTCGGCACTTGTGTGAGGGCGGAAATATAGTCGGTATAGCCCATAACCACTTTGTCGTACGTGCCTTTCTGATATTCCTCGAGCACCAATCGCGCAATCGGACGGATGTCAGAATATTTTGGATTGTTAGTGAGGTCCACAAAGCTCGCCACAATCGGTTTACCAACGCGACGCATCGTGTCTGCCCCGCGCTTCCCGACCGTAATGACTTCCACGGCAGTGCTGCCATACGTTGCCAGTGTTTTCATGGCTTCCTTCAACATGCGCGCATTGAAACCACCACACAGCCCACGATCCGAAGTAATCAACACAAACAAAACTTTATTGATTTCCTTGCGTGGCGCTAAAAGTGGGTGCATCGACGGATCTGTAATCTTCGCCACCGATCGCACTGTTTCCCAAGCCAAGCCGGCGTACGGTCGAGTACCAAGCAAAGAAGAGACCGCGCGACGCATTTTCGAAGCAGCCACCAGCTCCATTGCTTTGGTGATCTTCCTGGTGTTCTTGACCGACTTGATGCGGCCCCGAATTGTGCGTGGATTCACGGCCATACTTAAGCGACGAACTGACTGTTAAATTCTTCAACCGTCTTTTTGAGTTCTTCAATCGTTGCGTCTTCCAACTTGCCGCTTTCGCGAATGGTTTTCAGAAGATCAGATTTTTGCGACATCATGAAGTGCAAGTAACCCTTTTCCCAATCCCGGATCTTCGCCACATCAATGCCATCGAGCAATCCGTTGACCACCGCAAAGATCACCACCACCTGTTCTTCGAACGCCATTGGCGAATATTGACCTTGCTTCAAGATTTCCACAGTACGGCGACCACGTTCAATTTGTTTGCGAGTGATTTCATCCAAGTCCGTAGCAAACTGCGCAAAGGCTTCAAGTTCACGGAACTGCGCCAAGTCCAATCGCATCTTACCGGAGACTTTCTTCATCGCTTTTGTTTGTGCAGCCGAACCCACGCGGGAAACGGAGATACCAACGTTCAACGCTGGACGAATACCTTTGTAGAACAAATCTGATTCCAAGAAAATCTGACCATCGGTGATCGAGATCACGTTGGTGGGAATGTACGCCGAGACGTCACCGGCTTGGGTTTCGATGATCGGCAAAGCAGTCAGAGACCCTCCGCCCTGCTTTTCGCTCATACGGCTGGCACGTTCCAGCAAACGTGAGTGCAAGTAGAAGACGTCACCAGGATACGCTTCACGACCTGGCGGGCGGCGGAGCAACAACGACACTTCGCGATACGCCCAGGCGTGCTTCGACAAGTCGTCGTAAATCACTAAAGCATCTTCACCTTTTTCCATGAAGTATTCACCAATCGTACAGCCAACATATGGCGCGATGTAGCTCATGGCCGCAGGGTCCGATGCACCAGCCAAAACGATCGTCGTATATTCCATGGCGCCAGCTTCTTCGAGCTTAGCCACGATCTTCGCCACTTTCGATTCCTTCTGCCCAATTGCCACATAAATACATTTCACAACTAACCCTTTTTGGTTGATGATGGTATCAATCGCAACGGCGGTTTTACCTGTTTGACGATCACCGATGATCAACTCGCGCTGACCACGACCAATTGGAATCATGGCATCGATGGCTTTGATCCCAGTTTGGAGTGGAGTGTCGACTGGCTGACGAGCCATGACGCCTGGGGCAATGCGCTCAACTGGCATGCGCATTTTTGATTTGATCGCGGCTTTGCCATCAATAGGCTCACCGATCCCGTTCAGCACCCGACCGACCAAATCATCCGACACCGCGATCGACAAAATTTCGCCGGTCGATTTCACAATGTCGCCTTCTTTAATATGGGCGTATTCGCCGAGCAAAATGGCTCCGACGGTTTCTTCTTCCAAGTTCAACACCAGTCCGATTGTGCCACCCGGAAACTCCAACATTTCTGAAGCCTTAGCATCAGACAAACCAGAGAGGCGGGCGATGCCGTCTCCGATCGAGATCACCCGTCCTACGGTTTCTTCTTTGGCTTTGCGTTCAAACGAAGCCACTTCCGATTTCAACGCGTCAATGATTGCATCTTTAGACATAATTTATCCAACTAATTGATCATGCAGTTTCGACAGCTGCCCGAGCACCGAGCCATCAAACCGACGATCGTCGACTTGAAGGATCGCTCCGCCCATCAACTCCTGACGCACTTCGCTTTTCACTGATGCGTCGGGGTAAGCCTTCTCGATTTCTTCGAGCAGTTTTTTTGATGGCGGAAAGGCGGTCGTTAAGGTTACTTCGGACGCGCCATGGGTGCGGCGCCAGGCATTGTCGAAAGCGCGCACGATCTCGCGCCAGCGGTGCATTTCTTGCCGGAGGGCTAGAGATGCAACGAATTCGTGCACAGCCGACTCTAAGGCTTTGTCCGATTTTCCATCGGTCATGCTCATAAGAGCGCTCGCGTATTGTCGGGCTGTGATTTTCATAACTTAAGTCATTTTGCGGACCACTTCTTCGGCCAGCGAGGCCGCTTTTTTCTCGTTCATTTCCTCGCCAATAATCCGCTTGGTAGCGGCGAGAGCGACTTCAACCAAATCTTTGCGCGCTTCACGCACCATGGCTTCGCGCTCGGCGTTCAGTTGCGCTTTGCCTTGGACGATCACCCGTTCAACTTCGCGCTTGGCTTTGTCGATCATTTCGGCTTTGCGCACATCGGCGGTCGCCATGGCTTCATCAACCACAGCTTGCGCTTCCGCTTTAGCGGCTTTCAACACCTCTTCGCGCTCACCGGCCAAGGATGTGACCCGCTTCTCAATCTCTTCGGCATCTTTCACGGACTTTTCAATCTTCACCTGACGTTCCTCCAAAAGCCGCATAATCGGCTTGTAAGCCCACTTCCAAAGAACCAACAAAACAATCGTGAAATTGATCAGCTGGGCAATGAAAATTTTAGCGTTGAGTCCCAAGGCCCCAATGCCTCCAGTGGCCTCAACAGCTTCTGTAGCGGCGTGCAGTTCTTCTGCGGCCATAATCGATTAGAGCGTGAACGAAACAACGAGCGAGTAAATA
>JBBUGS010000036.1:0-18605 GCA_038056005.1 Patescibacteria group bacterium
ATCAGTGAACGCTTCCTGTTCGCCGAGCGCATTCAACTGTTCAATGGTCATCCCTCGCTCCAGAGCCATTTTGCCACGGAGCGCTCCGACAGAATACTGTGGCAGACTAAAATGATCAGCCAGTTTTTTTACAATGGTCGATTTGCCCGAGCCGGCAAGTCCGGAGACAGCAATGATCATAGGTTAGGTGCGAGCAAGAGTTGGTAAAAAGTTGACCAGCTCTTCGGGCATGGGAGCTTCAAATGTTTTTGTTTCACCGGATGGCATCGTGAGTGTGAGTTTGGCGGCGTGGAGAAAGACGCGATCAGCAAGTTCTTTGGATTTGATGCGTTTGATTTTGTACAAAGGATCACCAACAAGGGGATGGCCCAGGGCGTGCATGTGCACGCGAATTTGGTGGGTGCGGCCTGTTTCAATTTGCACCCGAAGTAAATCGTAGTTCTTAAACGTATCCGTCACTTCGTAATGAGTCACCGCGTCGCGACCTTCTTGGCCTTCGGGTCGCGCGACCATTCGCGCCTTTTCGCGCGAGCGGGCGATTTTCAATTTGATGGTATCGACCGGGCGGGGCATGTGACCGTGCACGAGAGCGATATATTCTTTCTTCATCCGCCGTTCTTTGAACTGCGCCTTCATGAAGTCGAACGCTTCTTGGGTTCGGGCAACAACCATCACGCCCGAAACAAATTTGTCGAGGCGATGAATAATCCCTGGGCGCTCGGGTTTATCACCAACGCTCTTTAACTCCGGATAATCTTTGACGAGCAGATCAGCCAAGGTCTCTTCATCTTTCCCTTCAACCTTGTGCACCAAAAGACCGGCGGGTTTATTAACCACCAAGATGTCTTTATCTTCGTAAAGTATTTCGTATTCTTTCTTCATATTCCAGCTGTTCGACGAAGTCGAACAGAAGCGACCGGCGGACAGACGAAAGTGAGGACGACGGCCGGAGTCCGAGCGAGAGTCTGTCCGGTAAGGGAGCTACTGGTAGGCCCGGATGGACTCGAACCATCGACCACCGAGGTATAAGCTCGGCGCTCTAACCAACTGAGCTACGGGCCTGTGCGGTTGATTCTGGCACATTTTTGCTTTAGACTCAAGGGTACTATGGCATTCTGGTTATTAGTGTTGTTTGCGCTCGTTGCCGCTGGCTACGTATTGTACATGGCATTTCGGGAGCGGGAATATGAATTTGTGCTCGGTGGGCTAGGGTTATTAGTGGGCGCGATTGGTCTTGCCGTGCTCACGATTCTGTTTGTTCGTCCGTAATCGTGCTATCATCACGTCACTATGATGCCATTTCTTATCGGGTTGTCTTTGCTCTGGGCCTTTTTGTACTGGATCTTTGGTGGGGTAATTTTTTCGATCGTCGCGATTCTGCGTATGGGCCGGATTCACCGCGCGCGATTTGGTTGTTTGTTTTCATTGTCTGCAGTTGGAATGGGAGTGCTTGCAGCGTGGTCGGGAATTCGTTTTTCGCGACCTGAGTTGATTGCTTGTCATCCGCCCGCCGCACTTAATGCTTTGCCTACCTGGCAGTTATGGCTTGAACAATTCACCTGCGGTATTGTCGGCATTGTTGGTGCGTGGGTGATCGGGTTCGTTCTGCTCTTGATCGTCGGCGCGGTGTTACTCCAAGTGTCAAAAGCAAATTCCAAAAGTTGGATCGTCAACAAAAAATCCCAACCGTAATGGTTGGAAATTTTTGGTGGGCGGTATTGGAGTCGAACCAATTACCTCGGCAATGTCAATGCCGCGCTCTAACCAAGTGAGCTAACCGCCCGGGATGAATCACGTAGGCGCCATGATAACCCAAGTCTCTTGTTTTGCCAAGAGTCTCAGCTGTTTCTATGAATCACATAAAAAGTGTATCCGTTGTTCTCCCGTTTTTAGCACTGGTATTAGTGGGTGCTGGTTGTTCAGATCGACCCTCGGCTGAAGTCGCCGCGAACACTACTGCCGGAGTGGAGACGAGTGTGGATGCTGATAACGATGGTTTAACCACTGAACAAGAAGCCACCTACGGCACCGATGTTTCGGTATCCGATACTGATCATGATGGCTATTCCGACGGCGAAGAAGTTACGAATGGTTATAACCCGCTTGGTGACGGATCCCTCGCGACAGAAAACGGGATTGTGACGACCACCACAGTTAATTGTGGAGATGAGAATTGTTTTGAAGCCAAGTTCGCTGCCTGTGAGCCGGCCAAGCTCGTCTCTGATTTAGGATTTGTGTCCTTCTCATATGAAATCATCGGGCCCGTCGAGGGCGGCTGCTCGATGACGGTCATGTATCCCACCAATCCTAATCCGGCTTGGGTCAATCAGCCAATGACGTGCACGTTTGATAACACGATCGATTTCACCACCTCGGCTCAGCAAACCATTGAGGGCTCGGGATCGGAGTCGACGACATGTACAGGCCCGTTAGTGGCTATTTTTAATGAATAATGTTTAGGCTCTTGTTATGAAGTTTTTTTCAAAACACGCTCTGAATCCAGGCGCGGCTCTCTGCGGGTTGTATGCGATCCAAGCCGTCATTGGATACGAATGGCTTCATGGAGGGCTCGGTAAAATCGAAGGAGGTACATTTGCGACGGGGCTTGGGAAAACATTGGGAGTATTTGCCGCCAACAATCCACTGCCGTGGATGAAGCAATTTTTGCTTGGCGGGGCGACAGAGAATGCCTTAGCGTTAGGCTACGCGATCGAGTGGGGAGAGCTGGCCGTGGGTGTTGCCCTCATTGCTTCGCTTGTTATTTTTTGGTTGAGCCGCTCCGTGCAGCTTGAAACTTGGGCGCGCGCCATTCTTGTCTTGGCTCTGGTTGGCGGCATGTTCATGAGCGCTACCTTTTACTTCGCCGCTGGCTGGATGAGTCCATCGACCGCGGGAGTTAATATGATCATGTTTTGGGTACAAGCGGCTTTGCTTATCGTGCACATCAGCTTTTTAACTCAGAAATCAACGACATAATATGCAACCCCTTTCGTTAAAAGCTACCGGATGGGCCGCGAGTATCTCATGGGAGTTTTTGACTGTGCTCATGTTGGTCCATATGTATTTGCTTGGCGATTCGCCGGGCGGACAATTTCAAACCCTGTGGCTCCAGACGTTGTATCCAGGCTATCAAACACTAAACGCGACCGGGATTGTGGTCGCGCTTGTGCAAGGATTTTTGTGGCCATGGGTGTTCGCCGGGATGTTTGTGACCATCTATAACAGAGTTTTGAGGTAATCTAGCGCTTCGGTTTTTGAGGAAATCTCGCCCGCAATCTGAGCGTCGCGGATTTTGGTCATCATTGCCCGGAAGGTTGGTCCAGGTTGCAGACCAGCTTTAATAAGATCTTCGCCACCGACAAGATCAGGAATATCTTCACCAAGCCGGGCACGAATCTCTGCTATCCGCTCACGGACGGCAGTGATTTTTTGTTCTGGGGCGGCGTGACTCAGCTGCATGAGGCTCAGCAAGTCCTCGCTTTTTTCTCCAAGGAATAGGCGTTCAAAGAGGGAGCCAGGCATGGCCCCGGGATCTTCCACAATAGAGAGTGCTTGGCTCGAGCGAATGAGCCACATGATTTCTTCGAGGTCGATGTGAAAGCGCGAAGCCTTGGGGAATTGATAGAAGCGATACGCTTCGGCAAGATGCCGGCCTTCAACTGGGTCAGCTGTTGTCAGCAGAAGGGCTACCAAGAGGCGGGGGGATAATCCTGCCGCGTCGCTGGTAAGTTCAAGCGCCGCCTTGCCATCAAAGCCCGGGAAGAGCATTGGGAACAATCCGGCATTTTGATATTTTACCAATGTGCAGGCGGGATCGTGGAAAAAAGATTTCAAAAATTCTCGGCCGATCATGTCCCGAGCAACGACCCACTCATCACTCCGTTGGTCGTTAATGTGGGAAGCGAGATCTTGAATCGCTGCCCATGTTTGCTCTTCGATATGAAGGGCAAGGCTGCAGGAAAAACGGATCGCGCGCAGCATGCGTGTTAAGTCCTCGCGCAGGCGCTCTTCAGGATTGCCAACCGCGCGCAGAAGTTTGGCATCAAGATCGCGTCGACCACTGTGAGGATCAATAAGCGCTTTGGTGCGCAGATTGTAAGCCATGGCATTCACAGTGAAGTCACGGCGGCCCAAGTCCATTTCGATCGGCAGGTCCATCCGGGCGTCGACCTCAAATTCTCTGTATCCCCCAGCTGAGTCAGTGGTCGGAGTTTCGGTGCGCGGAAGGGCAATGTCGATCTAGTCGAACTCTTTGTATTGAAACTTATAGACACCAAAGCGCTCGCCGACTAAATCTAAACTGCCCAACGTTCGAAAATACTCTTCGAGCTGAGTGGCTGGTAAGCCAGCAATAACAAAATCAAAATCTTTGGTCGGGCGATTTAACAGAAGATCACGGACAGCGCCGCCAACCAAAAAAAGCTCGGCTCCAGGATAGGACTTTAAGAAGTCATCGACCCACCGAAGCTCGGCTCGTTCTGAAACTGTGTGCAAATGCATTTCCCCCACATACCAAGCATTCTATCACAAATTAACCATCTTCTTTTAAAAGAATATTTGTCCGTGGCTGGTTTGCAGGGTAGTAGATCACCTGCCTCCTCCAGGCGGGTTTTACCACGTGGACTATTTATGGACCTTTCTTGGGTGTTTTATGGACTGATTCTGGCTGGATATTGGACATGTCTAGAAAAGTGCATTTGAGAAGGTATCTCTTTAACACTAAATTCAACTCGATTGACGCCAGTTATTGTTCAATCTAATTGTTTTGGAGACTATCGGTACTACCCAATCCGACGTAGCAGCAACCCCACCGACCTTTCTCTAAAAGAATTCGTTTATTAAACCATTGGAATGAGTTCTAAAATGCGCCGTTCCGCTTCGATAAGGGAAGTATTTAAAAGATGAATGTGCGCTTCTTCGTTGTTACCCTTAGGGGACAGCGTTTTTAGGATCTCTGTAGCATGAACGGGCGGATGGGTCCGCACGATACCCACAATGGCGTGTTCCTTATTTTCGTAAAGAAGAACAATCGTATTAGCTTCCGGACTCATGGCGATCAGTTCATCAATGACTTCTGGCAAGTCGGCTTCTTCGGCTCCAGCATGAACAAAGTCTTGGGCTGAGAGAAGGCTCCACACGAGGCCGCGTGTTTCATCGGTTTTAAGTCGCGCAAGAACGCGGCCCCACAGGCGGAGCGTTGCCACTGAGCGCGTGCGGTAGAGATGATGAATAATCTCTTCGCGGCGAGCACCGGCCTCAAGAAGTTGGCTTGCCACCTCCAAGGTCTTTGGCGTCACGTTGCGCGTTTTGAAGCTCTTAGTTTTCGAGATCATTCCCCGCAAGAAGTGGGTGGCGATGTGCTCATCAAGAAGAGCCGGATCCATTTGCAGCAAAATTTCGTGGCAAACCTCGCCGCACGAGGTGGCAGTCACGTTAACGGCATTCACATGCCCAAAGTGTTCGTTTGCAGGGGAGTGATCAATATTCAAAATCGGCGTCTTAAAGAAAAAGTCTGGGTAAGTCTGGAAGAGCTGTCCGCACGAAGCCAAGTCTTGGGCTCCAAGGCAAATCACTAAATCATAGCGATACTGTGACGGCGAAACGGTAACGTGCTCCTGCTTCCACATCCCGGCCTTTGGCGTCAGATGAATTTTTAACTTACCGGGCTCGGTGTGATGCTTGAAGGCCTCCATCTCATTGGCAGACAAATCAACCTCAATCACCAAATCATGGAGCGAAGGAATATCAGAAAAAACTTCTGGATGATCAGAAAGAGTGGCAATGCTCTTCGGAGTCGGCGCAGAGGTGACAATCGTCACAGCCTTGTCGAGTTTTTTGAGAGCACCGTGAAGACCAAAGGCAGCGGAAAAGTGATCGACGCCAGCATGCTCGGGGAGCACGAGGAGCGGTCGGGTACTGCGCTTGATCATCTCAGTCAGTTGTTGGCGGTCGGTGAGCGGCATGCCACTTGTCGTAAGAGGGAGAATAAGAGACAAGCATGGGATCAGCCATCTTGCCACGGCTCGGAACGACCGTCAAGGGGTGGTTGATTTAACGGGCTTTTCCGGCTACACTGCCTTCACTATGCGAGATAAGGAAATGCCTAAAGCCTACGATCCGAAGGCTCACGAAGATGCCGTTTACGCTGCCTGGGAGGCAAGCGGGTTGTTTAATCCGGACAAGTTGCCGGGGGAGCGCAAGGAAGCATTTTCGATTGCCATGGCTCCGCCAAATGTGACCGGTGTTTTGCACTTGGGACATGCCCTCGAAGATTCGTTGACCGATGCGATGGTCCGTTACCAACGCATGTGCGGCAAAAAGACGCTCTACATTCCAGGTACAGATCACGCTGCCATCCCTACTCAAGCGAAAGTGGAGAAGATGCTCATGAAAGAGGGGATGAAGAATCCGCGACAGGAATTGGGCCGCGAAGGGTTGGTTGAAAAAATTCGGACGTTCGCAGAGCAGTCGCGGGTCACGATTTTGAGTCAGGTGAAAAAAATGGGTGCAAGTTGTGATTGGTCACGCCTTGCCTACACGTTTGATGTTTCTCGCAATGCGGCAGTTAATGAACTCTTCCGACGGATGTATAACGATGGATTGATCTACCGAGGTTATCGCGTTGTTAACTGGTCCACAAAAGGACAATCTACATGCTCAGATGACGAAATTGTACATGTGGAGCGGACGTCTATTTTGTATACCTTCAAATACAGTAAGGATTTTCCAATCGCCATCGCCTCAACACAGCCAGAAACCAAGCTTGGGGATACAGCTGTGGCTGTTCATCCTGATGATGTGCGTTATCAAAAGTATATTGGACAGACATTTACTGTGGATGTTGGTGCAGCTGCCCCTCGTAACATTCGTGTGATTGCCGATGAGGGTGTCGATCCGAAGTTTGGTACGGGGGCCCTCGGTGTTACCCCGGCTCATAGCGCTATCGACTTCAGCATGTATGAAAAACAAAAAGCCAAGGGTGAGCCGATCGAAATTATTCCCGTCATCGGTACAAATGGATGCATGACCGAAGAAGCAGGAAAATCGTATCAAGGACTTGTTGTCGAAGAAGCACGGGGGAGATTTGTCTCTTGGCTCCAGTCAGAGGGACTCATGGTGAAAGAACCAGAAGAGATTGTTCAGAACGTTGGCACTTCTGATCGTTATGGTGATGTGATCGAAGCCTTGCCAATGACGCAATGGTGGCTTGATGTGAATAAAGAAATTCCTGGACGCGGGAAAACGTTGCGTGACTTAATGCGCGAAGCGGTGACTACGGGACTTGGCGGGGATGGAAATCAAAAAGTCACTATTACTCCCGAGCGCTGCACTAAAATGTATCTGGATCGCGTCGAGAATTTGCGTGACTGGTGTTTGTCGCGCCAAATTTGGTGGGGGCATCGCATCCCGGTGTGGTACCGCGGGGAAGAAATCTTTGTTGGCAATGAAGCCCCCGCTGTGGAAGGGTGGGAGCAAGACCCGGACACCCTCGACACCTGGTTTAGTTCTGGCTCATGGACCTTCTCGACGCTTGGTTGGCCTGAAGCCACCAAAGAGCTAAAGGAGTTTCATCCAACCACTTGGATCACCATGGGCTATGAGATTTTATATTTGTGGCTCATGCGCATGATCCTCATGAGCACGTATGCCTTGGAGCAGATTCCATTTAAGGATGCTTATATTCATGGCCTGCTTCGCGATCAACATGGGGTGAAGTTTTCCAAGTCAGCGGGGAATGGGATTGATCCGATTGAAGTCATTGAGAATTATGGCTGCGATGCTTTGCGTTTGAGTGTGACCAGTGGCAATACTCCTGGGAATGATTCACGCTTCTCAATGGAGAAAGTGGAAAGTGCCAGAAATTTTGTTAACAAACTCTGGAACATTTCCCGGTTCATTTTGACGACTACCACGTGGCACCATGTTGAAAGCGTTCAACCAAAGACGATGGCTGATCAATGGATCTTGTCGCGATACGAATCTACAGTTGTCAACGTTACCAAGCTCATGGAATCGTATGACTTTTCTCTGGCGACGGAAGTGCTCAGGGAATTTACCTGGAGTGACTTTGCTGATTGGTATTTGGAGATGGCCAAGGTCGAGCAAGGAAAAGATGAGATGCTTTCTTATCTCTTGGAGCGCATTCTTAAATTGTGGCACCCGTTCCTACCATTTGTGACCGAAGTGATTTGGAAAGAAATGGGCAATACCGAGTTCTTGATGATCGCCCCGTGGCCAAAGAGTGAAAGTGGTATCAATGAAGGCGCTGAGAAGGACATGAAGTTGATTCAGGATGTGATTACGACGATTCGGAATTTGCGCGCCGAGTACGTGGTTGAACCAGGAAAGATGATCGATGCAACGATTGTCGGCGCGTCAGCAGTCCTCGAGGAACAAGCTTACGTGATTAAGGGCCTTGCGCGCGTCGGAAGTCTTACGATTCAGACGAGCGGGGAGAAACCAGAGGGTTCAGCTGCGGCGACGGTTGGCAGCACACAGATCTATCTGCCCCTCGCTGGTTTGGTTGACCTGCAAAAGGAATCTCTACGTCTCACCAAAGAACTCGATGAAGTAAATGGCTATCTTGCCTCTCTTGCCGCCAAGCTCAACAACCAGGAATTTGTCGGTAAAGCGCCGGCGCAAGTGGTCCAAAAGATGCGGACGAACTTAGTCGAAGCGGAGGCGCGCAAGGCATCGATCACCTCGCAGCTCGCAGCGATCCAGAAATAACGGTATTATTGAAGAACTATGTGCGTCACAGATCCACAAAAAATTGATCAATTCCTCGACCGCGGTGTCGAGAACTGGTTTCCGTCCAAGGATTTTATCCGCGCGCGGTTGCTTGAAGGTAAGCAGCTCAGCATGTACCTCGGGATTGATCCCACAGGTCCAAGTTTGCACTTGGGTCACATGATTCCACTCCGGAAACTTCGTGAGTTTCAAGACTTGGGTCACAAAGTGATTTTGTTGGTTGGGGATTTCACCGGCATGATCGGTGACCCGAGCGACAAGTCCGCCACGCGTAAACGATTGACTCGCAAAGAAGTTCTTGCTAACGCCAAGCTTTACAAAAAACAAGCCAGCGCGATTTTGCGTTTCAGTGGCAAGAATGCGGCTGAGCTCAAGTTCAACAGCAAGTGGCTCGCCAAGCTTTCGTTTGAAGACGTGGTTGAACTTGCGGCGCATTTCACGGTCCAGCAGATGATGGCGCGAGACATGTTTGATCGCCGCTTGAAAGAAGATAAGCCGATTTCAATCTCGGAATTCATGTACCCGCTCATGCAAGGCTACGATTCTGTGGCGATGAAAGTAGATGGCGAGATCGGCGGCAACGATCAGACGTTCAATATGTTAGCTGGGCGCACACTCATCAAAGAAATGTTGCACAAAGAAAAGTTTGTGGTGGCAATGAAGTTACTTGTCGATTCAACAGGCAAGAAGATGGGTAAGACCGAAGGCAACATGATCACTCTGGGTGATTCGCCCGAAGAAATGTTTGGCAAAGTGATGAGTTGGACCGACGGAATGATTCGTAACGGTTTCGAATTGCTCACGAAGATTTCACTCGACGCGGTTGACTCCAAACTGAAGACGGACAATCCTCGTGACGTGAAGATGTGGTTGGCTGAAGAAGTTGTTGCGGAATTTTTTGGACGCGACAAAGCGGAGGCAGCAAGTAAGTCGTTTGTTGCGATGTTCCAAAATCATGAAACACCAACAGATGTTCCAGAATTTTGTGTGGGTAAGCCCGTGAACCTTGTTGATGTGCTCGTCGAATTTAAAATCGTCACTTCCAAATCCGAAGCTCGTCGTGTGATCGACGAAGGCGGAGTCAAAGTCGATGGCGAATTGATCAAAGCATACGACGCAATAGTGAAACCTGGGCAGTTGATTCAAAAAGGCAAGCGTCATTTTGTGAAAATAGTTTGATATGCCAGCATTGCAGCAAGCACGACAAGAAGTCGTTAAAGCTCTGAAGGCCGCGGTCGGGAAAGGTTATAGCCCGACCGTGCTTGAACTCGAGACGCCGAAGCAAGTCGCCTGGGGCGATATTGCGTTTCCGTGCTTCAACATGGCCAAAGGGATGAAACGCAATCCGGCGGAGATTGCGTCTGAGCTTGCGCCAAAGATTAAAGAGGGAGGAATGATTGCGCATGTCGAAGCGCGTGGGCCGTACATCAACTTTACTTTGAATAACGAGAAGTTTGCTCAAATGGTTCTCGCTGACGTTGTTGATGAAACTTATGGAGCAAACGATTCCATGAGGGGCAAAAAGGTCATGGTTGAGTATTATCAACCGAACACGCACAAAGAAGTCCACGTCGGCCACTTGCGTGCTGCGCTGGTAGGCCAAGAAGCGGTGAACGTGTTTGCGGCCAATGGTGCCGAGGTTCTTCCAACTACTTACATCAACGACCTTGGTTTGCACGTTGCTAAATGCTTGTGGGCGATTCAAAAATTTCATCCAGGGGAAGAACCGGGGAAAGGGGAGCGTAATGCATTCCTCGGCAAAGTGTATACCGAGGCTTCGGTGTGGCTGGAAGAACATCCAGATGATGCTGCCGAAGTCCACAAGATTCATCAGTCGCTTGAAGAGCGTCATCGGGGGTGGATTAGTCTTTGGAAAAAAACCCGCGGTTGGTCGCTTGAAGTTATTGAAGCCATAGGCAAAGAGCTTGGACTCACTATCAACCGTCGCTATTTTGAGAGTGATTTGATGCGCCGGGCCAAAATGATTGTTGACGATTTGCTCGCACGGAAGATCGCTAAAGTGAGCGAGGGAGCAACGATAGTTGATCTCGAAGATCAAAAACTTGGCGTCAATTTGCTGAAGCGCACCGATGGGACGTTGCTCTACAACGCCAAGGACTTAGCGCTCGCGCTCACCAAAGAAGATGACGCTCACCCCGATGTGTCGCTGATCGTGGTCGATGTTCGTCAATCGCTCGCCATGCAGCAGCTCATCGCCACCTTGAAGCTCATGGGTTTTCCAAAACACGTCCGACATATGTCGTTTGACCTGGTGACTCTGCCGACCGGCACGATGGCCTCGCGCAAAGGTAACGTACTCAAATATGAAGACGTGCGCGATGAATTGCTGAACGTCTCGGAGTTCGAAACAGCCAAGCGCCATCCGGAGTGGAAAGAAAAGCAAGTCAAAGATGTTGCTAGGCGTCTAGCGTTCGCGGCGCTTAAGTTTACGATTTTGAAACACGATCTTGACAAGGTTGTGACCTTCAATGTGATTGAGGCATTGTCGTTCGATGGCTACACCGGGCCGTACTGTTTGTACACGCTCGCGCGCATTGAAAGTATTTTTAAGAAAGCGAAGAAGCGTGGGGGCAGTGCTGCCACAACACGCTTCGAACATCCTTCTGAGTTGGCGCTTCTGCGAAAAGTTGCGGAGTACCCTGATCTGGTCCATTGGGTTGGTCAAAACGAAACACTTTCATCGGTGGCGGAATATGCCTTTCAACTCGCTAAACAATTCGCTGAGTTTTATCACGTGTGCCCGGTCATCCAAGCCGAGACGCCAGAGCTTATTGCCGTCCGTCTCGACCTGTGCCGTGCCACCCAGGTGACGCTCGAAAACGCCCTCGCCCTGCTCGGCATTGAGCCGGTGAAGGAGATGTAATATGTGGCAGTTTTGGAAAAAACAATCCGTCGTCCATGATCCCAAAGACGTAAGTCACATTGGAGAATATCTCGAAGAGTATTACGATTTTTTGACTGAAGAGAATTTGGAGATCGGATTGTTTTTGCGTGATGCGGTGGCGGGAGTAAAGGGCCGATTCCCGGTGATAAAAGTTCTTGATGCCGGCTGCGGTCCGACCATGCTTTATTGGGCAGCGTTTATGGATGCGGCGGACGAGTATCACGGGTTGGACGCGCGCGAAGATCATGTCGACTACGTTAAAAGTCAAAGCAAAGAGAGTCTTCCCCCACGCCTTCTCGATTTATGTGAAGAGATGGCCCTGCGACAAGCCGCCTCGACCTCGGCGCACGCCTATTATGCTGCGCTGTGCAGTAAGCTTCGGACGATGACGGTCCATGACATGAATTTCGCTTGGCCGTATGAGGAAGGTACGTTTCCGGTCATTATGTCAGCTTTTGGTCTAGAATGTATTGAAAGTATGGATAAGCTTGTTGATGGAATACGCGAGGTGTATCGGCTACTTCCTAAAAATGGCAGATTTATTTTTGTCACAATTGCGGAGACGGACTATTGGAAAATTGGCGATACGACTTTGCGTTGTCTCGACGTGAACGCTAAGGTCCTTGAGGAAGCCGCGCGGAAAGCGGGGTTTAAAAACATTCATGTGGAAACGCGTGCGGCCACAACAGCTCTCGAGCGCAGGCAAGGATACGAGACAATGGTGTTCGGCTACGCGGATAAATTGTAGTACTTTCTTATGGCCTTCGCTCCTTTCATGAGTATCATCACCGCCGTCGTGGTTTTTCTTTCAGAAGGATGGTATATCGCTTCAATTTTTAAAGGCAAGACGAAGCCAAGCCGCTCAACATTTTGGATTTGGACTCTGGTCCAAGGGATGACCGCTGCCAGTTACGCGGCTTCGGGAGGGGAGTATGCCATCGCTCTTTCAGTCGCCTATGCGGCGATGTTTTTGTTCATCGCGATTTTAAGCGTGCCCTATGGTTCGGGTCGATGGAGCAGGTTTGACACCTATGCGTGCCTTGGCGCACTCGTCTCCGCAAGTGTCTGGGTGATTACTCAGTCCTCATCGACTGCTCTTGTTTTTCTTCTGGCGACTGACCTTATTGGAGCTCTCCCCACCATTAAAAAATCCCATCTCTGTCCCACAGAGGAGCATCGTTGGGCGTGGTGTTTAACTCTTGTTGCCATTATTACCAACATGTTCAGTGTTCAGCATTGGTCCGGCGCAGACATTGCTTATTCAGCTTATATTTTCGCTGTGAACGCGGTTATTGTTATGCTTGTCTGTCGACCTGTTCGAAAAAAGCCTGAAAATACAGTATAATAAAGTTGTTAAGCGTACTTGTATGAGTGACAATCAAAGAGCATCGGCCAAAGCCAAAACATTTTTCGTGTTTTGGTATGGATTTATGGTGATTTGGTGGGTGGCTTTGCACATGCTTGCCCTCACGGACACGACTGCTAATTACTTGTACGGTGGGGTGTTCGGGCTCATTCCGGTTATTGGTGGGTTGGTCGGGCTCCGCCGAGCCAAGCAGTGGGGACTCTTCCGGAGTGCGATGGGCAAGGCCTGTCTGTTTTTGTCTCTTGGGTTAATTACCTGGGGAATTGGAAACCAGATTTGGGCTTACTTTAACTTGACTCAGGCGATCGAAGTTCCCTACCCATCAACAGCCGACATCGCCTATATTGTGAGCTGGCCGCTCTGGGCGCTCGGAGTAATCTCGCTTTCACGTGCGACCGGCGCGCGCGTGTCGCTTCGCAAGATGCAGGGCAAAATTCAGCTGTTGGTTATTCCCATTTTGATTGCTGCCCTTTCGTACTACGTGCTAGTGGTTGTTGCTCGGCAAGGGGTTTTGGTAGCATCTGATTCCACCTTAAAAGCCTTTTTTGATGTCGCCTATCCGGTTGGGGACATTGTTATTTTGACGCTTGCCGCGCTGGTGTTCGGCCTCTCGTACAAACATCTTGGGGGAAGATTCCGAGCTCCCGTTTTGTGTATCTTGTTTGGTTTCTTCTTGAATTACGTCGGCGACGCGACATTTGTTTGGACCGTCACAAAGGGCACATTCACCACAGGGAACTGGGTCGACCTTATTTATACGAGCGCGATGACGATGTTGGTGCTCGGCGTTGTTGCCCTAGATCCACGAGCGGCTCTCAAAGATACGACCACGTAATATGTCTTCACTCGATACTGTAGCGACAAAAATTATCACTGAACAAGAGCAGGTTGTTGGTCCGCTTGCGTGGGATGTTGCTAAGCGTATACAAGGGTTATCGTTTACTGATCACGAAGCCACGATTAAAGGATCAGCGAAGCAAGTTTTAGAGCAATTAGTGAAAGCTTACGAAGGACTGTTCGGATCTGCTTCGCGCGAAGTCTGTCGTGACGCGATTTCGGCGATGCGCCCGCAATTGGACGAAGCCAGTTTGCCTGAAGTGCTCAAATAGATTTTATGTTCGGATTTAGGAGGAGAGATGCGGTCGATAAGGCCGCGCTCACAGAGCAGTTGTATGGCCGCAACTTAGAGCTTGCGGTGCGTAACAAAATGCTTTCCCTTTTGCGACGGCTTGGACAGCTCATGCTAACTGAAGGCAGCGCCAAGCATCTCGCGGAGGGGATTAGTAAAGAACTCGTGGCCGAGTTCAATTTTTGTTTAGTCGGGATTGCTCTTTCTACGGACCCTAAGGATCCGCTCGCTTGGCTTCATGTGGCCGGTGTAAAAGAAGTGGGGGATGTGTCGGGGGCATTTTCTGGCAGTGCGGCAACACTGGCTCCGCGTGCGCGTATGGCGAACCCTTGCGTCAAAGCTCTTACGACCAACAAGTCTGTGGTGGTTTCGGGAGCCCAGGGGATTTTTCCGCCTAAGTTTTTGAGTATACTCGCAAAAAGCGGATCAGTGATTCGCACCACCCTTATCTTTCCGTTTGCAGTTGACGAGGGAAGTGCCGGAGTGCTTGTGGTTGCTCTGCGGCGCGGGGCGAAGGATCTTACCCGCTACGAAAAAGAAACCTTTCAAAACTTGATCAGCTTAGTGACCGTTGGTTTTCAAAAAACCTTTTTGTATGAGCACTTGCGCGATGCCACAGCGGAACTCCATGAGGCTAACCAAAAGTTAGTGCAACTCGATGCCGCCAAAACAGAATTCTTATCGATTGCCAGTCATCAACTACGCACGCCGCTTTCGATCATTCGTGGCTACATCGCCATGATGCAAGAGAACAGTTACGGCAAACTCAGCAAAGCGCAGATCGACGTTGTGGGCAAAGTGCGGACCAGCGCAGAGACGCTCATCGAACTCGTGAATCATTTGTTGAATGTCTCGCGCATCGAGTCTGGTCGCATCACGGTCACAACCGAAGAAGTAGATCTGACGAAGATTTGTGTGGATGTCTCGAGCTTTTTGTCGCTCAAAGCCAAGGAGCAAAAGTTAGATTTGGAATGCAAGGCGAAAAAGATGCCTAAGGTGATGGGCGATCCGAGCAAGGTAAAGGAAGTGATCATGAACTTGGTTGAGAATGCCTTGAAGTACACAGAGGCAGGGAGCGTCACCGTAAACTTTTTTGACGAGCCTAAGTTTGTGAAGGTCGAAGTCCGCGACACGGGGCGTGGGCTCACCAAAGATGACTTGGGCAAACTGTTTCAAAAGTTTTCGCGCGGGTCAGCTTCAGCTGACAATCGCGTGAGCGGCACCGGACTCGGATTGTACGTGTGTAAGCGCCTGGTTGAGGCCATGGGCGGGGAGATTTGGGCTGAAAGTGAGGGTCAAGGCAAGGGTAGCGTGTTTGCCTTTCGCCTCAAAAAGGCTCCGGTCAAAAATAAGGCAATTAAAAAGGTCGCCCGCTAGCGGTTGCGGCGGAAGCGTTTGTTTGGTATAGAGATGGGCATAATCCTAGGAATTTAGGCGTATGTTTAAGCGCGATGAAAATGGGGCCGTTCACGGAGGTGAAACCGTGATTGCTCAAGGAGTAAAAGTGGAGGGGGATTTCACCAGTTCAGGGAATGTGATTATCGAGGGCGAAGTGGCCGGTTCAGTCAAAATCGAGGGGGATTTGCGGGTTGGCGATGCTGCCCGGATCCATGCCGACGTGGCTGCCCGGAACGCGGTCGTAGCCGGTGAGATCGAAGGGAATATTGTGGTGAGTGAGAAATTAGACCTTGGCGCGACCTCGAAAGTAGCCGGCGATGTGACCGCAAGCGTACTCGAAGTCGCTGCCGGGGCCTCGGTGAACGGTCGCGTGTCCATGGGCGGCGGATCATCTAAGCGCAAAAAAGAAGACGTTGTAGAGGAGAGCTAGTTGCTAATCGGGAGGAGCTATGTACCTCTACATCTACGACGAATTTGTCCAGGATAAAAAGTATCAGCGCGAGATGGCGCTTATTGAAAACCGTCTGACCGACCTTGGCATTGCTGGCAAGGTCGTGCGCATGGCGCTGTTTCGTCAGGCGGGCGAACAGGTCCGTGACGAGGCGCGGCGCGGGGCGTCGACGGTTGTGGTGGTTGGCAACGACCAAACTGTGTGCAAGATTTTAGATGCAGCCGCTGATGTGGATTTGCCGCTCGGGATTATTCCCGTTGGGCCTGACAATCGCCTGGCCAAGATGTTTGGGATTCCAGAAGGCGTGAGCGCCTGCGATGTGCTTTCAGCCCGCATGATTGAGCGGATCGACACAGGGCTCTTGAATGGCAAACGATTTATGGCCGGAGTCCGCGTTGAGCATCCGGAAGCAGTGCTTACTTGCGAGGGGCAGTATCGCGTGAGTCCTGACGCTGGTGGTTGCATCGAGATTTGTAATCTGGTTCCCATTGATAGCGAGACCTACGACGATATCGCTGACCCGCGCGATGGCATGCTCGAAGCACGCATTGATGTCCAGAAGCGTCACGGAGTATTTTCAAAAAAGGTGCACGCCACGCGGCTGCCGATCCGTTTTGCCTCGATCGACGCCCCCGTCAACATTAACGCTTCCTGTGATGGGCAATTGATGCAAGGCAAACATTTTGATATTTCGATTGAGCCGTTGAAGCTCAAAGTGATCACTGGGCGCGAGCGTCTGTTCTAATCAAAAAATCCAGAAGCTCAGCTTCAGGATTTTTTGGTGCGGACGAGAGGACTTGAACCTCCAAGGCCTTGCGGCCACCGCCCCCTCAAAGCGGCGTGTCTACCATTTCACCACGTCCGCAGGTTTTATGGCTTCACGAGTATAGACAATGCTCTAATAATTTTCAAGTGGGCGTGTTTCTGCTAGGATGCCGAGCATGGGTGCTTAGCTCAGTTGGTTAGAGCGTCTCGTTTACACCGAGAAGGTCGGGGGTTCGAGCCCCTCAGCACCCACCAGCGATCCGTTTGTTGTATACTGAAGAGGTATGTTCTGGCGCATTGTTATTGGCCTTTTGATTATTGCTGTGGGATTCATGATGGTCTGGAAGAACGAATGGTTCCTGGATTTTTTGGGTCGGAGTGAATTTGCCGAAACCAAGCTTGGTCCAGGGGGAACGCGATTGTTTTATAAGTTGCTCGGGGTTGCTGTTTGTTTCATTGGCATGCTCGTCGCGACCAAAGTGATTCAAGAAACAGTGATTGGTAGTTTTGGCCCGATGTTTGAAACGCTCAAATAATATGACAGACGGAATTTCAACACCGCAACTTTTGGATCCAGCGCGGGCGCTCCAAGAGGTTGGGGTGAAGCAAGGGGAGAAGGTGGCAGATTTCGGCTGTGGGAGCATCGGTCATTTTGTGTTTCCGGCAGCGCGATTCGTTGGCAAAGACGGCAAGGTCTACGCAATTGATATTCAAAAGAGTGCCCTCTCAGGAATTGAAAGCCGCATGCGCCTTGAGAATACCGACAATGTTCAGCCCTTGTGGGGTGATATCGAACGGCCAAATGGGGTGCGCGTTCCTGATCAAACATTTCATGTCGCGCTTCTCGTTAATAACCTTTTCCTTGTGAAGGGAAGGGACGTAATGGCCGAAGAAGTCCGGCGCACCACCAAAGCCGGTGGGCGACTTCTGGTCATCGACTGGCTTCCAAGTGCTAGTCCGGTGGGTCCTGCTCCCTCAGATCGGGTGACGGCTGACGTCGCACAAAAACTATTTACTGCCCATGGCTTCGAGCTCGATCATGCCTTCCGGCCAGGGCCGTACCATTGGGGACTTGTTTTCAAGCGGGAGTCGTGATAAAAATCGGGAACTATGATCGACCTCCGGCCGCTCTTCAGGCCAGCCTTTTGGTTCAATGCTAATCCGGCCCCCCTTTCTACCGCTGGGGAGAGGACCTTATTTATCGTCTTTGCGGTCTTTTTGGTGCTCGGCGCCATTATCCGCATGGTCGCCACCCACCGCAGCGAAGATCGCCATGTGACCGAAGTCTTTAGTCGCATTGGTCGCCTCGGGGTCACCATGGGACTTCTGGGACTCCTCGCCTTTTTCTTCATGTTTGAGAACGTGCCGCTCCTTGGCGCGCGCTTTTGGCTCCTTGTTTGGGGTGTCGGTCTTATTGTGTGGATTGTCACTATCGTCCGTTATATTGTGAAAGTCGTGCCAGCGGAACGGGCCGAGGAACTTGCCCGTCAAGAACGGGAAAAGTATTTGCCTAAGGCCAAAAGTTAATTTATGGAAACCCGCGAGCTCGGGGCGTTTGGGGAGCATCTCGCATGGACGCATCTTGAGGAAAAAGGGTATCGTTTGGTGGAGAAGAACTATCGGACCGAGTTTGGAGAAGTTGATTTGATTTGTCTCGATCCGGAAGATGAGATTGTCTTCGTGGAAGTGAAGACGCGCGAGTCGCTCGAAAGTGGTTACCCAGAAGACTCGGTCCATCCCGGCAAGCTCAAACATTTGGAAAACGCGGCTGATTGTTTCTTACAAGATCGTCACTTGGACAGGCGCCCATACCGGTTCGATGTCGTCGCGATTATTATCA
>JBBUGS010000037.1:0-6951 GCA_038056005.1 Patescibacteria group bacterium
CTAAAGGACGGAGCGATACTTCTTCGGCTGAATCGAACTAGCAAACGTCTCACTAAACGTGTAGCCGAGCGACGCGTCCTGTTCTCCACTCAAAATATGCATAACCGTTGACACGCGATCGTAGAAAAAGAACTGGCCGTCGCCCAAATTACCGAGAAGTGCGTGCGTGGCCGGATTGTCGTTGCACTGGGTGATCATCTCAAGATCAACAGCCTGCTCGAAACTGACCGCGATCATGTAACTCGTGCGAGCGCTTTCTTCGCCACCCTTTGTCGCCACACACCTCACCCCAACCGGATTGGGGTTGGCATAGGACAAAACGATTTCTTCCCGCGACTTGGCCGGATCAATGGAGACCACTGCGATCTTCCGAGCAGCTTTCCCATCCACGAGCAACGTCACGCCGGTGGCATCTTCGCTAACTGTAATCGCTTGGCCACTATCATCATTGGCCGGATAACAAAACTCAATATTCAAACTCGGGCTCTCGTAAAACTTCATCCCTTCCTCGCAATCCAATCCGTAATAGACCATCGGATTTTTAATGCGCGTGTCTGCTTCTGCCTCCGCCATCGCCTCTGTATCCGCCTCGATGGAAGTCGTGGGCTCACTGTTAGTGGCCACTTCGGTATTGGCAGCAACGTCGGTCGATGTGTTGGTCGAAACTTGAGTGGTGGTGCAGCCAGCCCCCGCAAGGAGAAGCGCAGCGAGCAAAACAAAAAGAGGAGATTTCATAATACGATCTTCAGCAAGTTATAGTCTCAGTATGCGGCGATGGGCCGCTTTGGTCAATGAAATAGAAGGCGCGCCCGGGAGACGCCGAGGGTGGGCGGTCTTCTACCGAGCGCGCTAACGCACGGGCGCACCAAGCGCTGAGGCCAGTACTTGGATGGCGCTCAGGGCCACCCGTTCGCTCTCGCTGTCCCGAACAGGGATCTTCGTGCCCGCCACAGGCTCGGCCACCGAAACGTACTCCCCCTGGACGTTCCTGTAGAGCGACACCCAGCGGAGGGTAAGGCCGCGGCGACCCCCTCGACCAAACGATACGACCACCTTGTACTCGGCCGGGATGCCGACGTGCTCCGAGCAGATGGGCATGGTGGCGCTCAGACCAGCCATAGCCTCGGTGATGAACCGGACCTCTCGCCGGCTCGGCGGGGCCGGGTTCAGGTCCCACGGGGCCGGCATCACCGTATTCTCGAAGCAGATCCCCTGCGGGATGTAGTCCTCGCTGGTGATGTCGATGGGGAGGCCGGTGGCAAGGGCGGAGGAGGCGAAGAGGGCGAGGAGGGTCATGGTGGGCTCCGGGTTTAATCCTGATGACATCCTGAAGGCAGCGAATCCGCCCACAAGTGGGCTAACCATGGCCCCAAAACCTCCTCTTGTCAACCCCCTCCATTGACCAAATAACTAAATTTCGCTACCCTTGGCCTACTTAACTCATAACTTTGTCCACGCCCTTAAGGGCCCTCTGGCATGATCAGAGGCAAAGTCTCTATGCAGAAATACGAACTGCTCTACATCATTCCTGCGGTCATGACCGACGGCGAAGCCGAAGCTGTTGGCGCGAAGATCGAAGGAATGATCAAAACGACCGGTGCCTCCGTAGTCCGAACCGAGAACCTTGGCAAGTTAAAACTTGCCTACCCGATTAAGCACCAAAAGCATGGCTTTTACATGCTGGTGCAATTTGATGCCGAAACCCAAGTCATGGTGAAGCTCGACAACGACCTTCGCTTGAACGAAAACGTCTTGCGCCATCAAGTGACGATCCGCCCTGAAGGCTCGGAAAAGCGCATTTACAAATTGGAAGCGTATACCTCGCCAATCAACGAAGAAGGTTTCGCTTTGCGTCGCGGTGAACGCACCGAAAAGCGTCGCACACCAGCGACTCCAACCACTGGCGCTCCAATGATGAAGAAAGGTCCAGACATGACCGTCGAAGAACTCGATAAAAAATTGGACGCGATCCTCGAAGGAACGTCCGAGAACGTCTAGTCTATGGCAGGTTCATTAAACAAAGTGATGATCATCGGGAACCTGACCCGTGATCCTGAATTGAAACAAATCCCGAGTGGACAATCGGTCTGTTCGTTTGGTGTGGCTACGAGCAGGAACTGGAAAGACGCCCAAGGCAACAAACAAGAAGCAACGGAATTTCACAACGTGGTTGCCTGGGGCAAGCTCGCTGAAATCTGCGGGCAGTACTTGGTGAAAGGCAAAAAAGTCTACGTTGATGGCCGTTTGCAAACCCGCGATTGGGAAGGGCAAGATGGCGTGAAACGCTATCGCACCGAAATCATTTGCGAAAACATGATCATGCTTTCCGGTGGTCCTGGCGGAGCGACCGGGGGCGGAGCACCGTTCTCTCCTCGCGCCGCATCGGGTGAGAACGCAAACTTCCCCGCACCAACCTCGCAAGATGTGCCTGGCTCGAACCCCGACGATGAAATCAAAGTTGAAGATATCCCGTTCTAATATATGCAAAAAAATTCTCGCCAAAAACCTGTCCAGCGCCACTGCTGGTTCTGCGTCAATAAAGTCCATGACGTCGATTACAAAGATACCGGGATCCTTCGCCGCTTTGTCTCGTCCTTCGGCAAAATCGTACCCCGCAAACGCAGCGGAATCTGCGCCTGGCACCAACGCGGGGTCGCGACGGCCATCAAGCGCGCCCGGATCATGGCCCTGCTCCCCTTCGTCCAAAAATAGATTGCCTGTGAATGCTGAGCGTCTAGAACAAATGTTTCAAGACCGGACAAAACTCTCTGAATCGATCAGGGAGTTTTTCCGATTACGAGGATACATCGAAGTGGAGACCCCCATCCTTGTCGCTTCGCCAGATATGTCGCCAGCGCTTAGTCCATTTGAAACCGAGCTCGTTGCCGCCGATGGAACGACTCGTCGCGGCGCATTGATTACTTCGCCTGAGTTCTCGATGAAAAAACTGCTTGGCGAGGGACTTCAGAAGATCTACACGCTCACCAAAGTCTTTCGCAACAGCGATTTCTTTGTCGATGACGCCCCCAAACAACACAATCCTGAATTCACCATGCTTGAATGGTACCAACAGGGGATGGGGTATGAAGCGGGAATGGACGAAACCGAATCGTTGGTGAAGTTTTGTCTGCAAGCCTTTGGCAAAGAGGCCTTGCAGCCGTTCGATCGCGTGCATATCCCGACGCGATTCAAAGAGTTGACGGGTTTAGAGCTCTGCGATGCGGGCGCCGAGGATCTCCGAACCGCTTGCATGAGCTTAGGGCTAACCACCGACCCCGCAGACACTTGGTCTGACCTCTTCCACCGTATCTTTGTCACTCACATGGAGACCAAGCTCCCCAAGGCCGGGGCCTTTGTCTACGACTTTCCAAAACAACAAGCAGCCCTCTCGCGCCTCACCCCCGACGGCAAGTATGCCGAGCGCTTCGAGCTGTACATAGGTGGGCAAGAACTCTGTAACGCCTTTTCTGAACTCACTGATGGCACCGAACAACGCCGTAGATTCGAAGAAGAGCAAGCCGAACGCACCCGGGTTGGCAAGCCCAGCTTTCCCATTGACGAAGAGCTCATCCGCCTGTTACCATCCGTCCGCCAACCCACCTTTGGCAATGCCCTGGGTGTTGATCGCTTGCTGATGCTCCTAACCGGAGCAAACTCAATCGAAGACATCTTGGCCTTTCCTGCTCGAAAATTGTTTACCTAAAGCTATGCCATCACCAAACGACATCAAAAAAGGAACCGTGATCAACATGAACGGCGACTTGTGGATCGTGGTCGAATTCCAACGCGTTAGCCCAGGCAAGGGCAGCTCGTTTGTGCGCACCCGCATCCGCAATATTCGCACCGGTAAGATCCAGGAACAGGCTTTCAAGTCTGCCGAGACCCTCACATTTGAAGATGTCGCTTACAAAAACATGCAGTACTTGTTTGGTGATCAGACCGGCTACACCTTCATGGATAATGTGAACTACGAACAGGTTTCCATGTCTGGCGACATGATTGGGGACGACACCAAGTACTTGAAAGAAGGCTTGCCGGTCATGATCATGACCCACAATGAAAACCCAATCGCTATTGAGCTCCCGAAGAAAATCCACTACAAAGTCACCAGCTCACCAATGGCCATCAAAGGCGACACCGCCGGCGGCAACGTCACCAAAGAAGTCACTCTCGACAACGGCCTTACTGCCCACGTGCCGATTTTCATCAAAGAAGGGGAAACCATCGTGGTCAACACAGAAACCGGAGATTACGTGGAACGGGTCAGCGCCTAAAATTTCAAAACCGTGGACCCGAGAGACGTGGACGCCCACGTCTCTTTAGGTTAAAATAGCTGTGAATTATGGCCCGACGGCGACGGAGTTATAAAAAAGAGGAGGAAAGCGCGGCACCGATCCCGACGCTCTCTCCAGAAACGCGACGAGGGATCCTCGTTGTTGTTTTCTTTGCCGCCGCCGCAGTGTTGTTTTTGTCGAACGTTGGCTTGGCTGGCGGGGCAGGGGTCAGTATCGATCGAGCTGCAGCCTTCCTGTTCGGTTGGGATCGATTCATTGTGCCCTTTATCTTGGTGTTGATTGGCGCGTCGCTCTTGTTTGAGCGGGTGCGCTTGTCGACGTGGAACTATGTAGGGCTTCTGTTCTTTTTCTTGTCGTTCAACGCCGTTATCAACTTGATTGCCTTTCATAGCGCACTGCCTGCGTCCGCGACCGAGATCGCTTCAGCCGGCGGATACATTGGATTACTTTTGTTCCAGGTCTTGTTTGCCCTCATCGGATTCTGGGGAGCACTGGTGGTCACTTTGGCCTTGCTCCTCGTCTCGCTGATGCTCCTCTTTAACACTTCGCTTTCATCGCTGTTCACCGTTCACACCCATCTGAGTGGCCGCTTGGGCGAAATGTTCCACCGCAAGTCTGCTGCCCTTTCGAACGAAACATGGGAGGAACCTCAGGCCGAAGCAGAAGAAGTCGAGGAGACCGAAGAAACAGGTGAAGAGGAGGGGGGAGAGGAAGCCCCAGCGTTTAGAAAATCTTCTATCGGGAGCAAATCCAAAGACAGCGAGCCAGAAGAACAAGTTTTGTCGAGCAAAACCCATCGCAAAATTGAAATTCCTCTTGATCTCCTAGAAATACGTAACTCCCGCGCCAATTCTGGAGATATCACTCGCAATCGCGAGATCATCCAGAAAACGCTTTCGCAATTTGGGATTGATGTCGAAATGGCCGACACCGCTGTTGGTCCAACTGTGACCCAATATGCGCTCCGGCCAGCCGAGGGGGTCAAACTCGCCCGGATTATTGGGCTGCAGAATGACTTGGCCATGGCTCTCGCTGCCCACCCCATTCGTATTGAAGCGCCAATCCCAGGCAAATCACTGGTCGGCATTGAAGTGCCCAATCAATCGGCAGCGATCGTCTGCTTGCGCGACCTCATGGAATCCAAAGCGTTCAAAACCCGCGAGAGTCAAACGTCGGTGGCGCTTGGAAAAGATGTTTCAGGTAATGCGTGGGTGGCCCGACTCGAAAAAATGCCTCACTTGCTGGTCGCTGGTGCCACCGGATCAGGCAAAAGTGTTTGCTTGCATTCGATTATTTTGAGTTTGCTGTATCAAAACGGGCCGGATGATTTGAAACTGATCATGATCGATCCGAAGCGCGTCGAACTCACGGTCTACACCGGCATTCCACACTTGTTGATCCCACCGATCACCAAAGTTGAAGACACGATCAACGCTTTGAAATGGACGGTGCGCGAAATGGAACGGCGCTTGGATATCTTGTCTAAATTCGGTGCCCGCGACTTGGCTGGCTACAACGCCAAAGCCGAAGCCAAAATTCCAAAACTGGTAGTGATCGTCGACGAACTTGCTGACCTCATGTCGACTAGTCGCAATGAAGTGGAAGGTTCGATTGTGCGTATTGCGCAAATGGCTCGCGCCGTTGGCATTCACTTGGTGCTCGCCACTCAGCGCCCATCAGTGGATGTTATTACCGGCATCATCAAAGCCAATGTGCCCGCGCGCATTGCTTTTGCGGTTGCCAGCCAAATTGATTCGCGGACCATTTTAGATTGCGCTGGGGCGGAAAAACTTCTCGGTCGCGGCGACATGTTGTACTCAGCCGCTGAGCTTGGAAAGCCGAAACGTTTGCAAGGACCATTCGTGTCTGACGGCGAAATCGAAAAAGTGGTCAAGTTCTTGCGCCAAGTTGGTGCGCCTGATTACAACTACGCCATCACCGAAAAACAAAAAACTGGCACCGTACTCGACATGATGGGTGATGACGACAACGACCCCGTGCTCGAAGAAGCGATTCAAGTTACGATTGAAGCAGGGAAGTGCTCGACATCACTTTTGCAGCGCCGGTTGAAACTCGGCTACGCCCGAGCCGCCCGCATCGTCGACTTGCTCGAACAAAACGGCATTGTCGGCCCAGGCGACGGCGCCAAACCACGCGAAGTGTTGATCACCGAATGGCCACCAGCTGGTTCTTCTTCTGATGATTCGGGTGACCCAGCGGAACTCGAAGCCGCAGCTGACGAGATTTTGGCTGAAGCCGAAAATATGGTAGAACAAGAGGCAGGGACGGAAAGCGAAGAGGAGGATTGGTTTATTGATGACAAAAAGGCCTAAATTATGGGATTCATGGTCCGGAAAGTAAAACACGCGAGCGCCAGCCTGGGTCAAAAACTCAAAGCGCTTCGGCACGATCGTGGGTTAAATGTTGAACAGCTCGCTTCGGCGACTCACATTCACCCGCGTATTATTTTGGCCTTTGAAGCCGACGACTTCGCCCGTCTCCCCGAGCCGATTTACAGCCGAAGTTTTCTCAAAACCTACGTCCGCTATTTGGGCGGCGACGAAAAATACTTTTCGCAGTGTTTTGAAGATGCCCGCGGCACCTGCGATCTGGTTGACCCAATGCTTCTTCCCAGACAAAAAGTCCGCCGCGCCCG
>JBBUGS010000038.1:0-21754 GCA_038056005.1 Patescibacteria group bacterium
TTCCTGTGCACCGCTCTTATACCAATATTTAACCAAAATTTGATAAAAAAGTCAACCCAATGCTACAATCCCCTTCGTATGCAACGCGCCTTAACAGCCCTCCAACCTACGAACTTCCTGCACATCGGCAACTTGTTTGGTGCTGTTTTGCCTATGGTTGAGGCGCAAAAGGACTTTCAGACGTTCCTATTTGTCGTTGACTACCACGCGATCACCTTGCCCCAAGAGGGAAGCAAGTTAAACGACGCCATTTTGTTTGCTGTTGCCGCTTATATTGCTGCCGGAGCAGATCCGGAAAAGACGCTGATCTTTCAGCAGTCCCAAGTATCTCAACACACAGAACTCGCATGGATTTTGTCTTGCAGTGCTCACATGGGCGAGCTTGAACGAATGACGCAATATAAAGATAAATCCAAAAGACAAACCGAGAGCGTTTCTGTCGGCTTGCTTACCTATCCCATTTTGATGGCCGCAGATATTTTGCTTTACGATACGAATATTGTGCCGGTTGGCGAAGATCAAAAGCAGCATGTGGAGTTGACACGCGATTTAGCTGAACGCTTTAATAAAAGATTCGGCAAAACATTTGTGATTCCAGAACCGCGTATCCCAGAATTTGGTGCGCGCATCATGGGCCTCGACGATCCAACCAAAAAAATGTCCAAATCAGCCGAATCGCCCAAAAATTATATTTCCATTTTGGATGAGCCAGATGTTATTCGCAAAAAGGTCATGTCCGCAGTGACCGACTCAGGCCTCACAGTGCGTTACGACAAATCCCGCCCCGCGCTGGCCAACCTATTGACGATCATGTCACTTCTCACCAAACAATCCTTTAAAGAAATCGAGGCAGATTACGCCGGCAAGGGTTATGGTGATTTCAAAAAAGGTTTGGCTGAAGTGTTGATCAACTACCTCGAGCCGTTGCAAACCAAAATTCATGAACTGCTAGAACACCCCGACAAACTCCGCGAGATTGTCGCCAAAGGTTCAGAAAAAGCCAAGGCGCTTGCGGAAAAGAAGATGATAGAAGTCCGCAAAAAAATCGGCGTCACCCTGTAGGCGATTCCCATTGACAACCCAACTTTTCCATGCTATCTTCCTAAGGCTCAGGTTACTAAACGGCCGCTCTTCGCTTCACGCGAAGGGAGGAAAGTCCGAACACCCTTTAGGCCGCAAGGTCTATCGAAACATGGAGCGTCGCTAACGGCGACCAGAGGAATCCTGCAAGGGAGTAACTCTAGGGAAAGTGCCACAGAGACAATACTAGCCAAGCTTCGGCTTGGTGAAAGGTGAAAAGTGGGATGGTGTAAGTTACATGTTCAATCATGAGCGCCGCTACATCCCTCCCTGCATGGCGACATGCAGGCGTGGTAAACCCGCTTCGGTGCAAGAGCAAATTAGGTAGCTCGCTTGAGGCGTGCAGCAATGTACGTCCTAGATAGATGGCCGTTCTCGACAGAATTCGGCTTACCGGTAGCCTGAGCACACAAGCACCCCCCGAAGCCTTGGCGAAGGGGGGTTTTGTGTTGCTAAGTGGGCCAAAAAGCAGTAAGCTTTGAGCAATTGTTATGAAACGCTCTGACCTCTTTTTCACCTTCCTGTTGGTACCGTTTGATTTTTTAGCGCTCGCCGCCACCGGCTTTGCTGCTTACTACGCCCGCTTCTTGCCGGTGTTTGTGAATATCCGACCGGTCATTTTTGATCTGACCGTTGAAAAATTTATTCCGATTGTTCTTGGGGCGTCGCTCGTGTGGATCGCCTTGTTTGCTCTAGCTGGACTCTATCGCACCACCCGCCGAACTTTGTGGAATGAGTTTGTGACCATTGTCCTCACCTGTTCCGCTGGGATTGCCGGCGTGCTTGGATTTTTGTTCTTCACTCGTGAATTATTTGAGTCGCGCTTCATTGTTCTTGCTGCTTGGATTTTGTCCGTGGTCTTTGTGGCGACAGAACGTTTACTGATTCGTGCATTGCAACGATCACTCTTGCAAGCTGGAATGGGTGTGCGCCACACGGTGATCATTGGCAAAAATAAAACCGCTGATGCTATTCGCGCTGGACTTGAGGCTAAACCCTCACTCGGCTTGGAGGTCGTTGCCCAGTTTGAAGAATTGAATGCCAAGGTGCGAGAAAAACTCTTGGCCCTCAAAAAGAAAAACCAGCTCGATGAAATTATTTTAGCCGATCCGAATGCCAGCAAAACCATGGCTCAGGATCTGCTCTTTTTGTCCGACACAGAGCAAGTGGTCTTCAAGTATGCCGCGGACTTGCTTTCAACCGCAGCGATGAAAACCGAAATTCACATGTACGCCGGCATTCCTGTGGTGGAAGTCAAAAAGACCCCCCTCGACGGATGGGGTGCGATCTACAAACGCATATTCGACGTGATCGTCGCGACGATTCTTATTGTGATCACCCTACCGATTCAAATCGTCATCGTCATCGCCCTGTTCATCGAACAACCTGGCCGCGTGCTATTCTCGCGCCTCCCCAATAAATCAAAAGTCCTGCGCGTGGGCGAAGGCGGCCGCCCGTTTCACTATTTCAAATTCCGTTCAATGGTCAGGAACGCGCACAACTTCCGCTTCGATCCTGAGTTCATCAAAAAATACGGCAACATGCGCGATGGCACCCCCCTTTTCAAACTCAAAAACGATCCACGCATCACTCCTGTCGGAAAAATCCTTCGTAAGTATTCGCTCGACGAACTCCCAGAGTTTTACCTGGTGCTCCTTGGAAGAATGAGCCTGGTCGGCCCGCGCCCCCACCTGCCCGAAGAAGTTGCTAAATACAAACCAGCTCAACGCAAAGTTTTGACCGTAAAACCAGGGATCACTGGGATGGCCCAAGTAAGCGGTCGGCACGACCTTGACTTTGATGAGGAAGTGAGGCTAGATATCTTCTACATCGAGAACTGGAGCCCCCTCATGGACCTCTACATTCTACTCAAAACACCGTTTGTAGTTCTCCGGGGGGCCATTTGATGCCCTATGAAATTGGCCCTTGTCCATGATTATTTGATTCAGGACGGCGGGGCAGAGAAGGTCCTAAAGGAATTCCACGAGGTTTTCCCCGAAGCCCCGACCTACGCCTTGTTGTTTGATAAATCCAAAGTCGACCCGGCCTACAAGGCCCGGGTCGTTCGTACTTCGTTTTTGCAAAAAATCCCGCTGGCGCTCAAAAAGTATCAGTGGCTGCTGCCGCTCATGCCCATAGCGACAGAGACGTATGACTTGGCAGAATTTGATGTGGTGCTCTCGAGCTCGTCGGCGTTTTCAAAAGGTGTGATCACTAAACCAGATACGCTTCACATTTGTTACTGTCACACGCCAACACGCTATTTGTGGTCTGACGCTGTCTCATACGTCCAAGAACTGCGTGTACCAGGTTTTGTGAAAGCGCTCTTGCCTCCCCTCTTGTCCCGTCTGCGTATGTGGGACAAGCAAGCGGCGGAACGCGTGGATTTGTTTATTGCGAACTCCGAAGCTGTACGGCGAAGGATCAAAAAGTATTATCATCGCGACGCGCTCGTTATTTATCCGCCAGTGGACGTTGCCAAGTTTTCTATCTCACCGAACCCCAAAACATATTTCTTGGCCGGCGGACGATTGGTTTCGTACAAGCGTTATGATCTGATTATCGAGGCCTGTAATCGCCTGCGCCTGCCACTCAAAATTTTCGGCAGCGGACCAGTGGAAGACGAACTCAAACGCATGGCTGGACCAACTGTGGAATTTTTAGGTCGTGTATCAGACGAGGATAAAGCTAGACTCTACGCAGATTGCATGGCCTTCATTAACCCGCAAGAAGAAGACTTCGGCATTACCATCATCGAAGCGCTGGCCTCTGGACGTCCAGTCATCGCTTACCATCGCGGCGGCGCCCTCGAGACGGTTGTAGAAGGAATCAACGGGACCTTCTTCAATGAACAGAGTTGGGAAGAACTAGCTGATACGCTCTTGCGTTTTGATCACACGAAGTTTGATCCGGCCCTGGTGCGCCAATCTGCCGAACGATTCTCTACAGAAAACTTCCGAAAAAGCGTTGCCCATATTGTTGAACGTGCTTGGGAAAAACATTGTGTGCGCTGTGATTTAAGAAAATAGTTTAGTCAGAAATGGCGAAGCACCCGGCCTCCAGGCGAGTGCTCCAAGAAGATTCACGTGGACAAAGAGCTAGAGTCGGAAACCGCGCGACCTAGGACTTGCTCGCGGGGATGAGGGCCAGATCGTTGGAGTCGAAGAGACTGCCGATGCTGAGATGGGCACGCTCCCAGCGCTTGCAGCGCCGCTGGAGGTAGCGGATGCCGCAGCAGTCGCCATCGCGCAGCACGGTCTTGGTGGCGAGAAGCGCCTTCCCGTGCAACGGAGTGAGGAAGGCGGCGACGATCGGATGGTCCTGATGGTCGAAAAGGCAGTCGATGAAGGTGGCGTTGAAGCCGGCGACACCGCGCATCTCCTTCAGCCACTCCGTGCCCAGCTGGCGGCCGACCACCTGCTGCGCCCGGGTGAGGTGGATCTGCACCGTGGCCGGGCCGAAGACCCACTTCCCGCCCTTCTCGTGCTCCTCGACCCTCGCGCCGTCGAACAGGCAGGGATCGGCGTCGAGATCGAAGGTGGGCAGGCCGATCTGGTAGGCGCACCCATGGTTGATCCAGGCCGCGATGAGACGATCGAGGTTGGGGTTGCCGATCGCGCTCTGCATCGCCTCGAAATCGAGCGAAGCGAGATCTGGCCGGTTGGTGAGCAGGGCGGCGATGAACACCTCCCACATGCGGTCGTTGACAACTTTCTGGGACATTGACGTGCCTTAGCTGGGTGACTCTACGTGCCGCGGGATGCGTGCCACGTCTCTTCGCCCGAGCGACTAAAGCACAAAAATGCTCTAATCGCTCTGGCGAAATGATTAGTAACCATAGCGCAAAAGTGGCCTTTTGTCAATCTCCTATCGACGAAAAGAGCCGAATAAGTGCTAAGATACCGACGATTATGCATATCGGCATCGACATCCGTCATTTGACGGAAAAGGAACCAGCCGGCGTCGGAGGGTATACTCGCAACCTTCTGGACGCTCTTTTTCGGTTGGATCAAACCAATGAATATGTGGTGTTTGCGACCGGAAGTCCTCGGACTCTCCGATGCCTACCGAAGTTCGACGCACCCAATGTTGGGTTAATAACCGTACCGATTCCCAATAAACTTATAAACGCGAGCATCGCCCTTACTCGCCAGCCACTTCTCGAGAGCCTCGTAAAAACAAAACTCGATGCCTGGTTTTTTCCCAATCACAATTTCATTTCTACGAGTCTCCCCTACGTGATCATGGTGCATGACCTGTCCTACGAAATCTTTCCTGAGTTTTTTACGGCTAAGAGCCGACTGCGCCACACGCTTGCCCGACCGATTATCAAAAATGCCAACGCAGTACTCTGTCCTTCCTGGAGCACCAAGCAGGATTTGAAAAAGATCTATGGCCTGAAAGAAGAAAAGATCCACGTCACCCCTCTCGCTATTTCCCGAGCGACCGAAAGCAAACCCGCCACCGCTCTGCCCACTCGCTATATCCTTTCACTGGCCACACTCGAGCCGCGTAAAAATCAACTGTCGATCATCGAAGCCTACGATGCCTATCGCAACCAAACGCGGGACAACATCGCCCTCGTGGTCGGTGGAGGCGAAGGATGGAAATCTTCTTCGGTTATTCGGGCCGCAAAGAAATCGAAGTTTGCTAAAGATATTCATTTGATCGGCTATGTTCCGGAGAATCAAAAAAACGAGCTCTACCGCAAAGCTCAAGTCTTTGTGTTTCCCAGTTTTTATGAAGGTTTTGGCCTCCCCGTGCTTGAGGCCATGGCCGCCGGCTGTCCAGTGATTACGAGTCACACATCATCGCTCCCCGAGCTCGCGCAAGACGCCGCGCTTCTCGTTGATCCGTACAATGTGAACGACCTCACCCAAGCGATCAAATCCATTTTGAATTCCCCCCGCCTCCGCGCCGACCTTATCGAAAAAGCCTCCCGCCGAGCAGAAGACTTTTCTTGGGAACAAACAGCCAAACAAACGCTCGCTGTGCTACTTGGTCTCAGCTGATTTTATTACAACGCCGGCCAACCCTAAATCATCTCCAGAATAGAGGGTCGGGTTATCTTGCATATCGCGTTCAACAGGACGGCCTTTTTGGCGTTTAGAAAGATCGACCGTGGCCTGGTCTTCCAAAGAAGTGAGAATATTCAGCAAATCCCATCCCTTCGCCAAACCCGATTTAATAATCGCCGTCATACGTTCTTCTGTGAGCACGTCACTCACTCCGTCGCTCACAGTAAAAAAGATGTCCCCAGCATCGGCCTCGAACGATTGCACATGTGCACCACGGCTGGACCCGAGATAACGAGTAATAGCTTGGCGAGTCGCAAAAAGATGTTCCGCTAAGTTGAAACCGTGGATATCGGTATTGGTTATACCCACCTGTAATGAACGTAACGTTTCCTCTACCCACTCAGGAACATTGGGCTCTGCACGCAAACGCTCAAATGCGCCGTCGATCGCTTCGATCATTGTTTGCACTGCCGGCAGCTGAACATCGCGTCCTTGCTGCTCGGATTGTTCGATCGCCCTTATCGTTTCGCTCGTCAGCACACCACCGATATAATCGTTTAGTAATTCAAGCGGGCGATCATCGCGAGTGAGTCGGATGAGTTCGCCAGTTGCCGCACGATAACGGTAACCCCGGGTGTCCCCTGCCCAGCCCATGGTTACTTCGGGCCCCCCTCCCGATGTTTGACCGACCAGGATACCGCAAAAAGTGGTACTCATGTTTTTATCAATAGCTGAAGCAGCCCGTTCGGTGATGATTCGTCGCTCTGCCTCTTCCATTGCTTCTTTTAACAACACTTCACGATCCTCGCGACTCATCTCGGGTTTTCTTCCACGAGCGACAACCTCCTGGACGGTCTTAATAGCCAAATCGCTGGCCAAATCTCCGCCAGAATAACCACCCACTCCATCGGCAACCGCATACAAGCCGTTGGCATCATCCGCGAGGACAGTATCTTGCGAAAAACTAAGCTCCCCCGCTTTTTTTCGCTTCGCCATCATCGAAGAAGCGCCTTCGAACAAAAAATTTCGCTCTCTTTTTACTGATGGATCCAGCTCTGAGGGGTTGCCAGGCGTATCAATACCCATAGAAATATGATTCAGTCAGATTGTAGTCGCCGACCAGTAAAAAAGCTAGCCCGCCGATCCCACGTGGGAGATGGCGGGCGTTAAAAACGTCATGGGGCACCTGTCGGTGGGAAACCGTGGAGCTCCGCCGCTCGGTAGAGGGCGAGGCCGAGGGCCCCTCCTTCGGTGAATCCGCTCTGAACACAGTCACCGGCCACCACGTACCAGCCTGTATCATCACGGCCGACACGAAGCTCGACAGCAAGCAGGGAAGGCTGCAGGTTGGGCGCAGTCCTCTCTTCGATCGGTTGACGACCGGTATAAGACCAGCCGGAGAGTTGAGGCTTATCTCGGTCACGCCACTCAAAACAGTAGCTGTGCCCGAGATACACGAAATACTTGGGTTGTCGGGACACAGAAACTCCTGGACCGTCACGGAGTTTCTCAAAAAAGGACGGTTTCGTCAAGAGGGACGATCTACCCACAGTCCGCTCGGCGCCAAGCCAAAAAACTGCTATAATTTAACTATGAAGATAGGCATTGATGCCCGACTGTACGGACCAAAGTGGGGGGGCGGTGGACTGGGGCGATACGTCGAGGAGTTGATCACAGAACTCCAGCGCATCGACAGCGAACACCGCTATGTTCTGTTTGTGAAACCAGAAAATGCCGAGGCCTGCAAAATCACGAATCCCAAGTTTGAAAAAGTTGTGGTTGATGCGCATTGGTATACGGTCAAAGAGCAGCTCTTGATGCCGCGCGCGATCAAAAAAGCCGGTGTCGACCTGATGCACTTCCCTCATTGGAACGTACCGCTCTTCTCCCGCGTCCCCTTTGTGGTCACGATCCATGATTTGATCTTGCTTGACGATCCAACATCGGCCAAAGCCACCACACTCGGTCCGCTCCTCTACCTGCTGAAACGCTCAGGCTTCCACCGGGTGCTGCACCGAGCGATTGAAAAGAGCAAAAAGATCATTGCGGTCTCCGGCGCGACCAAGGAATCGATCTTACATCACTTCAAAGAGGTCCCTACGGAAAAAGTTGAAGTGATTTACGAAGGCGTCTCTGATTTGAAACATGTCGCCAATCGATCAGGCCGGACAGCGACCCAGAACCCATACTTCCTCTACGTCGGCTCTGCCTATCCGCACAAAAATTTGGAAAGCTTGTTGCACGCCTTTTCGTTCTTTGCCAAAGCTCACCCCGATACCAAACTCATGCTGGTCGGCAAAGACGATGCCTTCTATCAAAAACTGCGTGGCGAGGTGGCTGAAATCGGAATCGCCGAGCAAGTCATCTTCACAGGTTTCGTCAGCGACGAAGAGCTCGCCAAATTGTATGCCGATGCAGCGTTGTACATCTTCCCTTCCCGCTTTGAAGGGTTTGGTCTCCCGCCGCTCGAAGCCATGATGCACGGCACGCCTGTCGCTTCATCAACGGCCGGGCCTCTCCCAGAAGTCTTGGGTGACGCGGCCCTATACTTTGACCCTAACGACTTAGAACAAATTGTGGCCGCAATGGAAACCGCCCTCACTAATCAAGAAAAGATGGCTGAAATGCGGGCAAAAGGCCCACTACAAGCCAAAAAGTATTCCTGGAAAACCATGGCCCACGAGACTCTTCGCCTCTATGAGCAAACCGCGCATCATTAAAACCAAGAAAATGGGGAGACCCAAAATCCACATTGGCACGGAGGCGCCTGCGTCTCCTTATGTGATTGATTTGCGTCGGCCAGTGGTGCACCACCCCATTGAACTGACTCCGGTTTCGTTTGATCCGCGCCACGACTTGGTGCCAACAGAGCGCGAAGTACTTGGACAATTAGCTGAGGCAGAATTTACCCCACAAGAGACCGTGTCGATGCATGCGGTATCGTTTAGCACTCTTACCAAAGGATCGGTGGCTGAATTGTTTGCTAAGCATCATGCCGCTTCGATTGCGCACGCCTTCACGACCCTTGAGTTACCCGAAGATGAGGCGGGCATGGCGGAAGAGGAAGAGGCCGAAGAAGATGAACCAGTATTTTCCCCAGTCACGGCGGTACGAGTCCAATTCCCCATGGCTATCCATCTCCCCCACGGTTGGAAAAAAACAATTGCAGCTTTTGTGGGATTGTCATTCGTGTTTGTGCTGCCAATCCACGCCATGCAACAAGTGGAACAAGCGCGCGCCGAAAAAGAACGCATTACGAGCGCGAGCGAAGCTGCCATTTCTAGTCTTGCCCTTGGCGGCGGCGCCTTTACGGCAAATAACTTTGATGAGGCCGAGCAAAATTTTGCCCGAGCCAATGCCAACTTTGTTGCGGCTCGGGAAAACATTGGCGCACTCTCGGGCGCTGTCGACGCCGCGCTCCGGGTCATTCCAAGCACTTCCAAAACCTACACTTCCCTCACCAATCTGGTGAGTGTTGGCGAAGGTCTTTCTAAGTCAGCTGAATTGTTCTCTTCTGCCTTAGCCGAAGCCGAGAACGCCAAAACTCCGGTCGCCAAACTCGATATTTTGACCGTCTATCTGGAACGGATGCAGCCACTGCTTAGCGCCGCGAACAAAAGTGTCGCTTACGTGGATCCGGGAGCCCTGCCCGAAGAGCATCAACAAACGGTAGCCACCCTCAAAGCCGCCCTGCCTGGCGTCGAAGCTTCGCTCAGCGAATTCTTGAACTTCAACCAAGTCATTCACACCATTCTCGGCGCTGGCGCACCGATGCGTTATTTGGTGCTCTTTCAAAACAATAACGAAATCCGTCCGACAGGTGGGTTTATTGGCTCCTTTGCTGAACTGACTGTTGAGAACGGCGAAATTGTAGGGATGGAAGTGCCCGGCGGAGGGTCCTATGACCTTCAAGGCAGCCTCCAAGACTTCGTGGCCGCTCCTGAGCCGCTCCAAGTGGTGCGAGGCCGGTTTGAGTTCCAAGATGCTAACTGGTTCCCCGATTTCCCAACTTCAGCCCAAAAACTCCTGGAATTTTATGATCACGCCGGGGGCCCGACCGTCGACGGAGTTCTGGCAGTTAACGCCACCTACGTGGCGGATCTGATCTCTTTGCTTGGCCCAGTTGAGATGACTTCTTATGGCCGCACAATTGATAGTGAAAACTTTTTGCTCGAAACCCAAAAGATTGTCGAGCTGGAAGCAGATAAGACACTCAATAAACCAAAACAATTTATTGCCGACTTAGCGCCAGAGATCGTTGGGCGAATCACGTCGAGCAATACAGAGCAATTTTTGGGCCTCCTTGAACATATTGGTGATGGCTTTACTTCCCGCGACTTGCAGCTCTACTTTAAAAATGCCGAACTTCAACAGGCAGTTGATACCCTTGGTTGGTCTGGGCGGATGAGCCAAACCGACGGCGATTACCTGATGGTGGTGAACGCCAACATTGGCGGAGGCAAAACCGATCTCGTGATCGAGGAACAGGTCGATGTCACGGCGGTCGAACAGACCGATGGCTCCATCGTCAACACTGTCACTATTTCACGGAAGCACACCGGCAATGCCGACGATCTATTCGAAGGAGAGAATAACGTCAACTATGTTCGCGTGTACGTTCCAGAAGGCAGCAAGCTCCTTTCGGCAACTGGGGACATTCACCCCCCTTCGCAAACCTTGTTTCAAAAAGACCTGACGCTTGATCAAGATGCGGAAGTCGCTGCGCTCAATAAAGATTCTAAAGTCGATGTAGGAAGCGGCACCAGGGTGACGCAAGAATTTGGTAAGACCGTCTTCGGCAACTGGACCCAAACCATGCCCGGCGCCGCCTCGACCGTCACCTTCACCTACCGCTTACCTTTCCGGGTCGAAACAAACCAAGGCGGCCTCTGGAATCATCTCAAAGCTGCGCTCGGGGTCAATGAACACGCCACCTATTCCCTGTTCATCCAGAAACAACCAGGCGTGGTCCATCGCACTACCACCGCGGCATTCCGATCTGCCGCAAACACCTCGCTCTTGTGGTCTTCTGATGACGCCTTTGTGCACCAAGGGGCCACAAGCGACAGCCGTCATGACCTCTATTTCGCCGCCCTGCTTCAACCAAAATAATCTCCTATGCTTCGACGATCATCTGTACCCAACGCGCCCGATTCCAAGAAAGTCAGCGCAACCCCGGGCGAGGTAGAAAAAAATGCTTCTCTCGACAAGGACCTCCATGTCATTTATGGCGGCGAAGACGAGACCGACTTTTCTAAACTCGATGTGCGCCGACGAAAACGCGGTCCGCGATTACTTCTGTGGACGTTAGCAACTCTGGTTATTTTAGCTGGCGCAGCTTGGGGTGGATACATGGTGTTTCAAAAAACATTTAATCAAACCGGTGAACCACTAACCCTTACGATCGAAGGACCAGAGGAAGTCAAAAGCGGTGAGGCTGTTCAGTTTGATGTGATCTATCAAAACCGAGGACATGTTCCTTTGGCCAACTTGGAACTCAAATTAAATCTACCCAAAGGCTTTAGCCCGACGACGATGGAGCCTGCACCGACCACAGCACCCGATGTGTGGACGATTGGTTCCGTCACTGCCGGATCAGATGGGCTTATTCGGTTGAAGGGCACTTGGATTGATCCAGTTCCGAGCGGCCAGACTGTGCAAGCGATCGCGACGTATCACCCGGCCAATTTCAACTCAGACTTTCAGGCAATTGCCACCAAAGCGATCGTGATTAAAGAATCGACGTTGCTGTTGACGGTTGAGGGTCCGGCCACGGCCACTTCGGGCAGTACTATCGATTACACCTACACCATCAAAAACGACGGCCCAAGCGAGGCCAGCAACCTGCACCTCCGCCTCACTCTCCCAGCGACGTTTATTGTGAGTAGCTCAGACCCAGCCCCCATTGAAGGTGGGGCTGCGGAATGGGCCTTAGCTGCCCCCCTCCCGGCCGGCACGGAAGCTAAAATAACGGTCACGGGGGCGTATGCCGCCGACGCCACCGGCGTGCAGACGATTCATGGCAGCGTCGGAGTCATGCGCGAGGAATCCTACGTAGAACAAACCGTACTCGATTCACAAACCGATGTGTTAGGCGGGGGGTTGAGCTTACGGTTGATTGTGAACGGCTCAACCGAAGAGCAAACCGCCGACCTCGGCTCCAAGATGCGTTTGTCGATTGATGTCACCAATGGAGGCAAGGAGATCGTTGGTGGTCTTTCTTCGGCCCTTACGGTTGAAGGAGGCGAAGCCATCGACTGGAATAAAGCTGATCTCGCTGGCGGAAGCCGCTCGGGAAACACCGTGACCTGGGCTGGTTCCGTATTGTCGAAAAAGGGCATACTCGAGGGCACGGGGCGCGAAACGATTGATCTTTCGTTGCCGCTCATGTCCTCTGTTAGTGCTGAAGCCGATACTCTCACCCTCACCGTTGCCGCGAGCATCACGAAGACGGGCGACCTGGCCGACGAAAAGACGTTGCAATCCACTCCCCTCGTCATTCAACTCAATTCCGACACCTCCCTTTCCACATCCGCCCGTTACTATGAAGACAGCGCAGCGGTGGGCTCAGGCCCTTTGCCGCCCGAGGTTGGTCAAACCACGACACTACGGGTCTATTGGGCTCTCGACAATACCCTTCACGCTCTCGACGACGTGACTGTGAGCGCCACCCTTCCCCCATCCGTCGCTTACAACGGCCCAGTAACCACCGATATCGGCACCGTTTCTCTTGAACCATCCACACGGACCCTCACCTGGACCATTGATCGCCTACCGACTTCTGTGACCCACGCTGGTATGACCTTTGATCTTTCGATCACCCCGACGGCCGACGATGTCGGCGAGTTCGTGAAGCTCAGCAACGAAACAACTCTTGGTGCCACAGACAGCGTGACCGGCGCTCGCCTGCAGCTCTCAGGAGACATCCTCACCACAGAGCTACCAGATGACGAGGAGGCAGCAGGCAAAGGCGCGGTAATTGAATAAATAGAGATCCAAACAAAAAAGAGCCGCGTCGAGCGGCTCTTTTTTGGTGCGCCCAGGACGATTCGAACGTCCGACCTCTTCCTTCGGAGGGAAGCGCTCTATCCAGCTGAGCTATGGGCGCATGGTGGCCGGATAGTAACAGATCGTCGCCTCTTCAGCAATACAAAAAAGCCCAGTGAAAGGGCTCTTTTGTTTGTCTCTTGATGAACTAATTCGTTACGCGGAAGCAGATCTTGGTGGCACCGTTCGTCGTTTGGTTGCCGCCCCCCACGTTACGGATGGATATAGTAGCCGAACCGGAGCCAGGGACGACACTCGGGACCAGCGAAGCGTTAGCATCAAGTGCTCCGCATATGCTAACCGTCACGACCGAAGTGGTAGCAATCCGCGAATTGGTCAGAGTAATCGCTGTGCGGGTGGCATCAGCGTTAATATCTGTTCCATCATCAGTGATGACACCCGTCATGGTGTTAATGGTCACAGCATCGGAAGCAACTGTGCCGGTGCCCTTTTCCATAGACACGTTACCGTTGATGGTTACGGTGTTGGTAGCTGCAGCCAAGACTACGTTGCCAAGAACACTGGTGCTATCAAGAGCCGAACCAATGGTAATGGTGTCGGCAAAGCTGTTGTCGGAACCAATGGTGATCGTCTTGCCGGCAGTGGCACTCGCCGCACCAATAATGATTGATTGAGCAGCCGTACCACCGATGTTCACAGCCGAAGTGGTCGTGCCCGTACCAATCAAAATGGAATTGTTGGAACTCACGTTCAAGTTAATGGCGCCTCCAGAAATGGTGAGACCGCCCGTGCCAACAATTTGTCCACCAGCAATGGAGCCAGTAGCGTTGATATTTCCACCAACTCCCAGGGCGTCGGTAATCGTAACGTCATCCCCCACCGTCAAATCATCTGCTGAGACGAGGTCACCAGAACCTGTCGTAGTCCAGTTGGCTGCAGTGGTTCCACCTCCAACAGCGGTAATGATCCCAGAGGTCCCAAGGGTGGTCACCCCAGAAACAGCCCCGGAAGAAGAAAGGTTGAAAGCGCTTGAAGCAATGGTTAAGGCATCCAGAGCAGAACCGATATTTACCGTATCTGCTGCGGTGTTATCTGTCCCAACGTTGATCACGTTGCCGTGAGCATTGGTACCAACATTGATGATCGAACCAGCGGACCCACCAAGAAGAGCAAGGTCATCTGTGGCGGTGAAGGTTGCGTCATCGGTGGTGGTCCAGGCAGAGTCATCAGTCGAGGTGACCGTGACGTCCCCAGTACCGGAGGTAATAGCAACAGCCGAAGTGGTGGTGTTGTTACCAACAGTCACAGTCTTTGCGGCAGCACCCGTACCAAGGTTCACCGCTCCGGTTGAGCCTGAATCAAGAGTAAGAGCTGAGCTCGTAGTCGAGCTAATCGAACCGGCGGCACCGAAGGTCAGGGTTGTACCATCGATAGTGGTTGCACCAGCAACACCAGCGATGAGGAAGAACGAGAGGCCGCTTGTCATAATGGTGCGGGCCAATTGCGTTCGCGCAAGTTTGGTATTTTGCATAATAGGGTGAATAAAATCGCAAAATAATTATGCCGGTAGTATAACACAAAAGACGGGGCAAACCCCGTCTTTTGTTGATCGTGAAAGCTAATGGTTAGTTAAGAACCAAGAAGCAAATCTTTTCAGTGGAAGTCTGGTTGCCCGTGCCAGCGTTGCGCAATGAGATTGCTGCAGAACCAGAAGTCGGAATAACGGATAGGGTCAAACGAGAGTTTGCATCAATCGTACCGCCACAGACAGTGAGCATCACTACAGAGTTGGCAGTAATGCGGCTGTTGGTGAGGGTAATGTCCGCTCGAGTAGCATCAGCGTTAATGTCTGTGCCATCATCGGTAATCACACCCGCCACAGCATTGATGGTTACGGCGTTTGTGACGACAGTGCCGGTGCTGTCTTCAACACCAAGGGTCCCATTGATACTTGTCGTATTGTTGTTTCCACCAATGCTTACGGTGCCAGCAATGGTCGTGTTATCCAAAGCCGAACCAACGGTGATGGTGTCGGCAAAGTTGTTATCTGAACCGATCGTAATGGTCTTACCAGCCGTGGCGCTTGCCGCACCAATGGTGATGGTCTGAGCGGCAGTACCACCAATGTTAACAGCGGAGGTTGTTGTGCCAGTACCGACGTTGACCGCAAAGTTCGAGCTAGCGTTCAAGCTGATGGCCGCACCTGAAACAGTCGCACCGGCGGTGCCGGTAAGTAACCCACTCGCGGACAACGTGGTCACACCGGAGACAGCCCCGGCGGAAGACACGTTGAAAGCACTGGAAGCGAGAGTTAACGCATCAAGAGCCGAACCAACGGTAATGGTGTCAGCGGCAGTGTTATCTGTACCAACGTTGATCACGTTACCGTGGACGTTGCCACCAAGAGTGATGATCGAACCAGCCGAGCCACCATTCAAGGTGATGTCGTCGGTGATGGTGAAGATCATGTCGTCAGTCGAGGTGGCGTTCAAGTCAGAGGCAGCGGCAGTGAGGGTGATGCCTACACCGGACACCGCGATGGTGTCGAGAGCAGAACCAACGTTCACTGTGTCTGCGACTGTGTTGTCTGTAGCCACGTTAATTGTGTTACCAATGGCGTTAGTTGCAACGTTGATGACGTGGGCAAAAGCCGTGGTACCAATGTTGACCACCGAACCAGTTGAGCCACCAGCAACAGTGACATCGTCAGTCGCGCTGTAGCTAGCGTCATCAGTAACTGTTGTGACTAAGTCGTCAGTGGAGGTGAGGGTGATGTCACCTGTACCGGAGGTAATAGCCACAGCGGAAGTGGTGGTGTTGTTACCAACGGTCACGGTCTTCGCAGCAGCACCGGTACCAAGGTTCACGGCTCCGGTTGAGCCTGAATCCAGAGTAAGAGCTGAGCTCGTAGTCGAGCTAATCGAACCGGCGGCACCGAAGGTCAGGGTCGTGCCATCGATAGTGGTTGCACCAGCAACCCCAGCGATGAGGAAGAACGAGAGGCCGCTTGTCATGATGGTGCGAGCCAACTGCGTTCGCGCAAGTTTGGTATTTTGCATAAGACGTTAAGTAATAATTGTTTTTATATTAACTTAGAACAGTTGCTCGCTAAAGAGTTCGTCCTCAAAGCCTGCGATCACATCTCCCAAGCCAAGGTTGGTCCAAACTCCACCCGGATCAACCAAGACAAAGCGTGACTGGAACATGTTGGCTTCAAAAGCCGCGTCATCTTCCACCAAGCGGCGGCCCTCGCCATCAATGAAGTAGACATCCCCACCGCTCGCGTCGGTTACGAGCGCAGCTGACGGATGGCTGTCCCCGGATTCAAGATCATCACCAAAACTAAACTTGGAGAAGTAAGTTGGCTCAATGTCCATGATCATTTGATTCCAAGTCGAACCGTAGAGATCAATAGCCACATCTTCCGAAGTCACCCAGCGCAAGTTGTAGCCAGGTTCAACCGCGTAGGTCTTTGGATCCGTTTGGATTTTGACCATCAAGGTACCTGGACGGGTTAAAATCGGAGTGCCGATAGTCATCGCAGCGAGATCGGTATCACTCACAGTCACAACTTCATCAAAATCTGGGTACCAGGTATAGAAGATCTGCTCGTTCGGGAATGGATGACGTTTGGCATCCAAACCGACATAATAAACCGCACTCGAGGTGCTTCCCTTCACTAAGTTGTCGACTTCGACATCGCCTGGCAAGGCAGCATTTGCCTCTTCGCGGGTCATGACTTCATCGTCATCGGTGACGACTTCTTCTTCTGGGAGATCTTCGTCAAGCTCGATAGTAAAAGTCCCTCCTTCATCTGAATCTACTAATTCACTATCTTCGTCATAGCCCTTAGCACGCACAACACCTTCTTCCGTTGTCGTGTTTGTTACGGTCCAGTCATAAGATCCATCGCTTGCATCTAAGCTTTCAACAATGGTTGCAAACGAATCTCCGCCGTCAACAGACAATTCGAGGGTGACGGATTCAATGTCGCTACCGCTCGTATCCCATTCGATCGTCGTTACCATTCCTCCAGTTAAGACATCGTCCGTTCCTGGTTCATCAACAGAAATGGTTGAAGACGAGGAGCTGCTTGATCCCCCACCTCCACCTCCTCCACCTCCACCACCAGACGCGCAGGTCGAGGAGGGTGTCACGATTGTGGTCCCAACAAAGTCAATGACAATGGTTGGATCGTCGCCAACGGTCGCACAAGGACTGAAGCCCTGGTCGTTGTCTAATGAAATGTTGTTCGCTGATGAGATCGTGACCTCATCCCCAGAGTCTCCGATGATCACAGTGATTGTGGTTGTTCCAACAGCCACTGAATCTGCGGTCGAACCGGATGCGATTGTAAAACTCTCGCCAGTTGCGCTCAGGGTTACGGTAGTGTCGGCACTAAATGTCACGTCCCCAGCAAAGGCAGCGGCTGGTGAAAGCGACAGGATGGTGAGTACCGCGGTTCCCGCCGCCACGGCTTTCGCGGCGCGCAGTTTGAGTGTTTGTGTCCATGTCATAGCGAATCAAAGGTTATTGAAAAAGGAAGTGATTCCTTCTTAACACGCTAGAAAGAATTAATAATTTGATAACAGTATAGCGCAAAGAGAGAAATCGCGCAGGAATCTAGTCAACGATAACTGTGGATAACATTTTTGTTCGTCGTGTGTAGCCATTCTTTCCTCATCTACGCAACCGGTGAATCAATCGGTACAATCGATAAGCAAATGGCTGCAAAATAAAGTCGCGGGTTTGCGGATAACGTACTACTTCTCCACCCCAACCACGTTTAAAACGCGTCACGCCCGCAAGGCGCTCTTTAGGATCATCGGTTGGTGCAATTCCCCAAAAGTCGTAGACAGTTATCCCCAACTCCTTAGCCTCTTTCATCAGCTCCCAATGCAAGGCAAACGGTGCCATACGATCGCGAAGCGCATAATCTAATGCGCCGTGCAGATACGTGCGCGTACCACCGAAGTCGCACATGATGGCCATCGCTACTGGCACACCATCCACCATTGCCGCAGCTAAAAAAATCTTCAACTCAGGATCCTGATGATCGGCAATCATCTTGCGATAGTATTCTTTGGGATGCGGACGAAACTCGTTGCGTTCGGTGGTGTGTTGTAGAAGCTTCCAGAAGTCTTCGAACAATTCTTCGCCACCCAATTTAACGGTCACGCCGGAACGCTCGGCGACGCGAATATTGTAGCGCGTCTTCGGGTGCATCTCTTTTAACAATTCCTCTTCAAACTTTTTGAGATCAACAATAATCGTTGTTCGTGGTTGGACATCATGCGGAGCCGGCACAAGATTCTCCGGAACAGAGTCAGGGAAATCAAAGCGCAAAAAGGTCGCTCGTGGAAAATCTTTTTTGAGCGTCTCGAGATCTATTCCCCCGATCGGCGCCCGAGCACCATACCAATAATTCAACCCGAGACCGATGGGACTTTGGCGCATCGCCGCCACCCAACCATCGCCTTCTTTCCTATTCACTGCCCTTCCCAGGCTTTTTTGAAACTCCCCCCAACCCCAAGACTGCAAAAAAGACCCAGACTTGGGGCCATTTTTGATCACAAATTGATTCCACTCTTGGCGTTCCATAGTTATGATCGCGACAAGCGCTTAAGCCCAGCGCGAATCAAATCTTCTGCGCCCAGCTCCTTTCCGAGTTCAGACAATGCCCCTTCGGCCTGCATTTTTGAGTAGCCTAAGCCCATCAACGCCGTGAGCGCCTCATCATCCACGACCGACGTTGGCACTTCGACGAGTTTTCCTTGGAGCTCTAAGATAATTTTCTGCGCCGTCTTTTTGCCAACCCCAGGAATCGTCGAGAGAAATTCAACATCACCTTTGGTCACCTTTTCAATCACTTCGTCGACCGAACGCCCTCCGTAGACAATCTTTTGCGCCATTTTAGGTCCGACGCCATTTACATCACACAACTTGGCACACAGCTCCAATCCGCTAAGGGTAGTAAACCCAAACAGTTCTTGACCATCGTCGCGAATGGCGTGGTGAGTGTACAGAGTGACTTCGCCAGAAAGGCCATGGGCCACAGACTCAGGCAGGGTCACGCGATATCCAACACCAGCCACGGTTAAAATGACACATCCAAGTCCATGGTGGGCAATTGTGCCTGTGAGCATGCTTATCATAAACAGTGAAAACAATTCAATCGAACACATCCTGGCGTCAATCGAATTGTTTTAGCGATTAAGAGCCTTACCCAACCGCTCTCGTCCGAGAAGTATACGGCGGGTTAACTCTTCCTGCCACACTCCAAACGATGTCTCTAACCTATCTTCCACTTCCATAGCCCTTGAACTCTTTTTTACCAGGTCCCCCAATTCCCTTCCTGGTGTGAGACCTGTCAACTGCATAATTCCATGTCCATCCAGTCCAACATCGACCAGTATTTTGTGAATAAGTCGTTTGCGTTCCAACGCCCGAGCCGCTTCTTTTTCTTTGAGTTTCCAGGGAGCATACTCCCGTTCGGCCAAGAAAAAATTAATAAGCGGGGTTGGGTCGCCAGGGCGTGAGCCGAGAATTTGGTCGAGTAAAATGGCGGACTGAAGAAGATTGATGAAATCATCGGCATCCACTCCTTGGTCGGTTGCAAATTTAGTAAGGACATTAACCTGTTTTGGATCAGCGGCTTTTTGAAAACGCTGCGAGGCTAAGTGATAAGAAACGAGCGGGACGAGCATGTCAACATCCCGATCTTCCAGGCGGAACTCTTTCGCCAGACGCCCGAGGAGCGCCAAAACCTCTGGCCGATAAATCTCTTTTTCATGTCCGTGATAATGCACCCCCTTCGCGTCGCGGAACATTTTAAACTGTTTGCCAATGTCGTGGACCAAACAAAAGACTTCGAGCGAAGCAGCGTTTTCATTGATTGTCTCCTGCATCTCGAGGATCTCATCTTCTAATCCTTTAAGACGCGCAAATTCCTCAATATCCGTGAGCTGCACAGCGCCATCAGTAATCGCGAACAAACTCGCGAGCATCAAACGTAAATGCGCTCGCACCGTTGGCCCTTCGGTGTGATACGGCGGCGATTGGGGGGTTTTCAAAAGCCCGGCGATCAGCTCTTCGTGCTGCCAGGCCTCGAGCACCTCATCAGCCCGCGCTAAAAGCGGCCGAGTGTTCTCAACTTGCTTCAACACATCCAATAGATGCTTGGTCTCGGGCATAGAAGCCTATTGTACCAGACTTCTCAGCCAATTAACGCAGGAAATCGAGGACCGCCTCGATACTCAATTTGTCTTTGGCAAGCGCATTATTGAACCCCCAGCAGGTGTCTTGACCAAAGGTAAAACCACCAAACTTTTTAAACAAATCGAGCGCTTTCGATGTTTCTTGAACGTAAATAAGAAGCCCGCCGCGAGAGGTAATCACCATGGGCGTTGGCTTACCGAACGCCTCGGCAGCCATCAAACTGACCACTGGGCGAATCTCGGCGCCAGGGACATCGGAAGTAACAACGAGATACTCCCCCACTTGCCGGCGATGCTCCCAGGCTTCGGCCGCGGTTTGCTCGTTAAGTGTCGTTTTCTCGTCCCCGCGAGCGCGGCGCGAGAGGTCGCGAACCACGTGAGATATTTCTTTGATCTCCGTCTCTGTATATCCATCACGCTTTAACGCCCAAATAAATCCGCGATCCATCGATCCAATACCACGCACGATCCTCGGATCAAATCCAGCGGTTTGAATTTCTTCGTCGGTGACATCAAACGCTGCCAAAAATTGCTCGAGCGATGATGGCAACGCTTCCCCAGTCTCGACATCGGTCATGCGATCCACTTCATCGTAGCGATGGTGATCAATGACCATCAGATTAAAACCGACTTTGCGCAGGCGCGCTTCTTCGTCTGGTCCAGGCATTTCCACCACCACGACATCCGATTTCAATGTCGCCCGAAGCCGCTCTTCCAAATTATCTTCGTGCTCCAAACGCGCTCCATGCGGCTGACCAGAAATAATCAGCTCGATTTGGAGTGCTTTGGCTAAATCAATAATCATCACTGCCTCGGCGTCGTTTTCAGGAACAACAAGGACAGTGGCTTCACGATTCAAGTGATGGAGCATACTCAAACTTTTTCGATGGTAACCCCCAAAACCTGGACTACTTCTTCTTCAATAATAACGTCATTGGCGCGAGTGCCTTCCAAGAGCTCAGTTCGGTGCTCTTCAATCGCTTTGGTTGTTCCAGCAACGTCGCCAGTGGCCACTTTCAAAATAATCCGGTCTTCAATCGTGAGCCCTGCGGCTTTGCGCGCCGCGTTCCCCATACGAATAATCTCGCGGATGCGCCCTTCGCGGAGCAGTTCGGGGGTCATGGTGGTATCGAGGGTCACAGCGAGCTCTCCCCCAGAAACAAACTCGACCGATTTCACATTGACTTCATCTTGGATGATTTCAACAAGTTCCGGCGCAACGGCGTCGGCAGTCACGGTCATCTTGGCGAGTGCCTGACGAACGTTGATGCCGGCACTTGCTCGCTGTTCCAAGGCCACTGAAACAATCTGGCGGACACGAGCCATGTTCGTAAGGACTGCCTCATCAAGTGACCCCGCAAGTTCTGGCCAGGCATCAAGATGGACAGAAAGTTCCTCCCCACCGACCTGTTTGTAAATGTGCTCGGCTAA
>JBBUGS010000039.1:0-8770 GCA_038056005.1 Patescibacteria group bacterium
ATAGAGGGAGGGATGATTATCTTGCCAGGAAGTGGTATCAACTGAATCGGATGTGTCTGCGGTGCTTACGTTCGATTCCGTAGCATTTTCCGTTGGTAAAATCGTGGTTGGCTTCGGCGTCACACACCCTGCTCCGAGAAGCATCATGGCAGCACTTGCGAACACAAACGAGAGGGCTGAGCTTTTCATACAATAACAGTTAATGTCTTTCTCCAATGATATATCTGCACCCCGTCGCGTCAATCTTCGCCGCATGCGGCGTACCTCGCAAGACTTCAACAGTATCTCCCGATCGGAGGACTCGTTTTACTCCGTTCACACTCAATTCCATCTCACCCGAAACCATCACGAGCTTGGTATCAAACGGATGGGTATGTTCTTCGTAATCATCTCGCGATCCATCATCCCACGCTGCGGCATCGAGATACCCTTCGGCGATCATTTGATTAATGACTTCTTGTTCGGTCATAGATGGGACAAACAATTGCGAATCATGCGGTGGCAATCGGATGGAGTGAGTGTGTTCAACGGAATCCATTCAATCGCCGAAATCTCATCTGGCTCTAGTGTGTTTACGAGCGAAGTGTCCTGCTCCGAACTGACGAGCTCCACTCGGTAAAAAATGAGAACGGATCGAAAAAACTTTTGCCAGCGCTTGTTATAAAAATATGCGGAGTCGATCCACAGCGGCTTTTCTCCCACAACACGAATTTTATAGCCGGTCTCTTCAAAAAATTCACGAACGAGCGCCTCCTGATACGTTTCGTCCATATTGACTCCCCCGCCCGGAAATTCCCAGCCATGCTTCGCCCGGCCGTCTTTGATCATCAAAATCTTTCCGTCAACAATTAGCACTCCGTAAACAGACGGTCGCCATTCAGCAACCTGCCCTTCCGGCAGAACATGATCAACATTTTCATCGTCGTAAAAAGGTTGTATGCTAAATGACATAACGGCGCGTGATCTTACTTTACTACGATAGGCGCCATAAAACCTGCGCTATCAAACGTCTGCTTTACTTTTAACATTGCACAAAACGCCGCTCTGGTATTTTCAGGCGCCGTACAATTTACCCCATAGTGCTCGATGAGGCCATCACTCACTGCTTCGACCTCCAACAGAGTGAGATCACGATCGTCGGGTTTGAGGTACAGCTCAGGATGTACGTACGCTTTCGCAATCTCGATCTCACCAAATCCCCAAGGACCAGCAGCGCCGTAGCCGAACAGATAATACCCTTCGTCACCGCTCCCAAGATGGCATTTGCGTACTAAAAGATAGTCTTTCTTGGACCAATCAAAAGAAGGAACATTAGAAAACCTTACGACGTCGGCCTGACAAAACTTCCCATCATGCCCCGGGGTCATCGATTCATTCTTTTGATCCTCTTTAATGATGTGCCATCCGTTATCGAAATAATAGACACGGAGATAGTGCACCGTGTCCGAGATTCCCGCAAAACCGAAATCGACGCTATAACGAGTATAAGTCACTAACTTTTCAAAAACACCGTCAACATTTAGATCTAAATCAACAATCTCCACTTCCTTAGCGTCACTCGAAAAAAAACCGGTAACACCAAAGTCAGGCTGGACAATCGTATCTACGGATTCTTCGACAGTGGCCCCTGATTCGCTTTGTTCAATTGGCGCGGTCTCAATCTCAGGCTGAGTGCACCCGACACCAACGAACATCACGGCAAAGAGGGATAATAGAAGACGTGAATAGCTAGAATTCTTCGTCATACAATCACAATCCTTGTTGTTTGACCCAGCCGCTTGTGTGTAAATAAGTGATAGCTGCGATCGTAGGGCCATCTTTGATCGTCCCGTCATCAATCATCGCACAAAGTTCAGAATAGGTCACACGCTTAAACTGAATACCTTCTTCGCCCGCGTCGGGCTCCGCTTCACCATCAGTTAAATCTGTAGCCAGGTAGACATCCATCGACTGAGTGGCACTGCCGTTTGCTAGATAAAAACTCCCCAGGCGTTCATATGATCCTGCGGTCAAACCAGCCTCCTCTTTCAATTCTCGCTTGGCCGCTTCGTCCATCGATACACCTGAAACGCTTCCTGAAGGAAATTCCCAGGAAAAACGATCGATGGGATAGCGATATAGTCCCACCAGTCCAAATCGCTCACCGTCCCACGGGATCACCATGGCGCAGGGATTCTGATGCACGACACTCCAAGTAAGCATTTTCCCTGAATCCGTTTCTAATTTATCTTCCGTGACATGCATCCACGGACTACGATATTTTTCTTCCGATGAAAGTTGTTTCCAAGGCATACTAGATACTTTCTAGATGATAGATGTCGATTACTGGTTCCTCGTAAGGATGAACGGCTTTAATTGCCGCGACAATTTCTTTGACACTTTCTTGGGCACAGCTAATCTCGATCCGCTCTTCGACCACCTCTTCTAACTCTCCCACTTTACCAACGGCAGGTTTCGCCCCCTCTAGCGGCTTAAACCGACCGATGCCTTTGGTCGAGAAACTGCAAAAACCATAGTTCCCAACTTTGTCGAGCTCAGTCTTGCCAATCGCCTCGCGTAAAGCATCGGCGTGAGTTTCAGGAACGGTGACAACAAGTTTTACTTTGGACATACTTACATTGTTTAGCCTCCCCCTTCATGCTTCGGAAGAGCATCCTGGATATCGAGCCAAGGTAATTTACTTGCGTACCAGATATGTTCTGTTGGAGCGAGGTTTTCTGCATCATCGAAAAGGCAGGTGTAAAAGTCGATACGACCTGGCCACTCTACATGCTCGTAGGAAATCGGTGAGCCGCAGACTTCACAAAACGTCCGCGTCACTTTTATCGATGGCTTATGCTCCTTTGGTTGCCTTCCCTTCCACTGTACATCTGCTTTACGGAAAATAACAAAAGCGCTCACTGGTGCGCCCGTAGCCTTCCGGCAATCTTTGCAATGACAATACCCGCTCCAGACTGACTCTGTAATCACTTCAAACTTGATTGTTCCACACTTGCAGGAACCGACGTGAAGGACCTTTTCCATAAAATACAACAAATGCCGAAAGCTATTTATCCTGTGCCTTCATCTGCTCCGCACTTAAAACAAGGACATCCAGTAAATCACGATAACAACCTTTGAGCTTATCGAGCATAGCTGCGTGTAACTCAGGCCATTTTTCTTTTAAATACAAATCCTTTAATCCCAGTTGTTCCAGACAAATAATCAACTTATCGGCAGCCTCTTTATGAGTAAATAAATTGGCTGTACGATTCAGTAAGCGCAAGCCGCATAAACCATCATCAATTTTACAATCGTGTATGGAAAGAAAGACGTGTAAACGATTAAGTGGCTTAGACACGTCAGTGACTTCTGTTCCAGTTGGAAGTAGAGAAAGAGCCTTCTGCACATCTACATCTACTGCTATATTCTTCGAAATGCTTGATATAATCGCACGAAGGCCAGCACCAACCCGATCGACTATTTCCTCACGCGTCTCGGCAATTTGAAACTGCTTTACTAACGACTCATCGTCATCAAATAACAATTGACCAAGATTTAATTTGGATTGAGTATTCACTTTCTCGCGAAGTTCAAAAATGTCAGTAACAACTGGAGCGTTAACATACATACTGCCCCGACGTGCTTCCTCCGCCTGACTACGAGTCGCATCTTTCGCCTCATCTTTCCTTCTTTTTTCCTGGATGATCTCTTTAGCACGGCCGCAATAGCTCAATAGTATTCTGTTTTGCAAGTCATCGATTATCTTCCCTGTCCAAGTGGATAATTCTTTTGCAATAAGAATCTGTCCTTCCGAATCAGAGATGTCCTCAAGGTGCTCGCCGAGCCACGCCAGGCTGCTAGCAACATCGATGCGCAATAGCCGGGACAGGGTTTGCTGTCTCTGATCCTCCTTAAAACGGCGATCGAGTATAATTGCTTTCATGACTTCCTCAATTTGATGCAATTTACCAGCTGCTCTCAAATAGGAATAGAGATAACCTACCTGCCAATCGACTTCCAAAGTGCTATCTTCGGCCATGGGTGAGGCACGAACCACAGTTTCGTAGCGATCACGGTAGTAGTCTTCGACAATTTTCACGATATCTTCCTCGAAGTACCCGAAGGATTCAAAAGCTGGCAACACCCATAATATTTCATGAGATTTAGTTGGATGGTCAAAGAAAATTTTTTTTACTGCTTCGAGAGAAGAACTTTCCTTTATTTCCTGAAGGCAGCCGGGGAAGTAGTGGTCAATGTAATGGCCTTTCCATTTAAAATAAGCGTCTAAGATCGGCTGGACGAAAACTGGATCGGCCACTTCGGCCATTTTGCTTAAAATCCTGGTAACTTCTTCCGTTTTGGTTGCATTGTATAGTTGAGATATCAATCCGGAGTTGTATTCACTGGCCATAAGATAAATCTAAGCCCCATGACACTTCTTAAATTTCTTTCCAGAACCGCAAGGACATAGATCATTGCGACCAACGTTTGAGAAATCGAATTCAGGAGTTTGAGCCACCACCTCGGCACCTTGCTGAGGAGCTGAGGCGTTGCGCTGCACAGGGTTCTGAACATTTTTTCCCATAGTCTTCGCCGCACCACTAAGCATCACTCCCGCACGCTCGAGGAGCGAAGGCGCTGCAGCGAGCGCTTTTTTGGCAGCCGCGACGTGCAAAGCCATTTTGAAGAAGTTGTAAGCGACTTCGCCTTGCATGGCATCTTCAAGCCGCTGGAAATAAATGCGCGACTCCCGTTTGTATTCGACAAGCGGATCAAGCTGACCATAACTCTTGAGCCCAATTGATGTGCGCAGATCACGCATCACCGTGAGATGCTCAATCCACAACCGATCCATGGCACGGAGAATGAACGACGTTTCAATTTGCTTACGCTCACTGGCGTCCGGCACATCCGCGACAAACTTATTGTAAACTTTTTCTGCACTCTCTAGAACAGCTTTAATAAACGTCTCGCGTTGCTCTGCTGCTTTGAACTTGTCGCGCGAGAGTGGTGTGATGATCGCTTTCAACGCACTCTTCTCATCGTCAGCCAGCGGAATAATCGTTGCCACCACTTCGGCAATTTCTTTCACATCGGTGTCCGGAGTCGCTCCCGGAGCCGCCGGCGCATGTGGCGTTTCGCCAGTGTGGAACAAAACGACTTGCTCAACTTCGGCTTCAAGCATTTCGACGAGCTTCTGCTTCACTGCTCCCTCTTCCCCTTCTTGCGCCAAATTGAGCAACTCATCACGACGGGTATAAATCGCCAAGCGATGTTTGTTCAAGACATCATCGTATTCAAGTAAATGCTTACGCGTGTCAAAGTTATTCCCTTCAACGCGCTGCTGCGCTTTTTCGAGCGACCCGGTAACCATCTTATTTTCAATCGGCATGTCTTCGGGAATACCGAGCTTGTCCATCATGAACTTAATGCGGCTGGAACCGAAAATGCGCATCAAATCATCTTCCATCGACACGTAAAATTGGGTCACGCCCGGATCACCCTGACGGCCAGAACGACCACGGAGCTGATTATCAATTCGACGCGATTCATGACGCTCGGTACCGATAACAAAAAGCCCACCAAGTTCTTTAACGCTGCTCGCCGCGGCTGCATCGGGAGGGTTTCCACCAAGAATAATGTCCACGCCACGACCAGCCATGTTGGTGGCCACAGTCACCGACCCTGGTCGACCAGCCTGAGCAATAATTTCCCCTTCTTTTTCGTGATTTTTGGCGTTCAACAAATTGTAGGGAATACCAGCAGCGCGAAGAAGACTGCCCAGAATTTCGTTTTTCTCAATCGAAGCGGTACCGATCAACATCGGCTGGCCTTTGGCATGCCGCTCCCCGACTTCACGAACAACGGCCTGGAACTTTCCAAGTTCAGATTTGTAAACACGATCTGGTAAGTCAGCACGCGCATTGCCGTGATTGGTCGGGATCGCTGTGACTTCCAGATTGTAGATTTTGGAAAACTCTTCGGCTTCGGTCGCGGCCGTACCGGTCATACCCGAAAGTTTGCCGTACATGCGGAACAAGTTTTGGAAGGTGATTGTGGCAAGGGTCTGGCTCTCGCGTTTGATCTCGACGCCTTCTTTGGCTTCGATGGCTTGGTGCAGTCCATCGGAATACCGACGACCTTGCATCAAGCGACCAGTGAATTCATCCACAATCACCACTTCCCCTTCGCGCACTACGTAATCGCGATCGAGTTTAAACAAAGTCTGAGCGCGCAACGCTTGCTCCATGTGATGAACCAAATGCGATTCCCCACCGACGTACAAGTTTTCAATACCAAGCGCTTGCTCCATTTTGTGGATGCCGGCGTCCGTCAACGTCACCGCCCGCATTTTTTCGTCAATGTTGAAATCATCATTCTCCGTGAGGCTCGTGACCATGCGCGAGAATTTTTGATACAAATCTGCCGACTCTTCGGCTGGAGCACTGATGATGAGCGGCGTGCGCGCTTCATCGATCAAAATCGAGTCCACTTCGTCAATGATCGCGTAATTCAACCCGCGCTGCGCCTTGTCGCCAATGCGCGTGACCATGTTGTCGCGCAAGTAATCAAACCCAAATTCGTTGTTGGTGCCGTAAGTAATATCTGCTTGATAGGCCTCTTTGCGACTCACTGGACGCAAGTAATCCATTTCCACTTTGAACGAACTCACCCCTTTTTCTTCTTCTGTGCCGTGATCGACTTTGTAATGCGGATCGTAAATGTAGGCCGCGTCGTGCTCGATCGTGGCAACAGATAATCCAAGGGCGTGATACACCTGGCCCATCCACACCGCGTCACGTTTGGCCAAGTAGTCGTTGACCGTGATCAAGTGCACGCCCTTCCCAGCAAGTGCATTCAAATAGACCGGCGCCGTAGCCGTAAGCGTTTTTCCTTCACCTGTGCGCATTTCGGCAATGCCTCCGCGATGCAGCACGATTCCACCCATCATCTGGACATCAAAATGACGTTGACCTAATTTGCGCCGCGCCACTTCGCGAACCACCGCAAACGCCTCAGGCAACAACGCATCCAGCGTTTCACCATCGGTAAAACGCTTTTTAAACTCCGTCGACTTGAGCGTCAGCTCGGCGTCGGAAAAAGCTTGCACCGAAGGCTCGAGGGCATTAATAGTCGCTGCACGTTCGCGCAGCTCCTTAATCACTTTTTTGTTGGGGTCACCAAAGACTTTTTCTAAAAATGTTGGCATAAATAGCTGTAGGGACAATACTGAATTGCCCCTACATACTGCGCTTTCTCCCCCGAAAAATCAAGCCTTGGCCTAGATACTAGCGGTGGTGTCCTCCGTTACTTCCGACTCTTCGCTTGACTCATGACGGCGCCCGACCATCACGTCTTTCTTTTCTGCCAACCGATCCTTTAGCAAATCCTTGGCCTTATCAATCGCCGCGTACAAATCTTCGTCAGCCACATCGACTCGAATAACGTCACCGGGGATTTGCATGGTGGCTTCGCATTTAAAAAACGGTCCTTTTTGATGATGCTCACTTTCTTTGCCCACTTCGATATCAACCGTCGCGGCGGGTTCGTAATTGACCGTAAGCTTTGCTAAGCTCAAAAACTTCTCTTCCACATAGGCTTTGATCGCCTCGGTCAGTTCAATATTGGTCGCCTTAATTTTATTGATTTGCATATTCGTGGAAGTTAGTGACTTATACCTTTACTATACACCTAGTGCGAAGTGTAGACGAGATAGCTCGTGCCCGGCATGAATGGCTCGTGAAAAATGCTGTGGGACGAGCTGTGATAAATGAGTTCACTCCTATAATTGTGGTGATCGGCCCAGAGGAGATAAGTGATCATAGCAAACGGAGCGTCTAGGTGATCAGAATGAAGGGTGGCGATGTGATCGTAATCACGGGCATTAATGTAGGCGAGGGTTTCGACATCCATCTTGGCCGTTTCCTCTTCGGTCAAGTAATGACAAAAGTCGATGCTAGCAATCACTAAGGCATCCTCTGGCAAGAGATCTTGCATCTGGCGCTCGAAGGCGGTGGCGTCATCTTGATCTGCTCCTGACTTCGCAATCACGGGCACGATCGGCACACCTGGAAACCAGTGAGCGATGTACGGAGCGTGAGTGCCGATCGCATGTTCGTTGACGAACGACGCAGGCTCATTGCCGACTGGTCCTGTCTTCAAAAAATAATCAACGAGGGCGTCGTCGGTGGCAACATCACCAAACGGCGTGGTCCACACACCAGAAGTAATTTGAACATCTGCTGTGCCAGCGTTTTCATGATTGGGACCAATCAACACAATAACGGACGGTTTCGGATTCGTCTTCGCCATCTCGGCCCACCAGCCATCGAGCTCTTCGCCGAGCAAGGTGTGATGCGGTAAGACTGCGGCGCGAATCGCGCCCTCCTCAGCAACCCCAGCCACATTCGTTGTGCCCACACCGGCATAGACCATCTCAATCCCATCAATCTCAGCGACCGAAAAAATCGGACGCGTGACGCGCTCCGACGTTTTCGGGAGTTGGGTGGCGACAACGATAATCGCGATGATCATCACAGCTGCCACCCACAATCCTTTTTTCATATTACGGGGTAATGGTCACGGATATCGTCGGCGAATGGGTCATAGTGTTCACGTCTTTGGTCGAGCGCATGTAGGCCGGCTCAACTACGTACGTTCCTGGGGTGACCACGCGCGCGTAGTAAATGATCCGGTTGCCAATACATCCTCCGTAATTTCGCGAGCTTTGCTGGACAAAGAAGGTGGTGCGCTGGTTTTGGATATTCTGCGGGTAGTTGTAACAGGC
>JBBUGS010000040.1:0-14042 GCA_038056005.1 Patescibacteria group bacterium
ACACCGCTGCGCGTGGCGAAGGTGCGACATGCAACGGGCAGGCCGTTTCTGTCAGCCGTCGATCTTTAAAAGACGCCTATCTTTTTTGGGAGATCAATTTAGAGAAAAAACAAAATCTTGAACTCTTTTTGCAGTTACAGAAAAAAACGACACTCATGAAAACGCAAAACTGCGGATGGGAATTTGCCATGATCGCTTCAGGAAAAATGGATGGACGTATTTGTGTCGATCCGTTTCAGTACGACTGGGATTACGCCCCAGGATCACTTTTGGTAGCGGAAGCAGGAGGTGTGGTGGCAAATATCGGTTCATCTAACTACGATTATAAAAATCACCAATTCGTTGCTGCTAATTCTACGATCCATAAAGAGCTACAAGATCTTCTGCCTCATTTCGAGGCGGCTATTTAGCCTCCGGCAGAGCCTTCCACATAATCTCGAACTGTTCGCGATGCAGTCGGATGATACTAGGATTTTCAATGGTCATGGCAAAGACTGGTTCCACCAATTGATGAATCACCACACGTTTCGGAATGATGACCAAGTTTGTAGTCAGCTTTGTCCCCTCGGGGAGGAACCGGACAGATTCATTATAGGCGCGTTCATGCTTTTTGTGTTGCCTGGCAATCTCTGATGGCTGAGCCAGCATGCGGATATTGATTGGTAGCTTCGCCCGTCGCTCGACAAAGTTTTGAAAGAACTCAGGATCAAGCGAAAGCCATTGGCTTAAATCAGAAACAATCAAATAATCTTCGTGAGGTTTTACGTCTTTGATCAGTGACTCATAAACAGATTTCACCGCTTCGAGGCCGTCATAAAATCGGATCGTCCCTTCTTCACCCCGCAAGTTATAAAGTGCAGACAAATCAGGCAAGGCACGGGCAAGGTCGGTTTTCTTGGATTCAATAATCGCTTCCAGCTTTTCTGGTCGTTCAGCAGCAAACAATGTTTTCCATCCTCGAACCTCACGGATCATTAGCCCTTTCTTTTGGAGCGATGTCAAAACGGAATAGACGGTCGTCCGTTTCACCCCAGATCCCCGAGCTAAAGCCAGGATTGGAGATGGCCCTAAAGACAGGGCGGACAAGTAAACAGCTGCTTCATGTTCGGAAAGCCCCATTTGTTCGAGGACTTTTTGCAGTTTCTCTTGTTTCATAAGGATAGTGTCGACTAAACCGACACTGTTTATAACACTTTTAATCAACAAAAGTAAAGCACTTCAACAGTTAGTCGACAGAAGTGACATAGATGGCCGGCAATACTACAGTTTCCATGCCCAATAACGGAGGAAAAATGCTGGGATGGTTTCGTACTACAGCTGAAGTCCCCTTGATGAGCAAGGTGTATGTGGGAGAAGTGTTTCCGCGTACGGTATTGTTCCTCAACACAGGGATGGCAATCGCACCTGACCAGGAGATTCCCGTCGGCGAGCCAGAAGTATTTCCATACGGGCTAGAGAGCGTTGTGATGCTCCCGGTCAATCTCGAAGGTTATCCCCCTCTCTACATCATGGGAGCGTTCGTAGACGAGAGCTCGCTGCGCTGCCTGATGGAAAGGATTAAGAAATAACCACGGACGAGTTGTCTTCCACTACAAGGTCTGGCCTGCGCTCACTCCTTTCCGGACGTCCCTCGTGGGCGTCCGGCTTCTTAAATAAAAAGAAAAACGACCATCGGTGAGATGATCGATTTCTAGACATGGCTTGATAACATTAAACGGCTATGCCTGTTCTGCTTGGAGCCGCTCGTAACGATCAGCAATTTCTTTCTGATCCTGGTTGGCCGCGCGTAAAACTTTTGTGAAAAGTTTTTTTTGTTCTTGTTCAGATGCCGAAATAAAGAATTCCGAAAAATCCGTTTTCGGCTTCGATTTGGTTTTAAATAGCTGCGTGAGATGTCGAATCATATGATGAGTTTCTCAAGTTCACTTCTACTATAGACTTTTGGTAGGTAGGGGTCAAGACGTGGGATATTTATTTGGCTAAATTCCGTACCTTTCTCGTGATCCTTAATAAACAGCGTTAAAAGAACTTGATCATCAAAGCGAGCTTTTGCTTGATTCACATGTTCCTGTGAGCGGAAGTAGGTATCAATGAAGACATCTTTGGAGACGTGGCGTTTTTCGAGGGCTTCCCGTTTCTTTGTAAATTCCCAAGCGACAATAGGGTCTTGGTAAACAAAGTCTAATAGGACCATTCTGCCTTTATCGACCGAACGTTGAATATTGTCCAAGGCACCAGCATAGGCAAAGGTTCCATCTAAAATCACGTTATAGTGTGAATGCAAAACGTAGTCGTAGAGCATATTCACACCTTTGTTTGCAGCTTGCTGAAACACATGAGCATTATTTCCTGTATAGCCCGGACACAAGGAACGAATTTCATCTGCGTCGATACGAACCGGTTTCTTTTTGAAGAACTTAATAAGCTCCTTTGATACCTCTGTTTTGCCTGCACCTGGTGACCCAGCCATAAAGACAGAAACAAGAAAGCTATCGGATTCTTCTGCAGCTTCATGACAAAATTTCGAAATCAACCAGGCTTCCTGACTCTTCATCCAACGAACAGCTTGTTGCGAAAGGAGTTCTTCATCTGCAAGCATATGAATTATTTTATCAGGCATGGGTCAAAAACAAAATCCCAGCCTATTACTGAGATGTTGTTGGCTCGGGGACGTGGATTCGAACCACGATTCACGGCTTCAAAGGCCGCTGTCCTGCCGTTAGACGATCCCCGAACGGGTGCATTAAAATGCGAGTGGAGCATACGGTAAAAGAGCAATCTGATCAAGTGGCTCGGCAGGGGAGGGTCTGCCCCTTTACAAAATTGGCGTTTTATGTTACTGTTCCGGCGCAAAGCAGCCCACGTGGAGATCAGTCGAATTTCCGCACAAAGGCAGAAGTTTGCTGATAATTCACTAACTATCAAACTATGATTGGTTCCATCAAGCGCCTCACCGACAAGGGCTTTGGGTTCATCGCACCAGAAGGTGGAGAGAAAGACGTGTTCTTTCACTCGTCTTCGTTGGTCGATGTCCAATTCGACGACCTCCGTGTCGACGACAAAGTTTCCTTCGAAGTTGAGGAATCGGACAAGGGTCCTCGTGCCGTCAACGTTCAACGCGTTGCCGCCGAGTAATCCTAAAGAAAGCCGTCGAGTTCGCTCGGCGGTTTTCTGTTTGTGGTAAAATCGAAGCCTATGGACATCAAACAATTATTGGCCGAGGGCCGGGGGATTTGGGGCGATCGTCGGTTGACGATCGAAGAGATGATTGTCCGCCATGGAGTGGGCTACGGCGACCTGTGTCGCTGGGCGCGGAATGCTCCCAAGGATGCAGGGAATCACACCGACGCAGAGCTTAAAAAAGAAATGGGTAACATGATTTTCTCTACGATTCGTTGGTGCGATGATTTAGGTTACGATCCCGAGGAGTGCATTCAACTCGCGATCGCGTGTCAGAAAAAGTTTGCGACCGAGGAGAAGGTCTGAGGATTTGTATGTGGGAGATTGTTTATAAAGGAAATTTGATTGCGGTTGAGAAGCATGCAGAAAAAGGGTTTGAACGGGCGGTGCGTCCACCTGGCGTCCGTTTGATTTTGCAAAACAGCGAGAGCGAGATTTTGCTCACCAAAGAATTTCGTCCTGAGCAGGGGAAGGTGGATTATCGTTTACCCGGAGGAAAAGTGTTTGATGATCTTGAATCGTATCTGAATGTTCGAGACGATGAACAAAAGTTGGCTGCGGCGGTTATGAAAGCAGCAGTTCTGGAGGCCAAGCAAGAAGCGGGTGTTGATGAGATTAAAAATTTGGAAATCGTTGCTCGGTCGGTTGCTGGAGCAAGTATCGAATGGGACTTGTACTATCTAGTCGGCACTATTTCTGCGATGAGTGAACAAGAATTAGATGGTGATGAAAAGCATCACGGCATTGCTGTTGATTTTTATACCGAAGATCAAGTGCTTACTATGCTGCGATCGGGAGAAGTTTCTGAAGATCGAACGGCTGGAGTTCTATTTCGTTATTTATCCTCAATGTAGTCAATGATCGCACCTGCCACATCAATGCCTGTCGCCCGTTCGAGTTCTTCAAAACCAGGATTAGCGTTGACTTCAATGACAAGGGGACCGCGATCAGAGCGCAGTATGTCGACGCCGGCAATTTGTAAATCAAAAGCTTTTGTTGCGGCGATGGCAATCGTTTTTTCTTCTTCCGTGAGTTCGACTGGACTGCCGACTCCGCCGATCGATGCGTTCGCGCGGACATCACCATTTTTTGCTTCACGCTGCATCGCTGCGACGACCTGATTTCCCACGACAAATAATCGCAAATCCTTTCTGCCAGCCTCTTTAATAAATTCTTCAACGATGACCGGATTACCGTCGCGGACAGCGAGGTAATCAGCGATTGGTAAAAACGTCTCGATGTTCTCAGCAAAGAACACGCCCTTGCCGTGCGTACCAAAGGCGACTTTAAGGATTAAAGGAAATCCAATTTCTTTGGCGGCCGCGAGTGCTCGCATTGGTGTGCGGCAGAGAGCAAACTTTGGCGTGGCGATTCCGGCTTCGGCTAAATGCAGTCGTTGGGTCAATTTACTTTTTGTGGCGGCTACCAGTTCACCACCATTGATTAATTTGTATCCCGCTGATCGAAGTGCATTAGTGACGACCGTATGGAGTCCTGGTTCGTGGACATATCCCGGACGGTTAATAATCACATTCATCTTCGGTAACGGAGAGCCTTGATGGGTAATGTTGATGTCACTGCCAATTTGTTGAATGACAATTTCTGGTTCATAAAGTTCAATCACTTGATGCCCTCGCGCTCGGCCAGCCTCAACCAGACGATGCGGTGTCGCTTCCGGATTCGTTGGTGCTTTGTTAATGCGGAGGAGGCCGATGATCATAGACGAGCTAAGACACGATCAAGATCTTCGCGGGAGGAGATGGTGTGTAAAAGTTCACGCAGCGTCTTTGCTCCAGGCAGGCCTTTAAAATACCATGTTAAGTGTTTACGGAAGCTGACGATCCCGCGTTCGCCGTATTGGTCTGCATGGAGTCCGGCATGTAAGCGAATCACCCGGAGGCGTTCTTCGAGCGAGATCGGAGTCGCTCCTGTTGCAATCTGCGGAAAGATCCAAGGATTACCTAACGCACCTCGAGCAATCAACACGCCATCTGCTTTGGAAATGTTGAGCGCTTCTTGAACGAGCTCGGGCTTGTGGATGTCGCCGTTACAGAGGACTGGGATGGAAACTTGCTGCTTGGCGCGACCAACCATTTCCCAATCCGCCTTCCCACTGTATCCCTGAGTCTTCGTCCGCCCGTGGATGGTGACGAGGTCAGTCCCGGCGTCTTCAAGAACTTTAATAAACTCAAGACACTCAGTCGGGTCACTCCAGCCCAGACGAATCTTCACGGAAAGGGGAACGGTGATCACTGCTTTCATCGCCTTTACAATTTTTGACGCTAGCTCGGGTTCCTTCATGAGCGCTGCGCCATTGAAATTGTGGACGATCTTATAGACCGGGCAACCCATGTTGATATCAAAACCTTCAGGGTGATGCTGCTCTTCGATAATCCGCGCTGCTTCAGCCATCGTCGCTGGATCAGAACCAAAGACCTGTTGCACCAGCGGCCGCTCATCAGGATGAATGTCAGTCATGTTGAGCGTCTTGTCGTTGCCACGCACCACGGCTTCAGACGAAACCATCTCACGAAACACAATCAATCCACTGGCCGAAGGCGAGATCGCGCGCACCGTGCGACAAAATGCCGAATCGGTCATATCGGCCATTGGTGACAAAGCAATGATTGGTCTTGGAAGTGATTTCCAATCGAGGATCATAGTCGAACGAGTGTACGCGAAACTCCCGAAAGTTTCAAGTGTATGCTATACTGTCATCAATATCATTCACGTTCTTTTTTATGCCTACCAAACCATCTAACTCCCACCACTCGATGTCTGTTTGGCCACAGTGGCACGAGAACAAACCGTTTGCGTTGGTTCTCTTGCTGATCGGCGCGTACACGATTGTTTTGTTGAACGCCAAGATTCATTTGACCATGAATCAGGCTGACGAAGTCGGGGAGCCTCAGCCGTCTGAACATACGATTACGGTCGAGGGTCAAGGAAAGATCACTGGGCGCCCAGACATTGCGACCGTGACCCTTGGAATTGATACCAAAGCGGAGACCGTCGAAACTGCTCAAACCGAGAATACGGCTACGACCAACGCCCTTTTGGAAAAAATCAAAGCGCTCGGAGTCAGTGCTGACGACATCCAGACTTCTTCGTACAACGCTTACGAAAACAACGAGTGGAATCCTGAAACGCAGGAGTACACTTCCAAAGGTTGGGTCGTGAGTCAGATGATCACCGTTAAAGTACGGGACACGGCGAAGATCGCCACCGTGCTCGATACCGCAGGTAAGAGTGGGGTCACTAACATTTCCGGGCCGAACTTTACCATCGATGATCCAAGTAGTTTGAAGGCAGCGGCGCGTGAAGATGCTATTGCTGACGCCCACGCCAAAGCAAAAGATATTGCTGACGCCCTTGGAGTGCGGGTGGAAGAAGTTGTCGGGTACTCAGAATATACTGATGGCGATTCCTACCCTCCTTACTACGCCGACTATGATTCAGTGAAGTCTTACGGCGGGACAATGCCGAGTATTGAACCAGGCACTAACGAATCAATGCTCACGGTCTCCATTACCTACGCTCTCGTCGACTAATTTTACAACCAAGCAAAGAGGGCTGGCATTGCCGGCTCTTTTTGGTATCATAGGGTAACTATGGCAAATACCTGTTTATTTATTGGCCGATTCCAGCCGTTTCACAACGGCCATTTGATGGTTGTCCAAGGGATGCGCAAAGTCTGCGAGCGGATTATTATTGGTGTTGGCTCGCCTGAAGTTCCCCAAACCCCTGAGCAGCCGTTTAGTGTGCATGAGCGCCACGAGATGATTAGTGCTGCGTTGCTGGATGCCGATATTCCTGACGCGGACATTTACGATATTCCTGATACTGCTGATGACGCCGATTGGGTTGATGCTGTGATCAAAGCTACTGGCCCAATCGACAAAGTTTGGACAGGGAATGATTTGGTTGAGAAATTGTTTGTCGAGAAGGGGATTGCGGTGCAGAAGATCAAAGAAGTGCCAGGCATTAGCGCTACCGAAGTCCGCGCACGTTTGCTGAGCGGTGGAGAATGGGATGCGTTGGTCCCGAATGGTGTTGCTTCGGTCATCCGTCGGATCGGAGGGACGGCACGCATGAAGGAGCTTTCCAAGTAGGTCTTGTTCGTGTACCGTAGAAACACAATTCGTCAGTGACCCCCTAGAGCGCATGCTTTGGGGGCATTAGCGTTATGCAGTTCAACCTTCAATCAAAATACAAGCCGGCCGGGGATCAGCCACAAGCAATTGCTGGCTTGGTTGAAGGACTCAAGAAGGGGATGAAGATGCAGACATTGCTTGGTGTGACAGGATCTGGAAAGACATTCACTGCCGCCAATGTGATTCAACAAACCCAGCGACCGACGTTGGTGATTGCTCACAACAAAACCCTAGCTGCTCAGCTCACCAACGAGTTCCGTGAGTTTTTTCCGGATAACGCGGTTGAATACTTCGTCAGCTACTACGATTACTATCAACCAGAGGCTTACTTACCGCGCACTGACACGTACATCGAAAAGGAAGCGATGATCAACCAAGAAATTGATCGTTTGCGCCACGCGGCGACCTCTGCTTTACTCACACGGCGCGATGTGATTATTGTGGCATCGGTGTCGTGTATTTATGGTTTGGGCTCGCCAGAAGAATATTTGCGCACGGTGCTGCATTTGGAAGTTGGAACAAAGGATGCTCTCAGTCGTACCGATTTGTTGCGCCGTTTGATCGACATGCAGTTTCAGCGCACAACCACGGACTTAACGCGTGGACATTTCCGTGCTCGCGGCGATGTCCTTGAAGTCATGCCCATGAACGAAGAAGTTATTTTTCGACTGATGCTTGCCGATGAAGGCATCGCAGAAATCTTTGTTCTTGATCCCGTGACGCGCAAGGAAGTCAAGCGCGTTCAAGATGTGTGGATCTTTCCAGCCAAGCACTACGTGGTCTCGCCGAAGCGGCAGGCTGATGCGATCAAAGCGATTCGTAAAGAACTTAAGGACCAGTTGGAGTTGTTTGATAAAGAAGGCAAGCTGCTTGAATCTGAACGCTTGAGCCGGCGGACGCGTTACGATCTGGAGATGATCGAACAAGTTGGTTATTGCAACGGGATTGAAAATTATTCGCGGCATTTTGATGGGCGTTCAGTCGGCGAGCCGCCGTACACGCTTTTGGATTATTTCCCCGACGACTTTTTGATGATCATTGATGAGTCACATGTGACCGTTTCCCAAGTCGGCGGCATGTACAATGGCGATCAAGCGCGCAAAAATACCTTGGTTGATCACGGTTTCCGTTTGCCGTCAGCTAAAGATAACCGCCCGTTGAAGTTCGAAGAATTTGAAACGCACATGCCGCAGGTTATTTTTACCTCAGCAACGCCAGGGGACTATGAACTCGATCACTCGGGGCAAGTGGTTGAACAAATTATTCGGCCGACCGGTCTGGTCGATCCAGAAATTGCCGTGCGTCCAATCACTCCGAAAGATGGCGTTGATGGACAAGTGGATGATCTGATTAAAGAAATTGAAAAACGCGTTGCCTTGCACGAACGTACCCTCGTGACCACACTTACCAAAAAGATGGCCGAAGATTTGACCAACTTTTTGATTGAGAAAAAAATCAGCGTGCAATATTTGCACTCAGATGTGGAAACGCTCGATCGTATCACTATTCTGACCGACTTCCGCAAAGGTAAATACGATGTCCTGATCGGGGTCAACTTGTTGCGCGAAGGTCTGGATTTGCCAGAAGTAACCCTTGTTGCCATTCTCGACGCAGACAAAGAAGGATTCTTGCGTTCGGAAACATCGATTATTCAAACGGTTGGTCGTGCGGCACGTAACGTCAAAGGTGAAGTTATTTTGTACGCTGATGAAATCACAGGTTCGATGAAGCGAGCAATCAAAGAAACCGATCGACGTCGTAAAAAGCAATTGGCTTACAACACAGAGCACGGCATCACCCCGCAGACCATTTTGAAAGATATCAAAGACATTCGCGAGATGCTGGGAGCGGAAATGGAGATGAGCGAAGATGGGATCAAAAAGATTTTGAAACTGGAACTCACCGCCAATACGCAAGAAATTGAAGAAGTGATCAAAGAAAAAGAAGGCGAGATGCGTTTGGCGTCCAGGAATTTGGATTTCGAACTGGCGGCCTTGCTGCGCGATGAAATCATTGTTTTGACCAAAGAACTAAAATTATCTACTAAAAGTTCAAAAAAGAAAAAATAAAAAGAAGGGGCCCGGGCGGTCAAAGGCACCGCCCGGGCGTGGGGTGGAGGACGCGGACAGCTACCGATGGTAGCGCATGGGAACACGTCTCGACTGCGGAGCGCGTGTGGGACGACGACGTGGCCACCAGTCATGGTACAACCGGTGATTGGTCGGACATTCCACACGCCCTCGGTAGGCCGAAGACGCGCCCCCACTGCCACAGCGGATGCTGTTCGGCGCCTGATGATCGGACATCGCGGCTCCGTGGGTGGGGCGGCGTCCTCCGACGCGTTGGGGAGAAGCCCCTAGCGCATTCCTAATTACATCAGACGATTGAAAAAGTAACAACGTGATCGTGGGGATAACTTATGCAAGACAACATCACAGTCAAGGGCGCGCGCGAGCACAACTTGAAAAACATTTCGCTCGAAATGCCGCGCAATAAAATGATTTGTATCACCGGTTTGTCTGGTTCAGGCAAATCAAGTTTAGCCTTTGATACTATTTTTGCTGAAGGACAGCGGCGCTATGTTGAGTCGTTATCCGCGTACGCTCGGCAGTTTTTGGGGCAAATGCAAAAGCCTGATGTTGATGAAATTGAAGGTCTGTCGCCAGCTATCTCCATTGACCAAAAGGCGCATTCGGCTAACCCACGTTCGACCGTGGCGACGATTACCGAGATTTATGATTATCTCCGTGTGCTCTTCGCTCGAGTTGGCCATCCGCATTGTCCGATTTGTGGGAAAGAGATTCAAAAACTCACCGTTGAAGAGATGGTTGATCTGGTGCTCGAGGGGGTGAAGAAAGAAAAGGGGACCAAGACGAAAGGGGAGAATGCGGTGACGATATTGGCGCCGGTCGTCCGTGGGCGGAAAGGCAATTACTATCAACTGCTGTACGATTTGTATAATTCTGGTTTTGCTAAGGTGCGGATTGATGGCAAGGTACATCCACTCTCTGAACGGATCACCCTTGGTCGCTATCAACAGCACACGATTGAAGTCGTGGTCGATTCGGTGCCTGCGGCTGACCTTTCCAACAAAGACGGCCGCCAGCGTTTAGCTGAAGCAATCGAGACCGCGATTGAACGCGGGGAAGATGTGGTCCAGATCACCTACCCAGACGGCACTGAGCGACTATTGTCCGCCAAGTTTAGCTGTCCTGATGATGGCTTTTCGTTTCCCGAAATCGAACCGCGCTTGTTTAGCTTCAACTCGCCGTATGGCGCCTGTCAAGCATGCACAGGACTCGGTACCAAAGAATTATTCTCGGAAGAGATTTGCGAAGTTTGTCACGGTAACCGTTTGCGTCGTGAAGCCTTGTTTGTGTGGTTGCCTGGAGGAAAGTTGTCCGTCGTCGATATCACTAGGATGAGTATTGATGAGGCGGTCATATACTTCAAAAAGCTTCCGCTTTCGGAAAAAGAAAACGAAATTGCTACGGGCATTTTGAAAGAAGTCCGTAATCGTTTGCAGTTCATGCTTGATGTTGGTTTGCACTACTTGACGTTGAATCGCATGGCGGGAACGTTGTCGGGCGGTGAAGCGCAACGCATTCGACTAGCTTCACAGGTCGGTACGCGATTGACGGGCGCGCTGTACGTGCTCGATGAGCCAACGATTGGTTTGCATCAGCGCGATAATGAGCGGCTCATCAATACACTTTTGGAGCTACGCGATCTCGGCAACACGGTGATCGTGGTTGAACACGACGAAGACACCATTCGTGCTTCAGACTTTATGGTTGAGATTGGCCCGGGTGCCGGTGTGCACGGTGGGGAAGTGATTTGCGCGGGGCCAACGCCGAGTGTGTTCAAACATCCGAAGTCGCTGACCGCGGCCTATTTGCGCGGCGACAAAAAAGTTCCTGTGCCAACAAAGCGTCGCGATGTTGGCCATGATGCTATCAAAATTAAAGGTGCCTGCGAAAATAATCTTAAAAATATTGACGTCGATATTCCGCTGCGTCGATTTGTGTGCATCACCGGCATGTCAGGCTCAGGCAAATCCACACTCACGCACGACATCATGTACGCTGAGCTGAATCGTCGATTGTACGGATCCAAACACAAACCCGGCAAACATCACGCCATGCTTGGCACCGAGTACATCGACAAGGCGATTCTCGTTGACCAAGGCGCCATTGGGCGCACGCCGCGATCAAACCCAGCCACGTACACTGGTGCCTGGGGCCCGATTCGCGATCTGTATGCCGCCACCGAAGAAGCCCGTTTCCGCGGTTACAAGCCGGGTCGATTTAGTTTCAACACTCCTGGCGGGCGCTGCGAAAACTGCGAAGGTCACGGCGTGATCGCTATCGAGATGCACTTTTTGCCGACTGTCTATGTGCAATGCGAGGTGTGTCGTGGCAAGCGTTTTGACCGCGAGACGCTCGAGATTATGTGGAAAGAAAAAAACATCCACGATGTGTTGCAGATGACCATTGAAGAAGCAGCAGAGTTTTTCAAAGACATCCCCGTCATCCACGATAAGTTGCTGGCGCTGAACGAAGTAGGGCTTGGGTATCTGAAAGTCGGTCAAGCAGCGCCGACGTTGTCGGGCGGAGAAGCCCAACGCGTCAAACTTTCGGCAGAGTTGGCCAAGCGGCAAACTGGACGAACACTCTATCTCTTTGACGAGCCCACCACAGGTTTACATTTTGAAGATGTAAAACGCTTGCTCGAAGTGCTTCACAAGTTAGTCGACCGCGGCAATTCCGTGATTGTGATCGAGCACAACCTTGATGTTATCAAAACCGCCGATTGGATTATCGACTTGGGTCCAGAAGGTGGCGACAAAGGCGGGGAAGTGGTCGCGACCGGCACGCCAGAAGATATTGTGCGGAGTAGCAAGAGTTACACCGGCAAGTACCTCAAGAAATATCTAGCGTAGCGCTTTCAAATCAGCGAGCACTTCCTCGGCATGGACTTTCGGTTTCACATCGTCGTAAACTTTGGCGATCTTGCCTTTCGGATCAATCAAAAATGACCAGCGCTTGATTCCCATGTATTCGCGGCCCATGAATTTCTTTTTACCCCACACGCCATACGCGTTCACCACAACTTTTTCTTCGTCGGCCAGCAAGGTGAATGGCAAGTTGTACTTGTCGGCAAACTTGGCGTGCTTTTTGACCGGATCGATGCTTACTCCAAACACGGTCACATCCAACTTTTTAAACGTGGGAAAGTTGTCGCGCAACTGGCAAGCCTCCACGGTACAGCCCGGGGTATCGTCCTTTGGATAAAAATAAAGCAGCACCCATTTGCCGCGCTCGTCTTTAAGTGCGTGCGTCTTGCCTGTCTGATCGGGGAGAGTGAACTCTGGAGCGATGTCGCCTTGTTGAAGCATAGGTACTCAGTATAGTGTAGAATGATCAAAATATGGAAGACGTGCGTAAATTAATTGAAGAAGCCTTGGAAAAAGGCTATTTGATGAGCCTGGCGACGGTAGATGGGGCTGGCCCGTGGGCGAGTTTGGTTGTTTTTATTTACGATAAGGATTTCAATCTCTACTGGCTTTCGTTACCCACTCGACGCCATTCAATTGCCATTGAAGCCGATCCGAGAGCCGCGGCAACGATAACCTCTGTCTCCAAAAGAGACGATGAAAAAATTGGTCTACAAGTTCAAGGGCACGCCGAGCGAGTTCAGAACGTCGATCCTTCAGTTGTCGAGGCCTACGGACGCCGAATGCAGAAAACATCGATCGACGGACAGATTTTTGCCCCCGGCCAAGCGTGGTATGTGTTCAGACCAAAAAAGATTGACTTGATACATCAGCCACTCTTTGGTTACGACAAAAAGTTTTTAGAATTATGAAAACTTTTTTAAGTTTGATTGCGGTGGGGTTGTTGCTTACAGGAGCTGGTTGCAGACAACAAGCTCCTGGGCTTCCGTTAACAAATGATGTGGAAGTTCCTGAGGTCACCCAAGAGCGTATGTTTACTTCGGTAGATTTGGGGAGTGATGTCTTCAATCTGGAATTTACTATCCCCGCCAACATGGACGTGGAATATATACCAAGTCTTGAAGCGCTGAATATTTTTAGCTTAGATGGGGATGGGAGTACACGTGATCGATCGATGATATTCATTCGCTACTTTGATGCTTCACAGTTCTTGACCTTGTCATCCGTGAATGTCTACGAGACCGTCGAGACAACGGTTGGGAGGGAAGGGTACACGGCGCGACGTTATGACATCGAAAAAAAATCCAACGTGCCGGATTTTGTTGACCAGCCTGACTGGCGCAACCTTCGACATTACGTGACTGATTTTCGTGGAAGCGATGGGCACACCCGTTACTTTGTTGTCGCCGCGAACCCCGCCCTTGACCCAGCGGTCTACGAAGCGGTGCTTGCTAGTATGAAGATTGTAAAGTGATATGAAAAAGTTGTTGCCTTACGAAGTTTGGTTTTCAACACTTCCCAAAAAAGTTGCTGGCTCGGGAGGGCTTATTTTCAATCGTCGCGGTGAGGTATTGATTTTGAAAACAACCTATCGTGACGGCTGGATTATTCCTGGTGGGATTGTCGAAGAAGGGGAAAGCCCAATCGAGACCTGCCTCCGTGAGGTTCAAGAAGAGATCGGGATCAAAATAAAACTGGGAAAACTTATTTGCCTTGATTATAAAGTTCGCACAGATAAAAATTTTTACGAC
>JBBUGS010000041.1:0-9343 GCA_038056005.1 Patescibacteria group bacterium
CGCAGAATTGTCCTTTGTTTCCAACCACATCAGCATGCGCGCACTAAAGATTTGTTCAACGAATTCATTCCCTCGTTTGATGCTGCAGACCAAATCGTTTGAGGAAACCTCTCCGTCTACTTTCAGACGACCGGTGACGGCGTAAATTTCAGCCAAGATAATTTTGTCTGCAGCATCAAACGAGGGAATGAATTCGTTGAACAACTCTTTAGTGCGCGCATGCTGATGTGGTTGGAAACAAAGGACAATTCTGCGACCAGGGAAAAACTCTTTGGTCGCTTCGAGTGTTTTTTTGATGGCTGTTGGGTGATGCGCGTAGTCGCTGAAAATATCTGCGCCATGATACGTCCCGATCTTTTCAAATCGACGCCAAAGACCTGGAAAACTATTTAATGCGCTCACGATCACTTCGTCAGTAACTCCAAGTTGTTTTGCTGCGGCTGCGGCCAGACGAGCGTTGCTCAAATTAAACTCTCCCGGGATAAGGAGCTTGAGACCACCAATCTCGACTCCGGTCTCTATAACCGTTTTCGACTGACTCTTCCACTTTTCAAATGTTTCTTGCACGTGTGCAAGGTCGCGGTAAAAATCTGGGTGATCCATTTCGATATTCGTGACAACAGCAACGTCAGGATGAATGTTCAACATCCCAGCCAGGTGTTCACACGCTTCGACGACCAATAGGTTTGATTTACCAACACGCAAGTTGCCATCTGGCCATGACGGCAATTTAGAACCGACGATGACTGTCGGATCCATTCCGGCTGCTTCAAGGATCGAACCGATCATCGCTGTCGTCGTCGACTTCCCATGCGTGCCTGAGACGGCGATGGTTGTAAAATCTTTGGCAAACTCCCCCAAAAATTCAGGATAACTCATTTCGATAATTCCCAGCTCCCGTGCACGTGCGCGCTCGATGTTCTCAAAAGGAACCGCTGGCGAGTAAATCACCAAATCCAACCCCTCTGAAATATTCTCAACCGACTGACCAAGCGCCACATGCGCCCCAAGATGCCGAAGCGCTTCAACTTGCTCACCCGAAGTAACGTCCGACCCACTAACCGTTTTCCCATGATGCAAAAACCACTTACCAACCACCGAGACTCCAATCCCGCCAGCGCCAATAAGATGAATTTTGCTTGGGTTTATTGACATATAACATCCTGGAGCATAACATCCAATGCGGTCCCTGTCGACCCTGAAGGTCGCCGGCGGCCACGCGCAACTGGACAATCCATGAACTACAACTCCTCCTAGCCCTCCCACCAGTGATTCGCACCTGCTTGCGCTCCAGGTGCGGGAAACCGGTCGAGCCCACATGGGACGATGCGGTATCTGCGCGACGATGCCCTGGGACATCACGACATCCTCATCCCAGACCCCTCGGCGCGCCCCGTCTTCCGTCTCCGGACGATGCGGCGGTGCGATGCCGAGGGCTTTTTCGTTGGCAAAAAACTCAATATCAATTATGATGCCAACACTATGGTGTAGCAAGAAACAGCGCGGAATTTGTTCTTAATGGATTTTTTATGTTTCTTCGCAACGCTGACCCGGAAATTGCCGACGCCTTGCAAGGCGAACTGACCCGTGAACGTGATGGGCTCGAAATGATTCCGTCCGAAAATTTTGTGTCGAGTGCAGTGCTCGAGGCGCTTGGTTCGGTCGGAACGAACAAATATTCTGAAGGTTATCCTGGCGGTCGCTACTACGGCGGCTGTGAGTTTGTTGATGTCATCGAGAATTTGGCCCGCGACCGGGCGACCAAATTATTTGGCGTTGATCACGCCAATGTGCAACCCGCCTCTGGTTGTGCCGCCAACATTGCAGTCATGTTTGCTTTGCTTGATCCAGGCGACACACTTATGGGCATGAGTTTGAGTTTCGGTGGCCATATGACGCATGGGTTGCCCGTAAACTTTTCTGGCAAATATTACAAATCTGTTCAATACACTTCAGACAAAAACGGCTATCTCGATTTTGATCAGATGATGGCGATGGCCAAGGAACATCAACCAAAGTTGTTGATTGTTGGGGCAACGGCCTACCCGCGCATTATTGATTGGCAGAAAGCCAAAGAAGTTGCTGACAGCGTTGGTGCATACTTGATGGCCGACGTCTCGCACATCTCTGGGCTCATCGTCTCCGGCGATCACCCCTCCCCTGCTGGAATTGCCGATGTTATTACCACAACCACCCACAAAACATTGCGTGGTCCACGTGGCGCCATGATTCTCTGCAACGGCAATGCTTCGACTCCACTTAAAGCCGCTCCGCGCACGCGAGAAAACATTCCGACCTTAATTGATCGTGCGATCATCCCTGGTCTTCAAGGTGGTCCACACAATCACCAAACTGCCGCGATCGCTGTTGCCCTCGACGAAGCCGCGCGCCCAGAGTTCAAAGAATATGGCCATCAAATTGTGAAGAATGCGAAGACGCTCGCTGCGGCTCTCATGGAACGTGGGTTTGAGTTAGTGACGGGCGGCACAGACAATCACTTGATGGTCGTTGATCTCACCAACAAAGGCGTATCGGGCAAAGAAGGCCAAATCGCTCTTGAAGCTGCCGGCATTACGGTCAACAAAAATACGGTTCCGTTTGATCCGCGCAAACCATTTGACCCATCCGGCATCCGCCTTGGCACTCCTGCCCTCACCTCTCGCGGCATGAAGGAAGAGGAGATGGCGCAGATCGCTGGCTGGATTGATCAGGCTGTGACGAATCACAACAAGCCCGAAGTGCTCGAGACCATCAAAGCAGAGGTCAAAGACCTGACTGCACAGTTCCCTCTTTATCCAGATTTAACGTACTAACGGCATGGTTCAGATTCTCGACGGCAAAGCGATTGCCGAACGCATTCGCGAAAAAGTGAAAGCAATGGTTGCCAGCCTTTCCTCTCAACCAGGAATGGCGGCGATTTTAGTTGGCGATGATCCAGCGTCGCACTTGTATGTTTCATTGAAAGAAAGGGCCTGTGCGGAAGTTGGCATTCGCTTTCACAAATTTTTGTTTGCCGCCGGCGTTTCCCAGGCCGTACTCATCAACAAAGTCCAAGAGTTAAACGACAATCCCGAAATCAACGGCATCTTGGTCCAGCTGCCTTTGCCCACGCAAGATCCAGACGCCGTCATCGCCGCTATTAATCCTAATAAAGACATCGACGGTTTTCACCAAGAGAGCTTACGTCGACTTGAAGCTGGCCAACCAGGCCTTGTCTCCCCTGTTGCTCTCGGAATTATGAAACTGATCGACATGGTCCAAGGAGAAAAACGGACAGCCGTATTGGTTTGTTCTGAGCTTTTTGGCCGCCCGATCCGCAGGCTCCTAAACGAGCAACATATCGACGTAATCGAAAATACCAAAGACGCCGACATTGTGATCGTGGCCCTCGGCAAGCCGCGATCTTTCATGGGCGATCAACTCAAACCTGGAGCGATCGTGATCGACGTCGGAACAACAAAGACCCCGGAGGGTCTGATGGGTGATGTTGATTTTGCCTCTGCTGAACAAGTGGTCAGCGCGATCACGCCCGTGCCTGGCGGTGTTGGTCCGACCACGGTGGCCATGCTTACACTGAACGTGGTGAAGGCGTACCATTTGCAGCACTAGGCACTGCTGGACGTACCGGCGCACCTCCAAGGTAGGCACCGACAAACACGGCTAGGAATTTTGTGCCGTAGACAGCGATCACAATCGGGGAAGCCAAATAGGCGAACGGGGTCACCTGACTGGCGATATAGGCCACCACGACATCAATAATTACAGCCGTTCCAAGCCACAGACCGGCGACAATCAATCGATGCGGCGCTTGACCTCGATTTCCGCGGTAGGCCTGCCAAGTGAAAAACATGGTGGCGATCGGAATGAACAGCAAACTCAAATACGACAAGGCGGGGAAATCAAACAACGCAACACCGGCTTTCGATAACGTAAAAACTACGATCGAAGCTACGGCGTAATCAATGAGCCAAAAGATCACGAATCTCCTCCAGTGCATATTACAAACGAGTATACACGATTTCGGTGATCATGCCGAACACAAAGGCCGCCAGAACGATGTAGGAAATGACCGACGGGAGGCGAAAACACTTGTGGGTTTTACCGACCGTTTTTTTCATACGCTCATAAGCAAGAACAACCAGCACACCAATCGAACCACTCAAAATACTTCCCACAAATCCGATCACGGAAATAAATTCGCGCATGCCGAAGAGGTAAAAAAGGAAGGGGGCAATGGTCACAAACAGCCATGGCCCGCCAGCAGGAACTTTGAGATCAAACTGGAGTGACGCGATCAACTCGATCGACATAAGGCTTTGAATCGACAAAACAGAAATGAGGCCGAGGACCGCGCCGAGGGTTGAGAGGGCTGGATGAATAATCGTCGAGAGACCAGCGATGGCGTCAGGACTGGTCGCTGCTCCGGTGGCGCCGACCACGGCCAACGTGAACAAGCCGTACAGAACAACAATCACGGCATAAGCCCCAAGGACCACGCGCGGGAGCTCACGAAACTTACGCTCCAAAATGTCGTGCATTTCGGGAATCGCCCCAAGACCAGCCAAAGAAAAGATAATGACTCCGTAAGGAACGAACCAATCTGCCGGCGAAGTCGAGATCGGTTGAATGTTTACCAGCTGAAATGCCGGCAGGGTGACCACAATCAAAATGGCGTACAGCACCAGAATGAGTGACACGGTCCACACCGCTACCCGCGAGACCGTGGCGATCCCACCAAATGTCACGAGCGAAACCACAAGCATAATAATCAGCGCCGCCATTGTTTCGGGGATTCCACTCAGCCGCGAAAAGAAGTCTGCGCCCAAGATCGTAAAGGCAACGAGGGCACCGAGCATGCTGAGAAGGGTCACCAAAAAGGCAATCACGCGGCCTGGCTGTCCAAGATAGCGTTCCATGTATCCAGCAAAGCGCTGCTTGCCCGGCGTCTGCACCGTGATCTCGGCATACATCAAAAACAACAAGAGCATGACCACCCCAAGCACAATAAGTTCGGCAAACCCTATCGCAAAACCGGCCCGACTAAAGACATAAGGCAAACCAAACACCCCTACCCCGACCACGGTCCCAATGAGCGTCACTGCCGCCCGTAGCTGCCTCTTTTTTGCGTCCGCAAACATAATTAACGAAATTATAGCATAGAGCAGCAGACCGGCTTAGGCCTACCACCCTTTTTTCCGCACTTCGTGACGGCAAAAAAGGGGACCTGGTAGGCATTCGCTCGGCCTGCTGCTGAGCCCAACCCGCATCCACACCTTTTGCACTTGCCGCCAGAGCAACCAATGGTAAGATGTGCCGGCTATGGATCGCATTCCTCCTCACAATCTAGAAGCCGAGCAGTCGCTCCTCGGGTCGCTTTTGGTCGACCCTGAAGCGATTATTAAAATTGCTGACATGGTTCGGGCCGAGGACTTTTACAAAGATGCTCACAAATTGATTTTTGAGATTATTGTTGAATTGTTTGAGCGCCATGAGCCAATTGATTTATTGACCGTCAGCAACCGCCTGGACGAACGGGGCAAGTTACAAGAAATTGGCGGACGCTCGGCGATTGCTGAGCTCGCAAACTCGGTGGCCACTTCGGGCAACATTGCTCACTATGCCAAGATCGTGCAGAAAAAAGCCACGCTACGTCGCATTTTGAAAGCAGCCTCAACCATCACGATGATGGGCTACGATGAAGAAGAAGATACCGAGATCACTCTCGACAAAGCGGAACAAACGCTGTTCAACGTTTCCAGTAACTTTTTGAAAAATAGTTTCGCCCCGATTCGCAGTGTGCTTTCGGAAGCGTTCGAACGTATTGACGAGTTGCACCGCGAACGCGGCAAATTGCGTGGGCTGACCACTGGATTTACCGAGCTCGACAACGTGCTCGCCGGGTTGCAAAAATCTGATTTGATTATTCTCGCTGCCCGCCCTTCGGTTGGTAAAACGTCGCTTGCCCTCGACATCGCCCGCAACGTGGCCGTCAAAACCAAAAAGCCTGTGGGCATCTTCTCGCTGGAAATGTCCAAGGAGCAATTGGTTGATCGCATGATTTGTGCGGAAGCTAACATTGATTTGTGGCGCCTGCGCACGGGACGATTGTCTGATCGCGATGATGAGTTCCCGCGCATTGGCCAAGCCCTTGGTGTGTTGGCCGAAGCGCCGATCTTCATCGATGATTCGGCTGGTTGTACAATCTTAGAGATCCGAACAAAAGCTCGAAGACTTCAAGCCGAACATGATTTGGGATTGATCGTCATCGATTACTTGCAGCTCATGGAAGGTCGCGGCGGCGGCAAAGAAGACAACCGCGTTCAAGAAGTTTCCGAAATCAGCCGTGGCTTGAAACTCCTCGCCCGCGAGCTCAACATTCCGGTCTTGTGTCTCTCACAGTTGAACCGCTCGGTCGAACTGGTAAAACCGGCTATCCCGAAACTTGCCCACTTGCGTGAATCGGGTTCGATTGAACAAGACGCGGACGTGGTATTATTTATCTATCGTAAAGCTGCAGATAAAAACTATCGCCTGGAGGACTTAGCCCCGGAAGAGAAAAACTTAGCCGAGATTCACATCTCCAAACATCGTAATGGACCTACTGGAGTGGTCAAAGTAATCTTTGACGAAAAGCGCGCCTGTTTCCGGAACATGGAACGCCGCGCCGATGTCCCTTCGCCGAGCGCGATCGCCCCGCCGCCTCCCCCGCCCCCGCCATCCCCATTCGGATAATCTAAAACTATGTTCAACAAAATCAAAGCGATCAAGGACTTACGTGACAAAGCCAAGACCATGCAATCAGCTCTCGGCGAGATTCATGTCGAAGGCTCTGCTGCCTGGGGCAAAATCAAAGTGACCATGAACGGGAACCAGGAAGTCGAAAACTTAAGCATCGACCAAGAAATGATGAGCGACAAAGCTAAGTTAGAGACGTCGGTGAAAGATGCCGTAAACGACACGATGAAAAAGTTGCAAAAAGAGTTGGCTGGCAAGATGAAAGAAATGGGCGGGATGGATATGTTTAAAGACTTGGGGCTAGGAGGCTAATGTGCGCAAGTTTCCGGCACCGATTCATAATTTAGTTGCAGCGTTTTCCACGCTGCCTGGCGTAGGACCAAAGACGGCCCTACGTTATGTCTTTGCCTTGTTACGCCAGCCGAAGTCTGAAGTCGAGCACTTCGCGCGAGCGGTTGCAGCGCTGACCCGCGAAATCACGGTTTGCAAATTGTGTAAGACCTATTCTGAAAGTGAGCTTTGTGAAATTTGTCGTGATCAGCGTCGAGCCACGGATGTTCTGTGCGTTGTTGCCGAGCCGCGAGACATTTCAACCATTGAAGCGACGGATGCCTATCGCGGTCGCTATTTTGTTCTTGGCGGTGCGTTGAATCCTGTGGAAGGAGTCACGCCGGATGTTTTAAATATTCGTGAGCTGCAAGAGCGCCTTGAAGCTGAGCCGATCATCCGTGAAGTTATTCTGGCGTTTAGTCCCAACGTCCACGGCGAGACAACGATGCTGTACCTCGCCAAACTTTTGAAAAACTTGAATCGAAAAACCACACGGCTTGCGCGTGGTCTTCCGCTCGGAGCAGACTTAGAGTTTGCTGATGAAATTACTTTGGGGGAGTCGCTATCTGGGAGGCGGGAAGTGTAGGATCAAATTCTTAGTTAAAAAAGGGGGGGGCAGGATGGGGGTGTCGAACGCAGCAGGGAATCTTTATTATTGCAATTGACTTGCAGTAAATAAAAGTAAAAAAGTTAATTCAAAAAGTGCTTAATCTTCGCAATAAAAAATACAACTAAAATATCAAACCCTTATTGCAACTGACTTGCAATACCAACAAAGGGGCTCTGACCAAGTAGACACCTCCCCCGACCCCTCCTTTTACTACCAGAACTCCGCAAGCCAAAAACAAAACCCGCCCGGTCTTTCAAAGATCCGGACGGGTGTTTGTTTACGCGGTAATTTTTTCAATGGAAACGTTGGTGAACATCTGACGGTGGCTGCCATGGCGGCGGTAACGAGATTTGGATTTGAACTTGACTACCAACTTCTTTTCGCCAATCCCGTGCTCTTTGATCGTGCCAGCGACTTTTGCTCCTGCGACCAGTGGCTTACCGACTTTGACTGACTTCCCTTCGTCATCGGCAACGAGCAAAGGCTCAAAGGTGACTGGCTTTCCTGCCTCGATGTCGAGCTTCTCGACCATGAGCACGTCGCCCTCGCGGACCACGTACTGCTTTCCTCCGGTTTTAATCACTGCAAACATAGGACTTTTTGCGGCGAAGGTGGCCAAATGGGCTCTTAAAACCTTGTTGCCAGCATTAATTTCGATGGCGGGATGATAACAGGCCTAGTCGATAACGTCAACCCCTTGTCCGACCTGCACCCCATGCCGATCTGACCATCCCGCAGCGACCTCAAGAACATGATCAACAGGCTCTGGTGAACTCGCCACGTAAATGGTCCCGTCACTCGCGGCCGGAGGTTGCATACTCTTTTCGATTCCAACCACTCGCCCATCGTAAATCCAAATGATGTCAATCGCAAACGTCATGTCTTTCATCCAAAACGTACGCGCAATAAGGTCATCAAACACAAATAACATCCCTTGATCATCGGTGAGCTCTTTGTGCCCAGATAACCCTTGTCGCTGCAACTCGGCTGTGTCAACAACTTCGACCGCTACCGTCACACCATTTTCAAATTGAACCGTCCCCGTTTTCATAGTTGGAGCTTGATCATACGTATTGGGGAGCAAGAAGACAATCGCCAACACCCCCGCAACAGCAAAAAGGGTTACAAAAAATCCACGGCTCATACCTTAGCTTTTTTACGTTCAGTGAGCACAAGCGCGGTCGCACCCAGGATCATGGTCCCAACCAAGATCGCAAACAGAATAACTTTCTCGCGGCTCTGCAAGAATAACGTCAGGATACCAACCACGGCGGCGATGGCGTAGTAGATCAGCACCACTTGTCGTTGGCTCAATCCGAGATCGAGTAGACGATGATGTAAATGCTTACGATCCCCTTTGGTCGGTGAATGATGTTCGACAAGTGTCCGCCGTAGAATCACCCAGACAACGTCGAGGAATGGGATCGACAACACAAGCAGTGCTGTGCCTAGTTTGGCCCCGCCAATCACAGCAAGCGTGCCGATGGTAAATCCCACAAACGTACTGCCCCCTTCGCCGAGAAAAATCTTGGCGGGATGAAAATTCCACACCAAGAATCCGAGCATGGCTCCAAAGCAGATCGCTGCAAACACCGCGGCATCGGGTTGAAAGTATTGCACAGTGAGAGCGAGACCAGTCATCATGAGTGCCCCGATTGCGGAAACACC
>JBBUGS010000042.1:0-6173 GCA_038056005.1 Patescibacteria group bacterium
GAAGATGCCGCTGGCCATGATTATTTGATCGTGACCAAAAAGGGGAGCCTGTCGCTTTATGAACTGGCCAAGTGGCTCGACGAGCAGCCAGAGAACTTTGTGATTGCTGGTAATTTGGACGGCGGGCCATCGACCGGCTTGTCCCTCGAAAACGAAAAACATGATCTCGAGATTCCTTCCGGCGCTGTCCCAAGCGTTATCGTAGGCTATCGCTCCGAATAGCTCGCTCTGGACCTTTTACTGTTCGTATGGTCCTATACAAGCATATGGAGCCTCAGGCCGGAACCGTCAACTCGGTTATTGATACGCTCTGCCATCGTATTCTTGCGATGGAGTTTCCTCCATTGTTACGCATTGGGATCAACGGCGTTGATGGGTCTGGGAAGACCATGTTCACCAAGCGTTTGGTCGAGGAGCTCAAAAAACGCACTCAACGTCAGATTATTTCGACAACGATCGATGCCTTTCACCACCCAAAAGAGCGGCGCTATCAAAAGGGCCGGGCATCAGTTGAGGGGTTTTATCGGGACTCATTCGATTTTCCTGCGATCGTCGAGCGGCTCCTTCGACCGCTTAGTCCTCATGGACTTCGCACATACTGGACACGGATCTTTGATGTCAGAACCGATCAGGCTGTAGAAGAGGGGCCATACCGCGCTGAAGAAGATGCCATCCTGATTATGGAAGGCATTTTTCTGTTTCAAAAAGAATTGTGGCCGTACTTTGATTTCAAAATTTATCTTGATGTCCCGTTTGGGGTCACGCTCGAGCGCATGTTGGAGCGAGACAAACAGTTTTATGCTTCCGAGCAAGAAGAGCGGGAGCTTTTTTTAACGCGCTATAAACCTGGGCAAGAGTTGTATCAAGCCGAGTGTGCGCCAAAAGAATTGGCCGATGTGATCATCGATAACACGGACTACGAACACCCCGTGATCGTGAAAAGTGTTAAATAAGGTACGTGCCGTTTTGGTAAATCGTTTGACCATCAATGGTCACGGAAGTCACATCCACAAACACGTCAACGTGGTAATGACTGGTGCGTTTGGGAAAACCAGGTTTGGAGTAGATAGTATGTTTTTGTCCGAGCGAAAGGTGTACGCCACACATCCGTTCGTAACTACCAATGTCGGTTAAGATGCGCGACTTGGACATGGCGCGATTAAGGCCGAAGCCTAGTTCGCGGACCCAGAGTGGCTCCTCGGCTTTAATTTGATCCAGAATGGCTTGAAATTCGGGCGGGGCATTAGGGGCGTCGACGATCAGTCCATTTTTGATGACTACGCGCACTGGCTTCTCGGGAATCACCACTTGAAATTGTTCGTTGCCAAAGGCGAAGAGATCGACTTCGCCATTTACGTTAGCGAGATCACTTGGCTCAGTAAACACTTCGCCAATTGGGAACTGGCCGCCGATGTTTTTCATTCCTGTGTAGTCGCCGATATTTAGTTTGGCTGATTCAAACGGCGCGTCATAAGTGAGAGTGGCGTCGCCGCTTTTTACAATGATTTGTGTCGCCCCATCGATCATTGCTTTGAGTTTGGGCCCAGCTGTTCGGTATTAATCTTTGTCATAAGCCATGGCGTCCACGTAGGTTTGCCATTCGCTTTCCGGGATGCGTCCAAGATGCGGGTGCTCGATGACTGCTAATTGACGATTAAAGAGTTCAAGTCGAAATCGAAACTCATTTAAACGGAAACTTCCGGATTGAATCAAGATGACCAGGTCTCGAGGAGCAAGTTGGTCGATCGCGCCGCGAATGTCGCCAGGGGTCACTTCTTCAAAACAAATCTCTTTAGCGCCTGGCAGCGCGCTACGATAAGCCTCGGTGACCATGGTCGTAAACGGCGACAAGCGATCAAACACAATCAACGCCTTCTGCTCTGGTGTGTAGCCAATGGCGTCAAAAACCGTGTCGCGGAGGTTTTTCTGAAGGGTTTCCTGCATAGCGGCTCAACTCTACCGGTTTCTCCCAAAAACTGCTAGGCTTAGGGCATATGGCTGATGAATTTGACCGCGATCGGGCCGCTCAAGTGCACCATGAGGTGATTCTCGCGGCACAGCGCATTCGCGACGGGATCACTAAAGATGTGATCGACTATTATTACGAGACGCCAAATTCCGAAGAGCAGGAGCGTGAGTATCGCGAAGGGATGCGCAAATTTTTGCGTTTGGCTGCCGAGCGCATCGACGAGTTGCTGCAAGGGAGGTTGAGTGGTTACTAGTATGCTGGAAGTCATTTTTTTCATTCTGTTGTTTTGTTGTCTGGCCTTTACGTTGATTCCAACGATCCCGGGGGTGCCGATGATGTTTTTGTTGACTCTTGGGTATAGCGCGCTCAGTGGGTTTGAGCGCATCGGCGCTCAAACATTGGTGGCGCTTGGAGTGATTGCGCTTATAACCATCGCGATTGATTATTCTTCCGGCTTGATCGGGGCCAAGCTTGGCGGAGCAAGTAAGAAGGCCCTCATCGCCGGGATGCTGGGACTGCTCATCGGTGTGATTTTGTTCCCTCCATTCGGAGCATTCATTGGATTATTTATTGGGGTGTTTGTGGCGGAGATCGTCCAGTTCAATGATCATTATAAAGCGATCAAAGCAGCATCGTATTCGCTGGCGGCCGCGCTGGCCGGGGCGATCACCAACATTTTGTTCGCGATCACTTTTTTCATTATCGCTCTCGTTGCCGTGGTATGAGTTCACTGCATCTGGTTTTGGTTCCGACCTACAACGAACGCGAAAACATTCAAGCCTTGCTTGATGCCATTTGCGTTCATCCGGATGTGCATGTGTTGGTGATTGATGACGCGTCGCCGGATGGCACGGCGAACGAGGTCACAACCCATCCGTTTTTTGAAGATCGTGTGTTTTTGCTGTCGCGTGAAGGGAAGCAAGGTCTCGGCGCTGCCTATCGTGCCGGGTTTGCGTGGGGGTTTGAGCGGCCGTACGAAACGCTCACCCAAATGGATGCTGATTTTTCCCATCATCCAGAGGACCTGCCACGACTTCTTGCCGAGATTGAGGGAGGCGCCGATGTCGCGATCGGCTCGCGCAGAGTGCACGGCGGGCAGATTGTTGGGTGGAGTTTGTGGCGCCAGTTTTCTAGTGCTGCTGCGATGACCGCGTCGCGCGTATTACTCGGCCTCAAAACTAAAGATGTGACTGCTGGATTCCGCACCTGGCGGCGCGGATTCATCGAGCGACTCCCCGTATTGTCACTCAAAAGTAATGGTTACGCGTTTCAAGAAGAGATGATGTTGACCGCGGAACAGCACGGCGCAGCAGTGCGCGAAGTGCCAGTGACTTTTCGCGACCGCGAGCGTGGAGCGTCGAAACTTGGTCTCCACGAAATTCAAGAATTTTTTTACACTTTGGGGCGTCTCACCTTGATTCGTCGTAAGCGTTTTGCCATGTACGCGGTGATTGGAGCCATGGGATCTGTTGTTGACCTTGGTGGGTTTGTGTTCTTCCATCACCATTTCGGCATGGGCGTGCTCGAAGCGAATATACTGGCCACAAGCATTGCCGTCTTGCACAACTTTTTGTGGCATAACTTCGTGACGTTTAAGAAGCACCGCAAGCGAACGCAAGTGGCCTTCGTCGAGTTTATTGCCGTCTCACTGGTCGGAATGATTTTGAACTCACTTGTGGTGCTCGCTGGAGTATCTGTCGGGCTCTGGCCTGTTGTTGCCAAGATCCTTGCGATTGGCTGTGTGACGGTCTGGAATTACCTGTTGAATTCACGAGTCACGTTTAAAGTATGAACGCTCTTTCTCGGTTTGCCCATCAAATCACGTTAAAGCACATCTGTTTTTTGGTAGTCGTTATTATTGTCTTTGCCTTTCAAGCGCATCAACTTTTTTCGTTTAACCCCTATTGGGGTTATGACGGGGGAGCGCACGTCAATATTTTAGAGACGCTCCTTTTTGAGCATCGCTTTCCAACGCTTGCTGAGAATTATCTCGCCTGGCACGAGCCGCTTTACTATCTGGTGTTGGTCGGACTGGGATATATTGGCATTTCATTTTGGTTTCCACACCTGTTGATTATCTTCGCTATTGATGTACTCGTCTTTGGGCTCTTCCGAAGAATGGGCCATGGGAATCTCCTCGCGCTGTTCGGAACAATCGCAGTAATCTCGCTCCCGGCATTTCTCGAGGTCGGTTTGTATTTCACCAACGAAGCACTGAATTATGTGTTTCTTTTGGCGATCATGCACACCACGCTTAGCTTATGGCGCGAAGACCGGTGGTCGTGGAAGACGTCGCTCTTGTTTTCTATCTGTGCCGGCTTAGGTGCAGTCACAAAAATTACCGCGCTGGTTGCCTTCGGTGTGGCAGTAATTTTACTGATCATCAAAATGGTCCAAAAGCGCACGTGGAAATATGTACTGACGATCCTCATGGCGATAGTGTTCATCATTGGCTGTTACGCGCCATGGTATATGGTGCGTAGTCAGAGTCTCTCGGGAATCTCAGTCAACAATTACGACATGTTGCCGGCAAAGCCACTCGTGCTCGACGAGCGTGTCGGTTTCATGACCCGTTTTGATGATGATATCTTTGCTTTCCCTTTTTGGTATTCAGGCGGGACAGGATTCTGGAGCATGCTCTATGCCGATACGGTCAGTGACTATCTTGGCTTGTTTGAGAATCAAGATCTTAAAAACGCCTTGCCCGCAGGCGAGCGGGTCATGACGACACACAACGGTAATTCCGTGAGCGCCTATCGCAAGCCGCTGGCGGAGGCGGCGCTACGCCTCGGAGCCTTGCCCGTCGCGGTCATGCTTTTTGGGATTCTGAGTGCGCTCGTGGCCCTCAAAAAACGCAAATCACAAGACGCGCTCATCGTCCTTGGATTTTCTTCAGCTTTTCTGTTGGCGCTTACGTACTATGCCTATCGTTATCCGTATTACGATCAAGGGGTGATCAAGTCTATTTTTATTGCACCGACGTTTGTCCTCCCGCTCGCCTTTGGGCTGCATTTATTTCGGCGGTGTCCAAAGTGGGTTCAAGCGATTGGGTTTACCGTCTGGGCAGCATATATCACGGTCGTTGTTGCCCTCTTCTTTATTCACCGCTAGTCGCACGAGTCAAGAACATCCATTCGTTGTCTTGATGGGCGATCTCCCACTCTTCTGTTGAAAATAGGGCAGGGGAGAAGCGAATCTCTTCACTGGTTGTGCCGTTTGGCCAAGCGTCAGCTTCGTAAAAAAAGGGATAGTAGCGATTGCCGGTATCGTCGATCGCTTTATAAAGTAACAGGGCATTTACGCCAACCGCATCAAACGCAGCTGCAACTTCTCCCGCAGAGCTGAGTGACGAGATGCGCTTCAGATTCTCGAGGCGTGATCCCCAATGTGCCGCAGGATGGCTGAAATGGGGATTCCAGGCAAGATATTGGGTGAGGGGAATCATGCCGTTAATGTCTTGGAGGCCGCTCGTGAGCCACAAGCGATCAGCATAATCAGGGATGTAGGTTTTGATATTTTCGATAACGAACCCACTCGTTTTTGGCAGAAGATTTTGTTCAAGCTGCGCTTGAACGCGAGCGTCATTCAAAAAGAAACCGTTTGGAAGGAGTGGGGCGAGAATAATAATCGCGGCGATAAGCGCGCGGCGAGGATGTGATGCGATGGGGTGTGAGGTACTGATGCGTTCGCTCACCCACTCTGCTGCAGGCAAAAACAACGCAATGCTTCCCAAGAACAAAAACGGTTTGCTGAGCATCACCGACTTTTCTCCGCTCGCGAGGATCACTAATTGCACCACGTGCCAAATAACAATGCTTGTGATGAGGGCCAGGGATCCAATTTGCGCCGGCGTCCACACTTTTCGTGTCACATACGTCGCGATGCTTCCAAGCGATACGAGTCCAGCGATCGATAACCCTACCCATGGCGCATACAGATGAATGTCTGTTCCGAAAAAGTACGTTGCTTGAAAGTTTTCTTGGCCAAAAGTGATCAGGCTCGCGAGATAGGGAACAGCAAATGGCGCGGCAACAGCGGCGACGCACACCGTCAGAAGAACGAGAAATCCTACACGATGAGCAACAACGCGCAGCGAATCACGATGGATCATGACGATAATCATTGCGGGGATAAGGAGTGCGAACCAAAAGTAGTACAGTAAGCAAATCAATCCGCCAGTTATTCCAAGCACCAGCGCGTCCCG
>JBBUGS010000043.1:0-13385 GCA_038056005.1 Patescibacteria group bacterium
TTTATACGACAAAGACTCCAAGATGAAGGCAAGGGTCACCTGGTCTTGAATATCGTGTGGGGTCGGGCGGGGAGGCATAGTCCACGGAGCTTAGCACCACCTTTAGAAATCGAAAACACCGGCCATAGCTTTAGCGACGGCCGGTGTTTTATTTACTTGTGTGGGTGGGTCTTGCGCTTGGTCTGAACACCACGGACTTTGGTGGCTTTCTTTTTGTCGCGCGAGCTCAAGCGTCGCTCGACTTTCCCGGCCATCTCAATCAATTGAGGATTTTTGACCAGGGTTCGGAGGCAGCGGGTACAAATTTTGTACGCCCGGCCGCCGATGCGCTTCACCTGCAAGTTGATGTACTTGCGGGTTTTGGTTTTGATGTTGGAGTGGCTGACCGACTGGGCCGACAAGGCGCCCCGGCCGCAGGTTTCGCAGAATTGGCTCATAGTGCGAGGAATATAACAGAAGTGCCGAAACCTGGCAAGTCCTGTATACTAGGGCTCATGTTTCTCTCTTTGCTTTCGTACAATCCGCTTTTGGCGCTTGTTTGGGTCCTCGCGATTGTGATGTCGCTCACCATTCACGAGTTTAGCCATGCCTTGGTCGGTAAGTGGCGCGGGGACAAGACCGCTGAGCGTGAAGGGCGTTTGACGTTGAACCCGTTGGCCCATATTGATTTGATGGGCTTCATTCCGTTGTTGTTGCTCGGATTCGGTTGGGCCAAACCGGTGCCATATAATCCGTATAATTTGAAAGATCAAAAGTGGGATGCGGTGTTGATCGCTCTTGCTGGTCCAGCCGCCAACTTTTTGCTGGCTGCTGTAGCGGCAATTATTTTCCGCTTAGCCCTTCCGTCAGCACTCGTCACTGGCCTCAGCTTGCTGCACGCCTTTTTGATTCTCTCGGCGCTCTTGAATTTGTTCCTGCTGTTCTTCAACGTCATCCCTATTCATCCGCTTGATGGATCCAAACTGGTCTTCGCTCTGTTCGCTGCCCCGAAGTACGAGCAACTCCGTCGTTTCATTTTGATTCGTGGTCCACAGATCTTACTTTTTGCTGTGGTCATCTCCCTTTTAACAAATATCGACGTCTTCGCTTTTGTTAGTGCCCCCGCTTACGCCACTTGTTCAGCGTTAGTCGGTCTTCCATGTGGAGGATTGCTAGCAGCAATTTTCGGTGGCTAGTTTATTGTAGGTAAGTGTTTATATAAACGAAGGGACACCAGCTGAGGCCAGCTGGTGTCCGGGGCCGTGAAGTCTAAGCGGCGAGGTTTGGATCTCGGTTGGTCGGCGGTAGCCCGTAGCTTTCTACCGCTTTCGTTGAGTCAGCGCGTTCCGACCTTTCTCAAGGTCGCCTCTGACCATTCCCTCCACGAGGAGCCAGAGGGCGAGAGCCCGCCGACGGCGTTCCGGATGGAGCTCGTCCCACCGGAGCCTGGTGGCGATCTCCGCGTCGGGCCTCCATGCCGCGATGGTTGCTTCTTCCCATTCGGGGATGACCACGGCCACCCCGATGTCTTTTGCGGTGAATGGGACCGTCGTGTGGCCGAGCGTCTCGTCCCAAAGGGGAACGGTCCACGCCGCCGCCTTCGCGAGGAGGCCCGCGTAGGTCACAGCCCTCCTTTCGTCTTCTGGCGCGAAGTAGTTCCCCCACTCTTCGTAGCCGATCATCCCGACGAGTGCGGCCTTCCAGTCGTCGTCAGTGGAGGGCTTCAGCAGCGCCTGCAGAAAGCTGCTGCCGACGTTGGTGTAGAAGACCCGGATCTCTCCGCCCTCGCCCTCGACGATTAGGGTTTCGGTATCGGAGACGACGTATGGATTGGTCTGTGGCATTGGGCTCCCTGTCCTTTGTTGGAAGTTGGACTGCGCAACATATCGAGTTTTTAAGGCCGTGTCAATAGCTTCGGCCTGAGTTCAGGGCACTAACTTGACGCTTTTAGGGCCAAGTGATACCTTTTGGCCACTTTCAATTATGCCAACGATCAACCAATTGGTCCGCAAGGGCCGCAAAAAGACTAACGTGAAGTCCGCTTCGCCAGCGATGCAGTTTAAGTATGACTCATTGCACCGCAAGCGCACCGACTACAGCAAAGGTTCACCATTCAAGCGCGGCGTGTGTGTGAAGGTCACCACCATGACTCCAAAGAAACCAAACTCGGCGTTGCGTAAGTACGCTCGTGTGCGTTTGAGCAACGGTATGGAAGTCAACGCCTACATTCCAGGTGAAGGTCATAACTTGCAAGAGCACTCCATCGTCATGATTCGCGGCGGTCGCGTGAAAGACTTGCCAGGTATGCGTTACCACATTGTGCGTGGTCGCTATGACGCCGTTGGTGTTGATGCCCGCCGCCGCAGCCGATCGATGTACGGAGCCAAGCGTCCAAAGGAGAAGAAATAGTTTTCCGTCCAATTTATAAAGCGTCGCTTCGAAGTACCACACACGCTGGGAAGACACGAGGCGGCGATAACACAAACCTATGCGTGGCAAGAAAGCCCCTATTCGTAAGATCGATGGAGATGGTACCTATGGCAATGTCATGGTTGCCAAGTTTATTAATTACTTGATGAGCGACGGCAAAAAGTCGACGGCAGAAAAGATCGTCTATGATGCCTTCAAGATCATTTCCGATAAGACCAAGAAAGATGCGGTTGAAGTCTTTGAAGAAGCGATCAAGAAAGTCATGCCAACACTCGAAGTGAAGTCCCGCCGCGTCGGTGGTGCCAACTATCAGATTCCAATCCCAGTGCGTGCCGAACGCCGTTTGTTCTTGGCCTGTAAGTGGGTGCTCGAAGCGGCTCGTTCCAAGAAAGGCCGCCCCATGAACATTCGTTTGGCTGAAGAACTCATCGCTGCTTCGGAAGGAACCGGTGACGCATTCAAAAAGAAAGCCGACGTGCAACGTATGGCCGAAGCCAACCGTGCCTTTGCTCACTTCGCCCGCTAGTCGCTTTTTAAGTTTTTCACTTTATGCCACGCGAATATTCTCTCGAAAATACCCGGAACATCGGTATCATTGCGCACATCGATGCAGGTAAAACGACTACCACCGAGCGCGTTCTGTTCTACACCGGCAAGAAGCACAAAATTGGTGAAGTGCACGAAGGGGAAGCGACCATGGACTGGATGGAGCAGGAACGCGAGCGCGGTATTACCATCACGGCTGCTGCGACCACTTGTTTTTGGAAAGGGAACCGCATCAACATTATTGATACTCCTGGCCACGTGGACTTCACAGTGGAAGTGGAGCGTTCGCTCCGTGTGCTCGACGGCGGCGTGACTGTGTTTGATGGCGTGGCTGGTGTTGAACCACAATCCGAGACTGTGTGGCATCAAGCAGACAAGTACGAAGTGCCGCGCATTTGTTTCATCAACAAACTCGACCGCACGGGCGCAGATTTTTACAAAGACTTGGAATCGATTCATGCCCGTCTTACCAAAAAAGCGTATCCAATTCAGCTCCCTATCGGTACCGAAGATCAATTCAACACCATCATTGATTTGCTGAAGCGCAAGGTCTACATCTTTAAAGACGACTTGGGTAAAGATGTCGAAGAAACCGATGTGCCAGCGGACATGAAAGATAAAGTCGAAGAGTATCGCGCACGCCTCGTGGAAGCAATCGTTGAAAACGACGAAGCGATGATGGAAAAATATTTGGCCGGGGGAGACATCCCGGTCGAAGAGTTGAAGAAAGTTTTGCGCATCGCCGTTTGTAAGTTGAAGATTTTCCCCGTCTTGTGTGGTTCTGCGCTCAAAAATAAGGGTGTGCAAATGATGCTCGACGCTGTGGTCGATTATTTGCCTTCACCAATGGATGTGCCAGCGCTCAAAGGCACAGATCCAGATGATAAAGAAAAAGTGATTGAGTGTCCGGCCGATGACAGCGCCCCATTTGCTGCGCTCGCCTTTAAAGTTGCCGCCGATCCATTCGTCGGCAAGCTGGTCTTCTTCCGCGTCTATTCTGGATCGATGAAAGCAGGTTCGTACGTGTTGAATTCGACGAATGGAAAAACGGAACGTTTGAGCCGTATCGTGCGTTTGCATGCCAACACGCGTGAAGATGTGGACGAGGTGTTTGCTGGTGAAATCGCTGCTGCGGTTGGACTCAAAGAAACGGTCACGGGTAACACCATGTGTGATCCGAATCATCCCATTTTGCTTGAATCGATTACCTTTCCTGAGCCGGTTATTTCGGTCGCGGTTGAACCAAAAACAAAAGCGGACCAAGAAAAAATGGGCTTGGCCTTGTCGAAGTTGGCTGAAGAAGATCCAACCTTCCACGTGCATACGGATCCAGAAACGTTGCAAACGATTTTGGCCGGTATGGGCGAATTGCACTTGGAAATTCTTGTTGATCGCATGAAGCGTGAATACAACGTGGAGGCTAACGTTGGTAAGCCGCAAGTGGCCTACCGCGAAACGATCAAAAAAATGGCCGAAGCCGAAGGCAAGTACGTGCGTCAAACAGGTGGACGTGGTCAGTACGGTCACTGTTGGTTGCGCGTTGAACCAAACGAAGCAGGCAAGGGCTTTGAGTTCTTTGAAGAAATCAAAGGTGGCGCCATTCCAAAAGAATTTATCAATCCAATTGAAAAGGGTGTCAAAGAAGCAACCGAACGTGGTGTGCTCGCTGGCTATCCGATTGTCGACATCAAAGCCACGGTGTTCGATGGTAGCTACCACGATGTGGACTCGTCCGAAATGGCTTTCAAAATCGCTGGTTCGATGGCGTTCCAAGATGCGGCCAAGAAAGCCGGCATTGCCTTGCTGGAGCCAATGATGAAAGTGGAAGTCGTGACTCCAGAAGAAGCGATGGGAACCGTCATGGGTGACTTGAACGCACGTCGTGGACAGATTCAAGAAATGGGCGAACGCGGAACCGTCAAAACGATTCGCGCGCTTGTGCCACTTTCAGAAATGTTCGGCTACTCGACAACAGTGCGCTCGCTCTCACAAGGCCGCGCCAGTTACTCCATGGAATTTGCGCACTACGCGGAAGTTCCAGGCAACGTTGCCAAAGTGATCATCGAAGCTCGGGCTGGTATCGTGAAGCGCGTGACATAGTTGCAACCCCAAATAAAAAATGCGCGCCCGCGGGTGAAGGCCCGCGGGTGTTTCGTTTTCCTCAGCCGCCGAAGGCGATGAAGAGGATGAGTGCCCCGATGGTGAACCACGCAGCGGTCCACAACGGGAGGTTGTAGATTCGATCCGTTCTTCGCGGGATGTGCGCCATGGGTTTGATCCCTCCTTTTTCAAATCTAGTCCTAACAATCCACCGCGTCAATCAGCCTTGACGGGTACGCGGCTTTTGCCTATAGTGATGCGTCCCCTGGAGAATGCATGCCCTTGCTTTTTGACATCGTTGTCTCGTTTCGCTTCTTCGTCCGTGACGCGATCGACAACCTCGCTCAGCTCTTCTGGATGAGCCTCGTTGCCGTCCTCGTCGCCGCGATCGGTGGGTCGCCTGCCTACGCCGGAGTGATCCTCGGCTTCGAGTTCATGAGCGTGTACTACCATCACAAGGAGTACCACCTCGAGACGGGGTGGTTCACGCCGATCATCTACCCGATCGTCGGGGGATCCGGCTTCCTCCTCAGCTACCTCTGGCTCATGAAGTCCGCTGTCGCTGAGGACCGACCGGAGATGATGATGGTCGTGATGGTCGTCACCGTCGGTTCGCAGATCGCCTCGATCTCGATCCACTGCGTCGCCCATCACCGCGACTGGGAGATTCCACGCTGGAAGAGCGTCTTCGGTATCGCGGCCGGTCTCGCGCTCGCGATCGGAGGTCTCTTCATCTACTTCTAGCGCCTCGTCGGCCACCGCTTCCATCCTCGGAGCGCCTTCGGCCCGAGGCGTTTCTGTATACATGATCCTTGACGGGGTACTCGCGCGGTGCTAATCTCAGTGGTCCTCTAACGAGGCGAGGAGAAAACACCCATGGTCTTTCCCATCAATACCCTTTCGGCCGAGAGTCAACAGCGTCTGTACCCGTTGTTCGACGAGTACGCCCGAGAAGTCGAGGCGAACGAACTCTGGGCACTCATGCCGCACGCTGCGGCTTCTCAGGTCTACATGTACGATCCTGGGGCAACGGATCAACGCGCCCTCGTCTACGCTCTGTATTTCGTGGACAGCCTGCGACACGCCGCCATGCGCAACAGGGACGAGGAGTACGGGGAGGAGGGGGCAGAGCTGGAGTTTCCTGAGGACAAACAGGAGCTTCGGGAACTAACGGTCGCCCGCGCCAACGACTATTGGAATCGCGAGGCGCGTCTCGTCCGTCGGGGCTGGCGTGGCCTCCTTCGGCGCCTCACCTTTCGGGCCCCGTCCCTCTATCGGTTCACGGTCGAGGAGCTCGTCGAGGTTCACAACATCGTTGAAGAGGGCAAGCGGGACAACTGCCGTCCTCATTAGCTGGCGCCTCGGTGCCGACTGCATCCGTTACTCGGAAGCGTCTCGGCCCGAGGCGTTTCCCATTGACAAGAATTCGACCCTTCCTGTAGGCTTTACATAGTTATGAATTACGTCACGATTAATTTCCGTAAGAACATCGCCCTCTGACATCCGTCTGAGCTGATTAGACGTGTGTGCAGAGGATTGGTCGCCAAGTGGCGATTTTTTGTTTATGTCATCAACACTCATTATTTGGGATTGGAATAGAACACTATTCAATCCTGAAACCAAAATGCTGTATCTAGATGCGCTCGTTGTGCTCGAAGCGTTGCATGCGGCTGGTTGCGTTCAAGTGCTCGTTAGCAAATGTGAAGCTTCTGGAATCGAAGATATCCGTCGATTGGTTCCATCAAAGATTTTTGTGAAGGCGAGCATCATTTCGAAGAAAACGCTCTGGACCTTTCTGAAATTGGCCATTCGTTACCGTCGAAGTAAGCATTACGTGATTGGGGATCGGGTGCGCGGAGAAATTTTGTATGGGAACGTCTCTGGTTGCAAAACAGTCTGGATCCGACAAGGAAAGTTTAGCGATCAAATCCCACGTTGGTTTTTGGAACGACCAGATGTCGCGATCGCAAACCTCACCGATGTGCTGCCGTTGTTCTTCGGACCGGACTCCATCTTGCAAGAGGAGTCCGACACGAGCAACAACCCAAGAGAGGCATCGGACTATCATGGATCTCACAGCGCTTCGCACTCGTCGTCAGGAACTGGGTCTTAGTGACCAGAAGTACCAGTTCGTCCACGCCCCACAGGGCTTCATGATCATCGAGCCCGACCTGCGGCAGTTCGAGATGATCGCGCGGCTCGTCCACGCCTTCCTCGAGCGGGTGGACGCCTGGGTGCCGACGCAGATCCGCCCTGGAGGCGGAGGCTCGTGGTGGGGGAGCATTCTTCAGAAGGGGCTGCCCGCGCCGTACACGCGGTTGCCCTGGAAGGGGGTGCTCCCCGAGACCGTGATGATCGACACGGTCTGGACCGACCACGGCTGGCAGGTGGTCGAGATCGACGTCACCAACCGGAACGGCCTAGGGTTCCCGATGACCATGCGCGAGCTCTACGGCCTGCCGAAGATCTGGAAGGGCACGCCAGCGGCCTGGCGAGAGGCTGGGTGGCAGGGTGTGGTCCAGGTGATGGGAGCCCGGCAGCGCTTCTACGAGCCGTACTTCCGGAATTTCCTGCGCTCGCTCGAAGGCGAGCTGATCCCGCAGGCCGATCTCGCCGCATGGCTCGCGCGTCCGAGGGAGGCGGTGCAGCTTCTCGATCTGCCTGTCCTGCTGCCTGTCGACGAGAGCGACGACGTCACTCCCCTCATCGAAGCGCTGCTCGAGCGGGCGGCCAACTGGAGGGTGGCAGTTCCGCCAGTGCATCAGCTCTCGTCAAAGGCGGTCCTCGCGCTCCCCTGGGAGATCGATGCGTTTCAAGACGATCCCATCCGTCACATCCTCCCCGAGACCCGCCTCGTCTGCCGCAGCCGGCAGATGCCGCCGGGGGACTTCTTCCTGAAGCTTCTCCAGAGCGGCGGCGCTCACGGAACGTTCGTGAACGATACCGAGCGTCTCGCGCGCCTGTCCGCGGAGCGCCGGCCGGAAGCGGTCTGGCAGCGGGCCTTGCCGATCGTGAAGCGCCGCATCGAGCACCTCGATGCAAACGACAACCTGGTGGACGGTGAGGCCTTCATCCGCTTCTCGATCTACATCGATCGGGAGGGAACGATCGTCGACGGCGACGTCACCGGCGGGCAGGAAAGCATCGTCCACGGGGGGCGCAATGCCATCCTGACTGCCCCGGTTCTTGTTCGACCGTGTTTCTTCTACCGTTGATCAACGGCGAACCCCCGGCTGCTACGCACGCCGGGGGTTTCGTCATTTAAAAAGCGTTCCACCCCGGTCGAGTGGAGACGCGGGGTGGTCAAGTCCACGTTGAGGTGTGAGAAATGAGCCACAGGTAGCGGCGGCCGAGGGCAAGGACGCTCCCAACGAACGGAGCGAGGCCGACGCCAGTGGCGATCTCCAAGCGGCAGAAGAGGTTGGCCGCGACGATGAGGGGCACGACGGTCGTGAACGTTACGAGGAAGGTGAAGCCGATCATGACGGCCTCCTCCGTCTCCCTGGCCAGCCTTTTGGGACGGGCGGCCAGTGTGTCTTCGGCAGAGCGCATACGTCCTCCGGGATCGTTCAACACATAGCGCCAGTTTAGATTTGTTGTCAAGTATTCGGACGATGTGCATAGCCTGTTTACTGCCTTCTTGACAGACGAGCCCTCTCATATAAGATAACCAAGCTAATTGCTGATGGGGGATGCATATGAATCGCCAATTTAAGCGCATTTTAGACTTGGTTCGCCGCACTGGCGACCGCATGGTGGTCACTGATCCTGAAGGCGACGACGCTTTTGTGGTCATGGGACTGGATCAATACGAAGAACTCCTTGGATTAGGCGGGGGAGATGAGCATTTCCATAGCCATGACCATGATCACAATCACCCTCATGGTCACGACCACGGTCCGATGGGTTGGAGTCCAGAAATGGATGGGGATTTGATTGGGCTCGAAGAGGAGCCAGAAGTGTCCCTCCCGACCCATGCGGAAGAGGGCCTGCCAGAAGAGCTCAAAGCCGCTGTGGAACACGACCTCGCCATCCTCGATTCTTGGCGTAAGGAGAACGAAACCAAACCGACGCCAAGCGAACCGCAAGAAAGTAGCGAAGATAAGGCAAAAAATGGCCCTGACGAAGACCGTTTCTACCTTGAACCGATCGAGTAGTCCGGGGGACTTGCGCGGTTTTTAGGAATCTGTTACACTTCCGACACAAAAAAATCTACTGGTCTTATGTAGATTTGAGCTAACTTTATCCAATTGCTATGGCCGAAGTCTTTCAACGTAATAAACCCCACGTGAACGTCGGTACCATTGGTCACGTTGACCACGGTAAGACGACTCTCACGGCCGCTTTGCTCGCGGTGTTGAACGCCCATGGGATGAAAGCCCAAACCAAGGGTGTCGGCGACCTCGACAAGGCTCCAGAATCCAAGGCGCGTGGTATTACCATTGCCACTGCCCACTGTGAGTACGAAACCGATAAGCGTCACTATGCCCACGTCGACTGTCCAGGTCACGCGGACTACGTGAAGAACATGATCACTGGTGCCGCTCAGATGGACGGTGCAATTTTGGTTGTGTCTGCTGCTGACGGTCCAATGCCACAGACCCGCGAACACATTCTCTTGGCTCGCCAAGTCGGTGTGCCTTCAATTGTGGTTTTCTTGAACAAAGTCGACATGGTCGACGATCCAGAACTTATTGACCTCGTCGAAGAAGAAATTCGCGACCTTTTGAAGAAGTACGAATTCCCTGGCGACACCACCCCGATTATCCGTGGTTCTGCCTTGAAAGCCTTGGAAAACCCATCAGATCCAGAAGCTTCCAAGTGTGTCATGGAACTCGCCGCTAAGCTCGACGAATTCATTCCCGAGCCTGTGCGCGACACCGACAAGCCGTTCTTGATGCCTGTGGAAGACGTCTTCTCGATTGAAGGTCGTGGCACCGTGATCACGGGCCGCATCGAACGCGGTACCTTGAATGTCGGTGACGAAGCTGAAATCGTTGGTTTGAACGAAGCTCCGATGAAGACCACCATCACGGGTATTGAAATGTTCAACAAGCAACTCGACAAGGGTATGGCTGGCGACAACGCTGGTGTGCTCTTGCGCGGTACCAAGAAAGAAGAAGTTGAACGCGGGATGGTGCTTGCAAAACCTGGTTCCGTGACTCCACACACTGAATTCGATGGGGAAATCTACGTTCTCACGAAGGAAGAAGGTGGACGTCACAAGCCGTTCTTCAATGGCTACAAACCACAGTTCTACATCCGCACTACCGACGTGACCGGTGAAATCACCTTGCCAGAAGGAACAGAAATGGTGATGCCGGGCGATACCGTAACCATCAAAGTCAAACTCATTCAGCCAGTCGCTTTGGAAGAGAAGCAACGCTACGCTATCCGCGAGGGTGGCCGTACCGTCGGCGCTGGAGTTGTGACCAAAATTACCAAGTAAAGAATCGACGTAGGGGCAACCAACAAGTTGCCCCTACGCTCGTAGAATGAACGCACATTATGGCCGAGGCCAAGACTAAAACGCAAGAAGTAACGGCGCAGCGTATCCGGATCAAAATCCGTGCGTACGACCACAAGATGATCGACACCGCTACCGAGACGATCATCAAAACGGCCGAACGTTCGGGAGCCAAAGTGCTCGGTCCGATTCCGTTGCCGACCGAAAAGCGCCGTTACACGGTCAACCGCTCGACCTTTGTGCACAAAACCTCGCGTGACCAGTTCGAGATTCGCACCCACAAGCGCTTGATCGACATCTTGGAGCCTACCGAGCGCACCGTCGATGCTCTCATGAGCTTGAACTTGCCAGCCGGGGTCGATGTCGAGATCAAAATGTAAACTGCCACGAACCGGGAAGAAAGATCTCAACCGTTCGAGAAAACCTTCCCGTGATTCCGAAGCGGTGATAAGAAAGGGTTCGTGAACGTTCTAAATTAAAGAGAGACAAGCCTTCGATCGTAATAAGGCTAGAAGTTGGGTGTCGAGAATCCCCTCGACGATCAACTTCTGGCTTTTGTTAATCAGCCAGCATCGGTTATGAAAGTGATCCTCGGGAAAAAACTCAACATGGCTCAAGTCTTCGCCGCCGACGGAACGGTCGTGCCCGTGACCTTGGTTCAAGCTGGCCCCTGCACGGTCACGGAAGTCAAAGAGACTTCGATCGCGCTCGGGTTTGGTAAAGGCAAAGATGTTGCCAAAGCGCAGCTTGGTGCCTGGAAAGAGTTGGGTGCGTTTGCTGAGGTCCGCGAGTTCCGCGCCGACAAGGCCGACGTGAAGCGTGGTGATGTTATTGACGTTACGGCCTTCACGATCGGAGATCATGTCGACGTCACAGGCACTTCAAAGGGTCACGGTTTCCAAGGTGTGGTCAAACGCCACAAGTTTGCTGGTGGTCCAGCCTCGCACGGTCACAAAGACAACTTGCGCATGCCAGGTTCGATCGGAGCTGGTGGTGTGCAACGCGTCTTTAAAGGAATGCGTATGGCCGGGCGCATGGGCAACGATCGTGTCACCGTCAAAAACTTGGAAGTGGTCGCCATCGATGCCGGAAAAGGAACTCTCGCGATTAAAGGAGCGATCCCCGGTCCCATGGGGGCGCTCATCATGATCAGGGGTCGTGAAGGTAAGACGATCTGGGTGAATTAATATGGCCAAGGTGAAAGTCTACAACCTGGAAGGGAAAGATGTCGGCGAGCTCACACTCTCATCGAAGATTTTCGATGTGGCTGCGAGCCCGACGGTGGTCCACGAAGCGAGCGTTGCGCAAATGCACAATGCCCGCCAACCCCTCGCGCACACCAAGACCCGTGCTGATGTCCGTGGTGGTGGACGTAAACCATGGAAGCAGAAGGGGACTGGTCGTGCCCGTCACGGTTCGACCCGCTCACCAATTTGGGTTGGTGGTGGTGTCACCTTTGGTCCGCGCTCGGAGCGCACGTTTGATGTGAAGATCAACAAAAAGATGCGTCGCAAGGCGATCTGTATGTTGCTCTCTGATCGCGTGCGCGAGAACCACTTCATCGCTGTTGAGAATCTCGGGATTGAAGGTGGTAAGACCGCTAAGCTCGTGAAAGCCCTCAAAGCGCTTCCAATCGACGCCCGCCGTTCGGTATTGATCGTGATCGACCCAAAGAATATGGAAGCACGTCGGGCCGCTCAGAATCTTCAGAAGGTGCGCACCATTGCTCCTAACAGTTTGAACGTCAATGATTTGTTGCGCTCAGGTTACGTGATGGCGGGCAAATCAGAGATTGAACTTATGACTTCTACCTTTGAACGCTAATATGGCTTTACTTGATCGCTTCAAAAAGAAGAAAGAGGTGGAAATGAGTGGTGCTGAGGCCAAGGTTGCTTCGGATGTCAAGAAGCCCGAATCAAAGAAAGCGGACGTGAAGAAGAAAGAGGAGAAAGCTGAACCCAAAAAGACTAAGGTGGTCCGAGGGGAAACGACCCGGGTGATTATGGCTCCGGTGGTCAGTGAAAAAGCTGCTCACCTTGCAGCGAAGAACACCTACGTCTTCCGCGTTCACCCATCAGCCAATCGCGTGCAAGTCGCTCAGGCGTTCAAGGAACTTTACAACATCCAACCAACATCGGTGAACGTGGTGAACTTGCGTCGCGAACCGGTTCGCTTCGGCCGCCACTTTGGTAAACAGAAGGCTTGGAAAAAAGCGATGATTACCTTGCCAAAGGGAAAGTCGATTCAGATTTACGAAGGCGTCTAATCTTATGGCCATCAAGCGCTACAATCCAACATCTGCCGGTCGCCGTATTTCTTCGGTCGATCGCCGCGATGATATTACGACGAACAAGCCGCATCGTCCGTTGCTTTTGGCGCGCAAGCAGAATGCTGGCCGCAACAACCAAGGCAAGATCACGGTGCGTCACCATGGTGGTGGAGAAAAGCAATTCATTCGTATTGTTGATTTCAAACAAGACAAATACGATGTGCCAGCCGTGGTACAAACTATCGAGTACGATCCAAAGCGTGGCGCACGCATTGCCCTTATCAGTTATCAAGACGGCGAAAAGCGCTACATGTTAGTGCCAGATGGGGTTAAGGTTGGGCAGAAAATCATGTCGACCAAGCAAAAAGATGGTGTGGAAATCGCCGTGGGCAACCGTTTACCACTGGAATTCATGCCAATTGGCAGTGTCATTTGCAATATTGAACTTGACCCAGGCAAAGGTGGACAAATTGTCCGTGGCGCCGGGGCGATGGCGAGCCTCATGGCTATTGAAGGTGTGTTCGCGACGATCAAGTTGCCATCAGGCGAAGTGCGCAAGGTGCGTAAAGAATGTTTGGCAACCTTGGGACAAGT
>JBBUGS010000044.1:0-10922 GCA_038056005.1 Patescibacteria group bacterium
GACAGCGGCACGAAACTTCTCGCGATCGTAGATTTTCACGAGCCACACGCCGAAGGCGATGAGGACGAGTCCTTCAAGGAGGGTGAAGGGAATCGGCCCGATCGAAAAGCGCACCAGGTAGCTTGGTAGGACGGCGAGAATCAGAAAGATGCCCCATCGCAAATCGCGCCAGGCAATGGCAGCGAAGACAACAAACGTGATGATCAGCAAAGCAGCAAACATATTAAACAAATAACCCCTTGATCGTTTTTGGACTGAGGCCGCCGAGGGCCACCAAAGTCACGAAGTACACAAGTCCACCAATAATGATTTGGGGGATCACGTGAATGTTGGTGACTTTCAAAAAGAGGTACATTACCGCTGCGGCGGCCACGACCTTCGCGGTCACGGTCAAGCGCAGCCGTATGCGCGAAGCCCGCCAGACAACGAGGAAGGTAAGAAGTGTCACTAAACTCTCTGAAAGAAGCGTGACCCAAGCTGCACCAATGGTGCCAAAACGAGGCACGAGGAGGAAGTAAGCCGCCACTGAGACGACAGCGGTTACGGCATAGCCGATGGTCATCACCCGTTGCTTTTGGACCGCGACCACGGCGTGGCCGAACAAAGCGGCATAGAACACGATCGCCAAGGCTGGGGCTAGGACAGCGAGAATAGGCCCAGCCGACCGAAACTCTTCGCCCCCGACGAGAACCATGATCGGTGTCGCTAAGGTAAATGCTCCGACTGCGAGCGGCAAGGCGAGGATCGAAAAAAAGTTAAAGCTCTTTTGCAGCGTCGCTTCAAAGGTTTCTTTGTCCCGGCTCTGCCAGGCAGTGACGAGGAGGGGGAGGGCGAGCCCCATGAAGACCACAGGGAGGGCAGTCATCACATCGATTACTTTATAGGCTCCGCCGTAGAGACCAACATCAGACTGGGGGCGGAGAACCGAGAGAAGCAAGATGTCGCCGCGTAGGTAAACGAGATTAAAAAAGATGGAAACCCCGATCGGCCAACTGCGACGAAAGATTTCTTTCCATACGCTAAAGTCGACTTGTGCCCGGATCCGCACTAAGCGATTCGCGAGGACAATCAACAGGCTGGTTTGGACAAAGACCGAAACCACAAGGGCGATCATCGCTTCGATTAAGCTCCCTCGAACAAACACAACGACCAGGACCCCAGCAAGAAGTAACGCTCGACCGACCAGTTCCGCAATCGCTACTTTGATCATCATCAAACGTTTTTGGTAGATCCCTGTTAGCATCTGGCCAGTAGTTTGGAAAAAATAAGCCAGCGCTCCAACCGCGATTGCTGCTTTAATTTCCATCGAGTAAGGGAAGAGAAGGGCAGTGAGAGGAGCGATGGCAAAAACGATTACTCCGGTAATGAGTCGAAGTGATAATAAGTTGCCAAGAATTTTTGGTTCGTTAGCTCCTGGTTCAGAAATCATTTGGACCGTAGTCAACGTGAGGCCGAAGTCGACTACCACGGCAAATAGGGACAAAAACGTATTGGCTGTGGTGTATTCCCCGTAACCAACATCTCCAAAATAGCGTATCAGGATGGGGACCGTAGCGATCCCGAAGGCCATGCCGATGATTTTTCCGCCAATTTGCAACGCGGTATTGTGCGCTAGAGCTTTGCTCGCATCCATAATGAGTAAAATAATACCACGAAGCGGGTTGACGGAAGGTCAAAAATTTGATAGAATAGGGAACGAACAGGGCCGAGAAAATCAAAATAAAAGCTCGTTTAATTATGTACTTGCATGGATCCGAGGTCTTCTTTGAAGACACGTCGGAACAGCCACAATCTTCCATGACGACTACGGTGGGGCAAGGGCCATCATTTTTTGTCGGAGTGCGCTCAAGTATGAGCGTGATTCAGGACAGCTTGATGGTTATTTTATTTGTCGCCGCCGCCGCCTTGGTCCTGGCGGGTGTTGAAGGGGTGGTGGAGTCGCACCATCCAGAAGTGGTCCAAGCTGCCGAGTAGTTATTTATACACGATTTTTTTCTTTATCGATTCTTTCCATCTTTGTTTCAACGTTGCTGTTGATGCCTTCAGTGGTTTCGGCCGCTCCACTCAAAGGCTACGAAGCGTTGCAGAGTCAAGCTCCGGGGAAGATTTCTATGCAGCCGGGTGAAACGAAGACGGTGAGTATTTCGTTTCAAAATATCGGTACGACCACGTGGACGAATTCTGGCAGTAATTTTGTTTCCATCTATACGTATAACCCAAAGTATCGGTCGAGTGTGTTTAAAAGCTCGTCATGGATGAGTGCCAGCCAGGCAGTGAAGTTGAAGCAGACGAGTGTTGCTCCTAAGGCCGTCGGTACGATCGAGCTTCCGCTCACCGCCCCAAAGACCCCTGGCGCCTATGTCGAGACCTTCCACTTAGCCGCTGAAGATAAGGCCTGGATTCCCGGCGGCGAGTTTACCGTGAACATCACGGTCGGAAGCGCCACCAGCACGACAACCAGCTCGACTACGACCACAACATCCCAATATCAAGCCGAGGTGACTTCGATGAGCGAACCGAAGATCACGGCCAAAGGCGGCGTTTCCGTTGTCTATACAGTCACGGTCAAAAATGCTGGTAAAACCAATTGGGGAACACACGCTCTGACTCCTTCCGAGGTCCATCTTGCGACAGTGTCGGCGAGCGATATTCAACACAAGTCCTGGAAGTCCTCGTCGACTATACTCGAGAGAGCTACTTCTGTTGCCCCTGGCTCATCCGAGACCCTCTCCTTTGCTTTCCTCACCCCAAAATATAAAGGGAGTTACACCCTCGCTTTTGATGTCACGGTTAATGGCGAAAACGCTGAGGGTGGGGAGATTTATATCCCGGTAGAAGTAACCGCTGACGCCCCAGACGTCCAAGGAACCTCGAAAACCAAGGAGACAACAAGCGAGACGAAGTCGACCACGCCTTACACTGAGAACATTGTGACCACGGAACCGACTATGCGGGTTGGAATTTTGATCGTCGATGAAGAGACAGATAACGAAGTGGTTATCTCTGGAGTAACCGCCATGCGCGTTGAAGACACGGACGGTAACTTGCTGGCCAATGTCGACGCTGGCGAAGAGGTCACTGCCTATTACATGACCGACAAGAAAAAATATTACTACGAAATTGACGGCGAGACGCGCAAGACCAGTTTGCCTATTCGGTTTGTTCCTGTGGAAGCCAATACGGTCCTCACCATCACCAACTTCGATCGGCGCGTGACGCGCGGTTCTGCCTACGCGGACAATCAATTCCGCAATATTTTGGAGATCCGTTATAACGAAACCAAAGATCGCACTTGGATGATCAACGAACTTCCGTTTAGTTGGTATTCCAAGGGTAGTGCGGAAACTTCCGGGGCCTCGCACATGGAATTCAAAAAGGCATTGATGATTGCTTGGAATACCTATGCCTACACCCTGGCTACCAAGTACACAACGAAACATGATGAGGAGGGTTTTATTGCTGACGCTTACGCTGATCAAGTTTACAAAGGCTATGGCAATGAGTTGCGAACCTCGCAGGGGCAAGCGGTCACGGCATCGCTCAGTCAGGCTGTGGATGAAACGCGTGGAATTATCGTGACCTACAACGGCGAGGTAGCCATCACGCCGTACTTCTCTCGGTCTGATGGGCGCACGCGCGATTGGAGTGAAGTGTGGGGCGGCGATATTCCTTGGTGCCAAGGGGTTGAAGTACCGGAAGATGCGGGGAAAACCCTTTGGGGTCACGGGGTCGGGATGTCTGCCTCGGGTGCGTTGCAAATGGCCAATGATGGCAAAACCTATGATCAGATTTTGAAACACTTTTATACAGGCGTAGAGTTGCAAAAGATGTGGGAATAACCGTAGCGCGTTTTATGAAACGAACATGTCTCATGCTCCTTGTCTTTTTGTGGCCGTTTGCTTCGCGTGCGGCTATTGATCCTTTACAAGCAATTTACGAAAGCCGTTCCGATCTTCAGCAAGCCTTTGATTCCAAAACCAAAATTGCCAAGCCTGATTCCCGCGCCGGGTTTTTGATGGATCTCGAAGACTGGGCCAAGCAGTACGGCTGGCAAGAATACAAAAAAGAATTGGCTGCTTATGCGCCGGCGACTGAACCGCCCAAGGCAGGTGAGGCCAAGGCTCCAAAGATCAGCGCCGGCAACTACATTGTGGTCGACAGTGCGAGCGGTATTGTCCTTGCCGCCGAAGGGGCCGATGAAGTTTGGCCAATTGCTTCGATTACTAAACTCATGACCGCTCAGGTTTCGTTGCAACGCGGGGTAAGCCTCGACAAGACGGTAGCGATGAGTTCAGGAGATAACGTTGGCGGCGCTGCGCTTTCCGTGACCGAGGGCACTACGTTCAGAATGAATGATTTGTTGTCTGCGATGCTTATTGGCTCGGCCAACAATGCGGCGAACGCCATTGCTCGTTCTTCAGGTCCGGACTTTATTGTTGGCATGAACACCCGCGCTCGCGAGCTGCACCTGGTAAACACGAATTTTGTTGATGCCTCAGGGATCGATCCCCGGAATGTCTCGACAGCCCGTGAAGTGGCCGCCTTGGCTGAAGCCGCATTTACATTTGAACCCATTCAAAAGAATACGACGACCGTTACTAAAGACATTCAGGCGCTTAACGAAGAAAATGCGCGGCGCTTGAAAAGCACCAACTGGATGCTTTCGTATCCAGAATACGACGACGTCTATGTAACGGCGGGGAAGACTGGGTACCTCGAAGAGTCTGGCTGGAACTTAGTTGTGCGTCTCCGTCCTTCGGCCTCAGAAAAACAAAAAGAGCTGACCATTGTCACCTTCAATTCTGCTTCGCGTGGTGATAGCTTCAAAGATGCCGAAGCGCTCGCCCGGTGGGTCTGGGACGATTTTATTTACTAGCGACTGCAGGAGTTTTTCCTTCAGGCTTGTGCCGTTCCCGATCCTCGTCGACCAATTTCAAAATCGTTTGTCGAACCTCATCGGGTTGTGGCACTTCTTTAAAATTGAGCTGCCCCGTTGTACCAGCAGTCTGAGCTATGACGTTCCCATATTTAAAGATCATCTGCAGCATGCCGTGGATTTCGCTCGTAACATCCACCACGTTTTCTAAATGGCATTCTTTAGCCTCGCGGCGGAACAAGCCAAACTGTTCGACGTCGATCACCCGTTCATTGGTCACAATCCAGGTATCAAGATAGAAATCAACAATTTCTTGAATAACCAACATCCAGATGGCCAAAAAGTAGAAACTGGCAAACAAGGCGAGGAGGGGAGTCAGGACGGGGTGGTGGAGAAGCGTGGGGGCCGTTTCCTGCAAAATGAAAAAGACGATAAACGGTAGGACGGCTCCCGCGATGAGCGCCAGAACCACCCTCGTTGGCACAAGCCAATGCCGGCGCAAAAATAACTCGACTTTTTCCCCAGGCTTATGGTTGGGGAGTTGGTTCAGATCGATCATATGGGTTTAACACGGAAGCGTTGGTGAATGAGCCGGTAACATCTTGAACATTGAGGGGGGTGCCCCAGTCGTACCGCGAGAGCACAATCCACGAGGCGCCAAGGATAACCACGGTTCCGACCAAAAATAATGTTCCGAGCCCGTGGGAAACTGTTCCTTTGATGCCGTAGGTGCGCAAGTGATACAAGTTGAAGAACAGAAAAAATCCGTAGACTAGCAAGAACAAGGCATAGGGAATAAGGAAGAGGGCAATGGGAAAAGAGGGGATCATAGACCAAGATGTTGATAGGCGCGGGCGGTGGCGATGCGGCCGCGGGGCGTGCGTTCGAGGAACCCAAGTTGCAGCAAGAACGGTTCTATGATTTCCTCGATCGTTTCCAGTTCTTGCTGGGTGGCGGCCGAGATGGTGTTGAGGCCAACGGGTCCGCCAGAGAATTTTTCGATAATCGTCGAGAGCACATGCCGATCAGAGGCGTCGAGTCCCAGGCCGTCGATGGCCAGCATGCGCAGTGCCTCGTCGGCGATGCTGGCGGTCACCCGGCCGTCGCTTTTGACTTGGGCAAAGTCGCGAACGCGACGCAGCAAGCGGTTGGCAATGCGCGGGGTCTTGCGAGCCCGTCTCGCGATTTCGTCGCGGGCACCTTCTTCGAGACTTGCCCCGAGTGAGGCGGCATTCCGTTCAACAATCTTAGCAATTTCGTCGTCGGTATAAAAGTCGACTTGATGCACCATACCAAAACGATCGCGAAGAGGGGAGGACAACAGCGAAAGTCTCGTCGTCGCTCCAACCAAAGTAAAGCGTTCAAGATTCAATCGGAGCGTTCTGGCGGTCGGGCCTTTGCCGACAATAATATCGAGGGCAAAATCTTCCATGGCTGGGTAGAGGACTTCTTCAATCGTACGATTCATGCGGTGAATCTCGTCGATAAACAAAATGTCGCCGGGTTGGAGGTTTGAAAGAATGGCTGCCAGGTCGCCAACACGTTCCATTGCTGGACCACTGGTCACTCGGATCTGTGCCCCCATTTCATTGGCGAGTACGTGGGCAAGCGTAGTCTTACCAAGTCCGGGATTGCCGTAAAACAAAGTGTGCTCGAGCGGCTCGCTGCGTCCTTTGGCGGCATCAATAAACACCTGCAAATTATTTTTGAGAGCGCTTTGGCCAATAAAATCCTGGAGCGACTTGGGGCGCAAACTCGCCTCAAATCGTCGCTCTTCTTCGGGGGCGCCGGGAGCCACCACCCGTTCCTTCAATTGCGCGTCCTCTTCGATCATATAGGTGAGTATAGCACGAGAACTATTTGGTTCGGAGCAGGCCCAGGTGAATCAAACCGAGGTAACCAGTGGTAGTGTCTGTGAGTTCTCCCGACCTGAGGTGATTCATGAAATCTGATAAAGACGTTTCAACCACTTCAATGAACTCGTTTTTATCTAGTCACGGCGCTTGGTGCCGCACACAGTCCAAAGCCACAAAGTTGTACCGGAGCAGTGAGGAATAGGCAGAGTGGAGGCTTATTCCAACGAACTCAATTCTCCCTTCGTACCCAGTTTCTTCTAAAAGTTCTCGGGCAGCTGCCTGTTCCGGAGTCTCATGTGGCTCAATACCACCTCCGGGAAGTTCGAGGAGAACTTTTTCTGGACCTGGACGAAATTGTTTCGTGAGGATTACTTTCCCCTCTGGAGTAAAGGGGAGAATACACGCCGCCATTCCTTCCGTGACAATATCGAAATCATCTTCTCGGCCATCAGGCATATGAAACGTCTTACGAACGACTTTGCGAAATCCGTTATATTTGAGCTCTTCTTTAAGCTTTTTCCATGGTTCCATAGTGGGTCCAGGATAGCGCAGAACTAACAATCTACCAAGGTAAAGCAAATCAAAAACACTCGACAAAACGTCGGGTGTTTTTGGTGGGCAGGGAGGGATTCGAACCCTCGAGACCTTGCGGCCAAAGGAGTTTAAGTCCTTCGTGTATACCACTCCACCACCTGCCCTAGGTGCGGGCAAAAAATATCACTGTTTCCATGAAAAGTCACGGTCTAGGATTGACAAAAGGGCATTTTTATGGTATTTTCCTTCGTTCCCATAGCCACCGGAGGAACATGACCCGCACCCTGCTGACCGTTCGCGATTCGCTCTCGGGTTTCCCGCCCCCCATCGATCACGAGGAGGAGTTCCGTGTTCTCACGGCTCTCCACAATGAGAGCGAGGCGATCAGCCTTGCCATCGAGGAGGCCTTTGGGTCCCGGCGCCAGATCGAAAGGATCATTTTCGCCGTGGCCCTCGGGCTCGCGTTCTTCCTCGTCACCTCCTCCCTGGCCCTCGCTTAGCGGGCCAGCCGCCTCGGATCATCACGTATGTGGTGCCTCGAGGCGGCTTTATTTTTTTTTTAAAATGCCAGATTGGTACAGCTGCATCATCACCAGGGCAGCAGCAAGCACGGTTGGCCCAATCACCAGTCCAATCGGACCAAAGAGCTGAAGGCCACCTAAAATCGAAAGGAGAATCATAAGAGCATGCATCCGCGTTCGGCCTTCGATTAAATATGGCCCTAAAAAGTTATCGATCATCCCGACCATCACCACAGCCCAGATCAGGAGCCCGATCGCCTGTGGGGTGTGACCGAGCAACAAAAGGTAGATGACCGCCGGGGCCATCACAAGGCCCACCCCGAGCATCGGCACTTGAGCGGCGACAATCGCCATCGCCCCCCACACCAAAAATCCTGGAATGCCGAAAATAGCCATCCCAATCGTCGCCATCGTGGCTTGCACGAGTGCGACAATCAGTGAACCAAAAACCACGGCGCGGACCGTCTGCACAATGCGTTTAATAATCTTGTGATCATCGCTGTCTTTGAGCGGGGAGAGGATCAAGAGCTCGTCGGCAATTTTTAAGCGATCAAGCAAGATGTAATAGAGGGAGAGGAAAAAAATGAGGGCGCTAAAGACAAAGCTCACGGTGAGACTGGCGGCATTGCGTAAAATGTATCCAATATTATTTCCAATCCAGACGGTGGTCTGTTGTCCAAGTGCTTGAATATCGATCGCTTGAATGCGCACCCGGATAAACTCGGGGAGGGAGGCGATCGCCGGGTGCTCTTTGAGTTCGTTCAACGTCGGCCATTCCTGTCGTTGGTCCGAGTTTTGAATCAGGCTACTGACTTGATCAAACATGAGGAATGAGATCAAGAGGAGCGGAACAAAGATGACCAAAAAAACTCCGAGGGTCGCGAGAAACGAGGAGAGCCGAGGGCGATTAAGTTTTTTCCGCAACCGCGCTTCGAGCGGGCCAACGACAATGGCAGCGACCGACGCCGTTACCAACGTCAATACAAACGGGGAAATAATTTTCCAAAGTAAAAATAGGACCAGGAGACTGAGGATCAGGAAAAACCAACGAGATTTTGTCATAGGTGTTTATCTTAGCATAAAACAAAAAACACTTCAGACAGGCTGAACTGTTTTTTGTGGAGCGGCAGACCGGGATTGAACCGGCGACCTTCTCCTTGGCAAGGAGACGTTCTACCACTGAACTACTGCCGCAAATTTCCGTCTCGAGAATATAACAGAAGCGCCCTTGGGTGGCAAGGGGTTAGATAGCGGCTTCGAGCTGATCGAGGCGGGCGTCGACAAGAACAAAGTGCTTTCCGTGGGCCTTTAATTCTTGTTTGATTTCTCGCATATCTTCTTCAAGCCTGGCAAGCCTTCCATCGACACTGTAGAAACGTTTGTCTACAGCATCGAATCGTTTATCGATGGCCTCAAATCCTTCCTTAACCATTAAGGCTAATTCATCGATAGTAATGTTCTTTGGCATACGCTTCATAGATCAAAATTATACCGAGCCCCGAGGCGGGGCGCAATCGGGCAGTTTGCTCACGATTACGCCCCATCCTCACTTGTCCACTAGGCTGCGGCGGTCTGGGTCGAAGCTTCCTTCAACATCTGCACGCGCAACCAGCGAATACCTGCTTTGTTGCCCGCGCAGTATTGATCTTTAGCGATACTGAGCACAAACTCGCGAAGCGTTTCGCGCTGTTCCGATTCAAGTTCAAGTTGGTCGGACATGCTGGTGATGTTCGACAAGATTTTGCTGTACCAGCTTTCGCTCTTCGTGTCTTTGACGTCGTCCATAGAAATGTAAGTTAATTCTCTGTTTATTAAGCGGTCACTTTTTTGTGGCGTTTCCACCACCAGGCCCGAGCTCCCACTGCGGAAGTGGTCATTCCGGCGAGGGTAAGTCCGAGTGTTCGATTGGGGTTGGTGCGGGGCGGCGGTGTCGGCGCGCTCAGGAGCGCTTGCACCACGGTTTCGATGTCCGTGCTTGAGCGCGGCATGAGGCGGACAGTTCCGTCATATGTTGCGACAACGCCAGTCACTTTCAGTTCGGCTCCGAGAGTAATGGACGACAGGCTAATGCCGGTACCCTCTTTTACAATCACCAGAATCCGCACCCCATCTTTTTCTAGTGTGAATCGACCCGCTGAGCGTTCGGTCACTTTCCCTGTGACCTCCACCAAGCGCCCCAAATAGCTTTCGGTCTCCTTTAGGACGATACTCGCCGCCGTTACGCTTTCGTTTCCGACCACCGTTATCGCGTCCGCGTCCGCGATTTTCAACCGCGACTCACCGTGTGCTTTTGATGGCGTTCCGACCACCTCGATTACATCCCCGATTTGAAGATCAGGAAACTCCCCTTGGTACTGATAGAGCTGGAGCCCATCGATATACATGATCTGACTCCCAAAGGTGTCTGGGAGCGCGATCACCACCCCTTGTTTCTTGAGGAGCGTTTTCTTTACAACGGTGTCACTAGCACTGGAGTCTTCAGTGTCTCCAGCGTCCGAAGAGTCATCTTCTGAAACAATCGGTTGTTCAGTTCCCGAAGATAGGCCCGTCCATTCCCAGGCCCCGTCCACTTGAGTGTAGACGGCGCCTTCGATTGCTTTTTCATACGTTGCGGAATCCACCACCGTGCCGTCGGGAGCAACCAGCTCCACGGTTTCGGCCGAAGTGTTATTAAGAGCGATGTTGGTAATACTGCGCGGCAACTCGAGGGTCGTACTCCCATCGAGTTCACCGCTTAGTGTGTGCGACTTCGAGAGATCGCGAATGACCCAGCCATCGAGACAGATGGTCTCGGTGTCGGTGTTTTTGATCACGATCATTTCGTCGGTCTCCTCCTCGCCTGTTGGGTCGGGGAGGAGGCTCAGGAGTTCAAGTGTTTGAAGATCGGAGCAGGTTGGAGGAGTAGATGTGTCTGTTTCCTCTTCTTCGTCTTCCGAGGGTATTGTCTCAGACGGAGTTTCTTCTGGTTCCTCGGTGACTTCTTCCGCCGGCGCATGATCGCCATAACTCACCGTGTCGATCACTTGCCCGGTTGGATCGAGTAAGGTGACGGTATCGCCCGCGTTATTTAACTTACTCTTGAATTCGGCAACCGCAGATCCTCCCCCTTCGATCGAGCCGGTGAGCTCAACGGAG
>JBBUGS010000044.1:10932-12352 GCA_038056005.1 Patescibacteria group bacterium
GCCCCCAGCCTCAGTTACGCTCCAGCCAGTTAGATCGATTGCCTCGGTTCCAGGGTTCACAATCTCCACCGATTCGTTGCCTTCATCTGGGTCACTGACGATTTCGCCGATGAGGAGGTCGCCTGGTGAATAGCTCGGAATTTCGACAGGCTCTTCTTCGGGCACCTCCTCCGGCGGTGTTTCAACGATCGGCTCCTCAATTATCACTGGAGCCTCGTCGACCACTTCAGGATCTTGTTCAACCACCAGCTCCTCGGCAGGTTCTTCCAGAGGCGGCTCGTCGACAGGCTCCACCACCGGCTCCTCGATGGCCTCGGGTTCTTCTACCGGAGGAACTTCCTCGGCGGCGACTTCGGTTTCGATCTCAATGTCTCCGACTCCTGGAGTGCCGAATTGGGTGACCCCAGAGTCAAAGTTCACCGAGGTGTTTGCCGTCACCCAGCCTTCGTCGACGCGGATCATCGACGCATAGCCGGCCGAGCCCGTAGTGCCGGCTTCAGGTGTTCCACCATCGCCGACCGCATCAACGACATTGCCTACCGCATCCTTCAAGGTGAGTTTGAATGCGCTGTTTGAAAGCGCCACGGCGGTGGTGACGTAATGGGCTTCCACCGCCAGTGTTGATCCCCCCGCGCCGTAGTTGGCAATGAGATACGTCCCGCGTGCTTCGATCAGCGTCCCGCCGGGGAGAGTGAGTACCCCGTTGCTCGTAGCTGCCCCTTCGATCGACCAGAGCGAAAGGTCGATCGCCTCCTCCTCGAGGTTTTGAAGTTCGAGCCACTCATCCGCGGACGACTGTGCTGACCCTGCCCAATCGACTTCGGAGATCACCACCTTCGGCGGCGCTTCCTCAGCCGCTGCCTTGAGCGGCGCGGCAATGAGCGTCATGAGAATCGTTCCGATCAGAAACAGATGTTTCATAGCTTTGTGTGTTAAGAGTTAAATCGGCGCTCGACCTTTGCACCCAAAGCTTTAGCGACGGGTGCACGCCGTTGTTAAACGTTATGAACAACAAACAAACTCACCCGCCGGGTGGCGAGTGAGTTCATTTTGGCCGCACGATTCTTACACACATTTCCCCCTGCGGGGCGTGGTGTGCATATCTGCCTTTGCCGGCGTTGTTGTTTGGAATCTGTGTACATCACATCGTTAAAAACATTTTTGATGTACTGCCCATCGTACCGCAAAAAAGTCTCTTTGTCAACGGTTTTGTCACACCGTTCTAACAGATGAGGGTTTGTCAAAAAACGCTAACACGCATCTGTGGATAGCACCTTGACGCTTTTCAAGCCTCACAATTTCAGTTAGGATCGATCCGTCAGGGGCAGGTGGCGGAATTGGTATACGCGCTGGCCTTAGGAGCCAGTGGAGCAATCCTTGAGGGTTCGAGTCCCTCCCTGGGCACAAAGTAAATCATAAA
>JBBUGS010000045.1:0-2586 GCA_038056005.1 Patescibacteria group bacterium
CCATCAACTTCTTTGAAAATAACTTTCGGGCGGGAGACTTGGAACTCGTAACCTTCGCGGCGCATCTTTTCGATGAGAATGGCCAAGTGCAATTCACCACGACCAGACACGATGAAGGCACCTTCGCCAACGCCGGCTTCGAGTTTCAAGGCGACGTCGTTTTGCAATTCGCGCTCCAAACGATCTTTGATGTTGCGGGCAGTCGAAAACTCACCTTCACGTCCGGCAAAGGGTGAGGTGTTGACCGAGAAAGTCATTTTGACCGTAGGCTCTTCGATCTTCATGACCGGAAGTGCTACGGGGTTCACCGCGTCAGCGATCGTTTCGCCAATACCGACATCTTCAATACCGGAAAGCACTACCACTTCACCAGCCTCGGCTTCCGGAACTTCCTTTTTGCCAAGTCCATCAAAAATCTGCACGGCCAAAATTTTGGCTGGCTTCATTTTGCCATCGCGGTTGATATGGGTAACGGCTTGGCCAGTTTTGATCACACCATTGATCACACGACCCACGGCTGAGCGGCCTTTGTAGTTGTCGTATTGCACGTTCACGACGGCGAGTTGAAGTGGCTTGGTAGCATCGCCTTCAGGAATCGGAATGTGTTCAAGGACCGCATCCAGCAAGGGGTTGATGTCTTTCATCGCTGCCATGTCAGGAGTGGTACCTGCAATGCCGTTGATCGCCGAAGCGTATACAACCGGAAAGTTGGCTTGCTCTTCGCTTGCTCCAAGATCAATAAACAAATCAAAGACGTGATTCAACACCCATTCTGGGCGAGCCGCTGGTTTATCGACTTTGTTGATGACCACAATGATTTTGTGGCCGGCCTCAATTGCCTTTTTGAGCACAAACTTGGTCTGTGGCATCGGACCTTCTTTGGCATCGACCAACAGCAAACAGCCGTTGACCAAATTCATGATGCGTTCGACCTCGCCACCGAAGTCGGCGTGGCCGGGAGTGTCGACAATGTTGATTTTTACCCCCTGCCAGACAATCGCCGCGTTTTTGGCAAAAATAGTAATGCCGCGTTCACGCTCAAGCTCGTTCGAGTCCATGATGGTGGTCCCCATCGCGTCCGCGTTACGGAAAGTGTTGGATTGCTTCAAAAGCGCGTCGACGAGGGTGGTCTTCCCGTGGTCAACGTGAGCAATAATCGCAATGTTTCGGATATTCTGCATAGTGGCGGGATTATGTACGAGAATTGGCTGTCTGTCAATTCTTCGCTACAATACGGGCCTATGCCTATTTGGTTGCACATCATCATTATTCTGATCCTGATTTCGTTTGCGATTGCGGCGGTGTCGTTTGCCCCATGGGTACCGGCGCGTAAAAAGGACCTCAAACGCGTGGTCCACCTTGCTAATATGCAGCCCGGCGAGGTCTTTTATGATTTTGGTTGCGGCGATGGGCGGACGGTTTTTGCGATTGCTAAAGAGACTCAGGCGACAGCGATTGGTGTTGAACTCGCTTTGCCACTGTATCTTTTCTGTCGAATAAAGAAGTTCTTGACCAAGAGTCGCGCCCAGTTTCGTTTTGGTAATCTATTCAAGATGAGTTTCAAGGACGCGGATGTTATCTACGTCTTTGGGATGCCGAAGCCACTGGCGAAGCGGTTTAAAGAAAAAGTTGAGACAGAATGTAAGCCAGGCACGCGCATTCTTTCGTACGTATTTGAAGTGGACGGTTGGACGCACACCCTCAAAGAAAAACCGTCCGAGGATGATATGGTGATTTATTACTACGTCCTTTCGTGATATACTTATCCACAGTTTAATTAATTCATACGTTCATTATGATGAGCGACAAGTATTGCGGCGTCCACAAACTCGGATGGGTGCTCGTAATTATCGGCGCTGTGAACTGGGGCCTTGTTGGTCTTCTCAACTGGAACTTGGTTGAGGCGATCTTCGGTGGCGTGCCGGTTCTTGTGAGGATTATCTACATCCTCGTTGGTATTTCGGGCATTGCCATGCTCGGTTGTGCCAAGTGCAAGATGTGTAAGAAATAGATCTTATAAACAAAGACAACCTCAAAAGGGTTGTTTTTGTTTCTAAAAGCATCGCCCCGCGGCCGAGGAGGCGACGCGGGGAGCGAGAAGGACGTGTGAAGATCTCACCGTCGACGGGGTCGGGGTCGGCGGCTGAGTGGGAGGCTCTCGATGGCTTCATCCCAGGCACGGGCGGGAATGCCGTCCCCGCAATCGTAGCAGCGCGTGGGGTCGCCAAGCGGGGAGAAGATCGTCACGCGTCCGCAGTTGGTGCAGATCGAGACCGACAGGACGGGCGGCCCGAGGGTATGCTCGTCGCACAGGGTGATGCGCCAGCGCGGGTCGGTGTCATTGGGCATCTCGATGGGGGCTCCAAAGTCCGTGAGCGGCTGCCCCTTGTCGCCACCGCCGCCCAGGTTCCACCGCACCCCCGGGTACCAACGGGGACCTTCGTTCCGGCGGTTCATGATCGACCCGACCACGGTGTCCGGCGCGCGGAGGTCAACGATGTTTACGCCGCCGGCCGTGCTCACGATGTAGGAGGTGGTTCCGTAGACCATGAAGTCCATGTGAAGGGCGATCGGCTCAAGGACGTG
>JBBUGS010000046.1:0-24531 GCA_038056005.1 Patescibacteria group bacterium
AGATCCGCGAATCGCGGACACACTTGCGGAAGAGGTGAAAGTCGAGCAACCGAAGAAAAAAGAAACAGCAAAGGAGAACAGTCTGTATGCTCGGTACGTAAAATCCGTGCAATATGAGTTGGTAGAGCGCGCGTATTTAGGGGACACTTTAACCTTTGGGACGAACGTGTTTCGTCTCAAAGTTCCAGAAGCCAACATTTATTCTCTAGACCTTCCGACCTCACTGCTGCAGGATGCCAGTGCCGAATCGCTGAGCGTGGTGTTCCCGGAAAAAGTTTTATCGACTGATCCGCAATCCCGGTTCCATTTGCAAGTTGCGTCGGATTTTTATATTGACTTGAGTGCCACATTTAATTGGCAAGATTTTTCTACAGGACCCGCAACGTGCTCTGGGGACGACGAGCAATTGAAAGCTGTGACTGGTTATTTGCTCTCGCGTCTTACGAAGGAAGATTTAGAAGATCCTTGTCAGTATGTTGAGCAAGTGGCTGTACGCCAGACAGATTACTTTTTCGTCGAATCAGATGCGAAGGTGAGCAGCGAAGGTACAGACGAAATTTATGCCTACGTCTTTGATTGGGAGAAAATTCCTGTCCCATCGCAGATGGCAGGTCAGCAGGTGGCACCGACAAACTACATTGTGGTGAGACGTAAGAAAGAAGGAGAGGACACGAATTGGAGAGATGTGGAAAACTACGCCGTACTTGAACTATTTGCAGGCGAGGGTTCGCCGCGCGATCCCAATTATCCAAGTAAAGAAAAGTTGCCAGTTTTAAAGTCCGCTGTTTCGTCGATTCTCTCCACCCTCGTTGTCTCGCAAGGTTGTGGGTATGACATCTGCTACTAAGCGATTGATCGTTCTGTGCGGCCTCCCGTTTTCCGGTAAGACAAGCTATACGAAAACCCTATCACAGCCGTTTTTGTTGATTGCTCGCGACGCCTACCTGCATGACATCAACCAAGATCCTGTTTTGCTTCAACGACTACGCCAAGAGGCGAGTGAATTGAAAGCACAACTTAAATCCACATTGTTTGCGACACAGGAAGAAAATGCCTTCAATGATTTGGTAACTAAGGAATACGTCCATCGAGTTGAGAACGTTATTTTCTCATCGAGCGACGATGTCGTTGTTGTCGATGGGACGCATCTTCAACGCTTGTCGCGATCATTCATTCGAGCATTTCCCGATCGAGAAAAAGTTGCAGTAGTAATCGATACACCGCTCGAGGAATGTGTTAGGCGCTTTCGCAATACGAACTCAGCAGATCAGTTTAGTGGGTTAAGAAGCTCGCTCACGGAACAAAAGTTGAGGGATCTCGCCCGCATCTTTGAACGGCCGACAGAAGACGAAGGTTTTGATCAGATTTTGACCATCTCTCCCTCATAGACAAGTGAATGAACTTTTGGCATACTCTGCCCATATGGATGATCAAAAAGACGCGTCTGACAACCGTATCGTGGCGGCTATCGGGTATTTGTTTATTCTTTGCCTGGTGCCCCTCCTTGGCAAAAAGGAGTCGAAGTTTGCCCAGTTCCATGGCAAGCAAGGCTTAGTGCTCACCATCGCCGCCGTGGCCTTATGGGTCGCCAGTTTCATTTTGACCTTCATCCCTATCTTGGGATGGCTCATTATGTTCCTTGGTTGGATTAGCTTGATGGTTCTTGCGATCCTCGGCATCGTGAATGCACTCGCCGGTAAGTACTGGGAAATGCCGTTCCTCGGCAAGTACGCCAAAGAAATTAAACTCTAACATGGCAACAGAACTCGTGAATCAAATCCGCGCGCTCCAATCTCGAGTCGTCGAGATGTGGGGCTTACTTTGACGTTGATGCCATGAAAGTGGAGGTCCAGAGTCTGGAGTCGCAGATGGCGGCGCCGGATTTTTGGTCTCATCGCGAGGAAGCGGTGAAGGTGAGTCAGCGCTCGGCGGAGTTACAAAAAGAGATCGAGACGTTTGAAGGAATGAAGAAGGAGCTCAGGGAGTTGGAGGAGTATGTAGCGCTTGCTGAGAGCGAGGGGAGTGATGGTAAAGAAGTCGTAGAGAAGTTGGCCGAGCTTACAAAGACTCTCGACGATCTCGAGTTTCGTAAATTGTTTGCCGAAGAGCATGATGTGTCGAACGCGATTGTCGCGATCCACGCCGGGAGTGGTGGCACCGAAGCAAACGATTGGGCAGAGATGCTCACGCGCATGGTCTTTCGCTATGCTGAGCGCAAGAGGTTTACTGTTGATGTGTTATCGGAATCGCGCGGGGAAGTTACCGGTTTCAAAAGTATTATGTTTCGCGTGGTTGGGCGATTTGCGTTTGGCTCGTTGAAGTCCGAGGCCGGTGTCCATCGCTTGGTGCGTATTTCGCCATTTGATGCCGAGAAGATGCGTCATACCACGTTTGCACTGATTGAAGTTCTGCCCGAGCTGGAGGATTTAAAAGAGATCGAAATCGATCCCAAAGATCTGCGGATCGATACCTATCTCTCGAGCGGTCACGGCGGACAAAGCGTGCAGACGACGTATTCGGCCGTGCGCATCGTTCACTTGCCAACAGGGATCACGGTTGCCTGCCAGAACGAACGATCACAATTACAGAATAAAGAAACAGCGATGAAAGTGTTGAAATCAAAACTGCATCAGCTGGCAGTGACGGCTCGCGGTAAAGAAAATCAAGATTTGCGCGGCGAGTTCACGTCGCCAGAATGGGGTAATCAAATTCGATCTTACGTGCTTCATCCTTACAAGCTTGTCAAAGATCACCGCACCGATCACGAAACAGCTGATGCCGAAGATGTCTTGAACGGCCACTTGGACGAATTCGTCGAAGCCTATTTGCGGTCGCGGATAGGGGACGGTAGAATAGAAAAAAGGGATTAATATCTTAAATTGTCATCTATGGCTGGTGCAGAACAAGGTAAAAGGTTCACAATGGGGGTCGATGAAGGTCTAAAAGAGCCGCAAACGCCGGTGGAGAGAATGGAACGCGCTGAGTTTGATGCCATGCGGGGCAACTTAGCTGAAGCTGCGGGAAACTTGGGGGAACTTTCGAAGATGGTTGAGATCGCACAAATGGCTCCTCGGTCGAGATTGGGAAAGGAGTTGATGAGAATTTTTAAACAAGCTGAGCAAAAATCAAAAATCGTCACTGTCAGTGAAGCTCATATAGATGAAAAGTTAAAAGACAGAGGTGCTGATCCGCGCAACCTGCATGACTTGCGCAGCAATGCCAGAAAGGCGACTATGGATGTTTTGGCCGTCGGTCAGGAGTTGGACACACTTTTTTCTTTTTTGGGTCGTGCGTATGCCTGGGTTCAGGCAGGCAGGCCGAGCGATTGGACCGTGAGCGCGCCTTTTGCCATAAACGTAGAACATTCCGCTGATCTGTTGGAGGATCTCCCAATGGAAGTATCCGAAGAGTTAAAACAGCTACCGGAGTTCATGTTCGGGTTCAATGATTTCAACCAGATGACGAGACGCACAGAATAAGCTCCCACTCCTATTTTATGGCGAAATATAAAAAAGCATTGGTCACCGGCGGAGCCGGGTTTATTGGATCGCATATTGTTGATGCGCTCATTAAACGGCACATCAAGGTGTATGTCGTCGATGACCTTTCTGCAGGGAAGAAGTCCAATGTAAATCCCAACGCTGTTTTTTACAAAATGTCGGTGGCGGATCCGGCGGTCATGAAGCTGATTGCCAAGGTGAAACCGGACGTCGTATTCCATCTGGCTGCACAAATCGATGTGCGCGCTTCGGTAGAAGATCCGGCGGCCGACGCGAGGGTAAATGTGATCGGTACTCTTCATGTGGCTCACGCTTCGGCAAAAGTTGGGGTCAAGAAGTTTATTATGACCTCGAGCGGGGGCGCAATGTATTCGGACGACGTTCGGCCACCCTATAGTGAGGCCACGCCAGCTGATCCTATTTCTCCTTACGGCATTGCCAAGCGTTCGGCGGAAATGTATTTGGGGTTTGAGGAGCAAATGCACAAGTTATCCTGCGTGATTCTTCGTCTTGCTAACGCCTATGGTCCGCGCCTGCGGTTGAGCGGCGGTTACGCTGGAGTCATTTCCAAGTTTACCCAGACGATGCTCACGGGCAAGCAGTGTGTGATTACGGGTACAGGCAAGCAAACGCGGGACTACGTGTATGTGGGTGATATTGTTCGCGCTCAATTGCTCGCCATGGATAAAAATGTGAGCGGTATTTATCACATTGGAACAGGTAAGGAGACCAGTGTGGTCCAGCTGTTCAAAAAGATTAATGCACTGACGTCGGCTAAGCAGAAAGAAGTCCACGTCGCCGCCTGCGCGGGGGAAGTGATGCGTTCGGCGCTTGATAGCCGTAAAGCCGGCCGCGAACTTGGCTGGAAACCAGAAGTGACCTTGGATGAGGGGCTCAAACGGACAGTGGAATGGTTTAGAAATCAGCATGGCCAAGGCAAGTAGTAACTTGAAAATGGAGGTAAAGCACGCCGTAGACGTATTAAAGCGGGGCGGCGTGGTTATTTTTCCGACGGAGACCAGTTATGGGATTAGCTGTGATGCCACCAATGTGAAAGCGGTGCGTCGCGTGTTTGCCATCAAGGGTCGGCCTGAAGGGAAGGGCACGCCGCTTATTGTTGATTCATTTTTGATGGCCAAGAAATGGGGCGTGTTTAATTTGATGGCGAGTGTGCTTGCCAAACACTATTGGCCAGGGGCGCTGACTATTGTGGTTCCTGCTAAGGGCAAGGTCGCCGGAATGGTACTGCAAGATAAAACCGTTGCGCTCCGGGTGTCATCGAACGAAACCGCTCGCGCTTTAGCCAAAGGTCTTGGTCGGCCGGTGGTCGCCACCTCAGCGAATCTTGCTGGCGAGCCGCCGAGTTATTCGCTGAGAGCCATGAAGCGATTACTCAACCAAAAGATTGCGAGCGACGTGTATGTGCTAAACGTCGGCGCGTTGCCGCGACGCAAACCAACGACCCTCGTGAAGACAACCGATGATGCGTTTGTGATTCTGCGCCAAGGGGCGATCAAATTATGATTGCCAAGAAATCATTTGGTCAGCACTTTTTGCACGACATGTCGGTCGTCAAAAAGATTATTATCGCGGCCGGGATCAAACCAGGGGAAATGGTCCTTGAGGTAGGGCCTGGTCACGGTGTGTTGACGACTGCTCTCGTTGACGCACAAGCAGAAGTGATTGCGGTCGAAGCTGATCGCGATTTAATCTCTGAGCTTAAAGAGAAGTTTGGAAACAAGATCGAACTTATTTGTCAAGATATTTTGAAATTCGACACGGAACAGCTTGGTCGCTACAAACTGGTGGCGAATCTTCCCTACAACATCGCTTCCGCAGTCATTGAGAAGTTTTTGAGCGCAAAGCGTTCGCCGACACGGATGGTCATTATGGTGCAAAAGGAAGTTGCTGAGAGGATCTTAGCAAAGCCTGGAGAGATGAGTGTCCTCTCGGTTGCTTGCCAGCTGTATGCCGACATCAAGCGCGTCACCAATGTGGCTCCCGGCGCCTTCAACCCCCCACCGAAAGTAGATTCGACCGTGATTCAAATGGATCTAAAGACAAAGGGAGAGGACAACGAACAGATCATCGCGCTCGCAAAGGCTGGCTTTCGATCGCGTCGCAAGCAGCTCCATAAAAACCTGGCCGAAGCCAACATCGCCCAACCCGAGCGCACAAAAGCAGCCCTTCAAGCCATGAATCTGCCCGAAACCGCCCGCGCCCAAGAGCTCTCTATTGACCAGTGGATAAAACTGTACGATACTTTGTAGTCCGCTCTACGTTTTACACCGCTTCTTTGCTATAATAACACCGCCGCTTATGAGCGAGTTTCCGATCAACATTAGAGCGCGGCGAACTTTCTCTTCCGAAGAGAAAGTTGCTTTGGTGTTATTGATTGTCGCTGGCGTTGGTGGATTATTTTTTGGCTTCCGCTTCATGGGCAAAAACTTAGTGACCCCGTTTTCGTTTTCCTACTCTGGCCCGACGTCGCTCACCGCCGATGAGGCCGAGACTGCCCGCATCAGTAACTTGAAGGCGCGCGACACTGACACGGATACCTTGAACGACTACGACGAACTCTACGTCTACAAAACCTCACCGTATCTTGCCGACTCAGATTCTGATGGCTACAACGACGACACGGAACTCGCTTCAGGCAATGATCCCAATTGTCCCGAAGGGAAGGCGTGCAACGTGGGGGTAGCCTCCGTGGACGCCACCGGCGACACCAGTGGGGACTTGTTGCAAGGACTTGAAGAACCCACGCCACCTGATTTGAACGCCATCGCTGGGGAGGGCGCGACGATTGATTCAGAAGAAGCACTCAAGAATTTGACTCCGGCCGAACTGCGGCAACTGTTGCTCGACAACGGCGCCGACAAAGAAGCGCTCGACAAGTTAAGTGACGAAGAGCTCATGGCGCTCTATGCCGAAACGCTCACCCAGTATCAAGGGGAGGCGGAAACTCCGTAGCATGAAATTTCTTAAGCACATTTTAGCCCACCTTCGCCAACGCCGCACATTGCTTGTTGCGAGCTTGTTGATTGTGAGCGGGGCGGCGGTGTATCCGCTCACCACGTCGGCGCAACTCGCGACCACCATTGTTGGCAACCAATATCAAGATCTCACCAACCTGCAAAATGAGTTGGTCAACAAGCCGTCGCAAGTGCAGTTCGTGATGATTCTGTGGAACTTCATGGAGTTTGTTGGGCAGCGCATTGCTTATGACGCCGCCGTTGCGATTGCCACGGCAGGGAGCGGAGGTGCGCCGCTCGTCGAATTGCGATCCGTGGAAAAATTGGGAACCGATTTAATGAACGACACTGCTGGGGCGGCGATCGATGCGTTGTCCCAGACCCTTGAGACAGCCAACATCCATTTTAATCTGTGCGCCCCGCATTCGCCGGCGGCACGTTTAGTGTTCCAGCTCGGCATCAAGTCAGCGTTTGAACGACCGGAACCAAATTGTCAGTTTCAAGACATCACGGTGAATTGGGATAAGTTCCTGGCCGATTCGTTTGGAACCGAGAGTCCCGATCAGACCCTTCTCAGCAATTTCGCCCAAGCCATTAACCCCCGTACCACCGACCTCACCGCCGGAGTGAGTTTGTACACCGACATTTTTAAAGATGCCAACAAAACGTATTCCGAAGGTCTTGGCGAATACTTTGCCAACCATGGCTATCGCCCAGTGGCCGACATTATTACGGGACAAGTAAAAACGCCGGCTAGTTTGATTGAAAGTCAGTGGCAAAAATCGCTGAAGTATTCTGATGATCCTGACAAGCAACTTGCTTACTTCCAAGCGCTCACCCAAAACAAAGATTTGTGGAAACAGCTTGGTTTGTCTGCGCTCAGCACGTTTTCTAACACCTTGCTGTCGAAATTGACTGAGCGCATTTATAGCGGCTTGTTTGATGTGCAGCTCGAAGAGTCGAATCCCTTTGATGTCACGAGCATTGGTTTCCAGGGCGGAGTCGATGCGGCCGAAGCGCACTTCCGGACGATTTTTGCTGTCGATCCGATTATTCTCGACACCTACAACATCATTAGCGAATTTACCACCTGCCCAGGTACCACCACGCGACAGCTCAACAACTGTGTGATGGATGCTAATTTTGCGACCGCGGTTGGTGGGGCTGATGCTGGCGATCCGTTCACCCTCTCTGAGGCTATGGAAGAAGGCCTGATCAACGGCTCGTGGCCACTGATTGGCCCGACCGATAGCCGCAACATCGATCAAAATTGTTATCGCTATGGCTTTTGCTATGCCAACTTGGTGCGCATGCGTCTTGCTCGGGTGATCCCTGTCGGCTGGGAGATGGCCGCGAGTTTGCAGGGCAGTAGTTCAGACAGTTTGGAAACCGTCATGAACGCTTTTGACGATTGCGACCCTGATGGTCAACGCACCGAAGATTACCCCTATTGTCATTTGATTGATCCCAACTGGGTGCTTAAATATCCCGAGACGCAATGTCAGGCATCGGTGCCCGGTCAACTAGTGGCCGACACCGGTTCTTCGCGAGCGATGGAATGTGTCGACGCCCCGAGCTGTATTCAAGAAGATGCTTCGGGCAATTGTATTGGTGGCTACGGCTACTGCGCTCGCGAAAAGAACACCTGGAATTTCCGTGGCGACAGCTGTCCAGCGGAATTCGCCACGTGTCTCAGCTTCCAAAATGAAGAGGGGACAGCGGCCAGCTGGCTTTTGAACACCACCGACCCTGATTCCTGTAACGAAGGTAATGCGGGTTGTTTGTGGTATGCCACCACTAAAGATGAGACCGACGGCACCTTTGACTGGCCGGTCATTAACGATGTGCCAGCAAGTGATAGTGAGATCGACGCCTACGTAAGTCGTATTTACCTCAATAATAATTTAGAAGAGTGTGATTCTGGTGATGCTGGTTGTACCCGAGTGATTCAGAAAACGGACGATGTTGCCGTGAACCTTATTCAGAATCCGAGTTTTGAGAGTGATGATAATGGCAACGATGTTCCTGATCACTGGGAGTTAAGTGGCGGCACCGTGTATGACACCGACGGTGGAGCTCAGTTTGGTAACGATAACGTTGTCGTTGGATCGTCGACTGCCATTGGTATCGTTGTCCAGCGCAACATTCCTATTCAGACTTCCAGTTTCTACACCCTTTCTTTCTACGCCGCCAAGAGTTCTACCGATGCCAGTGAAGCCGTGTTGGTCGGGGCCGCGATGGCTTCCGAATTGCCCCTTGCTGAAGGTGGGGAAGCGGTTGATTTGAATGACACCAGTGTTCGCGCTACGAACGCCACCTGTACGATTGAAAGCAATGACACTCTCGTGATTGAAGCGACGGTCGATAGCGATTCGTACGAACGATTTACCTGTACCTTCACTTCACCGACATTCACGACGGCAGGACAAACCCCACGCATTCAAACCCTTACCTTCGCTGCTTCGGGAGTGATTATTGATGGCGTCCAGCTCGAAGTTGGTGAGGATGTCCATGATTACCGCGAAGGCTATGGGGAAGATGTGAGTAGTCTTGATCTCGCTTACTATAAGTTGCCGCCAGCCTACCTTGGCTGTGCTGGTTTGGATACCGATCCGGCCGAGTGCGACAACTACGCTCAGATCTGTTCGGCTCAAGATGTGGGTTGTGAACTGTATACGCCAACCAATGGGGATCCTGCTGTGCCCGGGATCACCTCTGATCTCGATGCGTGTCCATCAGAATGTGTGGGCTACGATACCTACAAGCAGGAAGCCACCCGTTACGAACCAGAAGGCGTTTTCCTGGTGTACTTTATTCCTGACACGGCCGTTGCTTGTTCAGAACAATATGCCGGGTGTGATGAGTTCACCAATTTGGCAGACGAGTCGCGCGATTACTACACCTACCTGCGCGCCTGTATGACCACGGCCCAGACCGCCAGCGAATCGACCTACTACACTTGGGAAGGATCTGACCTCGAAGGCTTCCAGTTGAAGAGCTGGTCGCTGCTTGAATCAAATCAGAGCGACGCGCCGTGTGTGAATTGGATAACGGAAGCTTCAGGGATCACCTGTGAAGACACGTCGGCGAATGAATCGACCTCGCTGTGTGATGCCCATGCGGATATTTTTACCAATCCCGATTGCCGTGAATTCTACGATGCCGATGGTGACATTCACTATCGCGAGTTTAGCGATACCGTCACCGTGACCGACTCTTGCAACAACTATCGCAAGACGGAAATTCTCGGTGACGACGCTACGGAGCGTCAAGATAATTGTGAGGCCGCTTCTGGCTTCTGGGATTCTGGCTCAGGCGAATGTCGCTTCTTCGGCTTCCCTGATGAATCTACCAGCTGTCCGGAAACGCAAAATGGTTGTCGCGAATACACCGGCGGCACCGGGCGCAACTCAAGCATTGTGTATGAAGATGATTTCGAAGATCAAGACGTGCTTGAATATGATGGTGACGGGGCGACGATTGAAATTAGTAACGAATCAATAGCCACTGATGGCCACTCGCTGCGCGTGGTTTCTTCCGGCGGCTATGCCGCAACAGCCGAAGCGACCCTTGGTGGTGCGCTCGTTGCCGATAAAGTCTACGTGCTTTCATTCTGGGGTAAAGGGGCGGCTGACGGCACAACGATCACCCCTGAGTTCATTGAAGATAACGGCGCCGGCGTTGTCACTGGATTTGAATCGGTGACCCTCTCCACCAATTGGGAATCCTACACTGTGGGTCCACTGGACACGGGAGATCTGGCAGAGTTTGACGACACCGCTCTTCTCGCCTTCGCGGCGAGCTCTGGGGCGTCGTTCTACATCGACAACATTACCTTGCGCCAAACCGAAGAGCAGATCACGGTGATTCGCGATTCTTGGAACACCCCAGCCAGTTGTGATCAAACCCCAGAAGGGGCTGAGTCGCCGCAATACTACTTAGGTTGTGCTGCTTATCGCGACAGCGAAGGGACAACGGCTAACTTAAAGTCGTTCACCCGACTGTGCAGTGAAGAAAAGATTGGTTGTGATGCCTTCTTGAACACGGAAAATTCCGATTCGCCCTATGGTGCGGTGTATAACTTAACGTGCGAATACAACGACGGCCGCACTGGACTTGCCGTGGCTTCACCAACCGATTGTGTTATTGATGGCACCACGTGGTGCACCATTGCGGCGGGGGATTCGAGCTGTCAATTCACAGTGGATGGCGGCGCGCCACGCGACGCTGACGGTAATTTGTTATCAGAAGTCGTGTCGTCGCCCAATCAGTTTGAAATTCAATTAGGTCCTGATGCCCGGGTGGTTCAACCCGACACCTTGACCTACTTTGTGGCCGATGACGCCTTTGCTTGTGACTCAGACGTCATGGGTTGTATGGAGGTCGGACAACCAACCTTCAGTGCTGACCAAACGCAAGTCACCGCCTGGACCGCCAAGTACGTGATCGATAACGTCAACACCTACGCGGACATTTTGTGCTCACAAAACGCGTTGTTCTGTGATGCTTGGGATACCACTCAAGACGGCACCTATTACTTCAAAAATCCAGAAACCAAGACCTGTGAATATCGTACAGATGTTCTTGTTGATGGCGGCACCTACGGCGGCTGGTTCCGGACCGGGACCAACGAATTCTGCTACGGCAGCGGCACCTGCTCGGAGGTTGACGCAGATGGGAGTGCTATTGAGTGTTCCACCGATGCGGAGTGTGCCGGCTTTGGCACCTGTAACATCACTGACGGAACGTACGTGGTTGGCGGCACGACTTCAACCATGTGGCGCAATGGCGACGAACAATACGGCGGTTGGGTGGCAAGTTGTGATGAACAATATGATCTTTGCACCGAGTTTATTGATACGGTTGACGTGAGTGAGCGCGAAATCTACGCTTCGGACGCTGGGCAGTCGTATTACTTCTTGAATAACGACTTACTCGACGAATCAGGTTTGCCAAACTCCAAGCGCTGTTCGGGTCAGGTGAGTCAGAAGCAGGGCTGCGTCTTGTTCGATAACACTACCAATGCGGAACTCACTTCGAACGCCAGCGCAACCTACCTCGTAAGTGTTCACGCTGATCAATTCTATAGCGATGCTACCAGTTACGATTTGGTTGATCCGGTTTCTTGTCCGACCAGTGGTTCTGTCACCACGCTCGATGGCACCACCTACGACTTGTGCACCAGCCGCTGTACCTATTCCAATGAACTGCTTCATCCATTCACGGATTACTCCAGTGCTGATGGGCAAGAGTTGTACACCTTCACGGGCGCTTGTCTCACCAATGCCGACTGTCCGGCCATCGAAAGTGATGGCAGTGATTTGATCTCGGGAAGCTGTCAGGCTGGTTCGTTTGATAGCGATGCTGACGGCACGAACGACGTTGATGTCCCTACGCTCGAAAACGACACCAATGAAATTCAAAAAGTGAATCTCAGTCGCGCGTGCGCTGAGTGGTTTAGCTGTACTTCGACCACTAAAGTGTGGGATGAGAACACCCAATCCTACAAAAATGTCTGCGACGACATTGGTCTTTGTGATGCCTACTCTTCGGCAGGGGAATCGTCCACCTGTTCTGACTTTATTCTCGACCAAGAACCAACCATTTTGACTCCAGAGCGCTACGCGGCCCGCGACGTGAGTTGGTATGGCCGGGAATACTCTGGCTACTCGATTCCTGGTTCCATTCTGGCTGATCAGTTGTCGCAGTTGAACGTGAGTCCGCCGAAGTGGTGTGTGAATGCCGGGAAACTCATGGCAGGGGAAAGTCTTCCATTTATTGCCTGCGAAAATACGTCGGATTGTGGCGGTGGAGCGGCATCCGAGTGTGTTTCTTCTGATGAAGACTTCCGGTTGGTCTTTGATGCTGGTACTTGCGATGGAGATATTGGTGAAAGCTGTACGATTGGATTCTGCGCAGACACTGGCGCGGCGTGTGGTGGTGATGATGATTGTGAAGGCGACGATACCTGTAAAACCGGCTTCTGCGCTGTGGCGCCGGTCACGACATCAAGCAATTACCAAACCTGTGAAACGGATTCAAATTGCGGTTCCGAGTACGATACGTGTATCGACGGAGTCTGTTCTTCGATGACCGCGTTTGCGTGTGTGTCCGACTGTAGCGGTGTCGCCGACACAGATGAGACCGGATCGTGCATCCAGTCAGCCATAACGCAGACCGGTACCTGCGTGAACAATAACTGTTTGCTTCAACCAAACGACACCGGCACCGATGGGGAAGCCGAACCGTTTAGTTACGACACTTCAGAAATTTTGGACTGTCGCGGTTGGCCAGAAACAACTTCACCATTCCCGAACGAAGTGGTGGAGGATTGGTTAGACGCCACCGATCCATCAACAGGAACCACCTCGACTCCGAGCAGCGGTATCTCCTCGCGTCCGTATGAGTTCGTCTCAACCTACGACAAAGTCAACACCTGCGTGTATGGCGAAGATTGCCTGTGCTCTTATGAGAAAGTGCAATATGGCAGTGTTGTTAAATACTTTGATCAAGGAACTACACCCCCGGACTACCTGTGCGTTGGCGGAGTTCATGATGGCGCGGTTTGCGAAGAAGGCAACACCAGAGGCGCTTTAACTGTCACGATTAGTGATTGTGAAACAACTGGCGGAGGACTGTGCACTCTGCGCAGCGGTCAACAGGCTCCGGTTGGTCTTGATGGTTATTGCTTGGAGCGCGACACGGCCCTCACGGTCAATGCTGATCGCGATTCCTACGCCTGTCTTGCCTGGCTCCCAATTGACCGCCCAAGCGGCGCATCAGACATCTATGGCAAGTCGACTGAGGCCGGCTATCCACTCACCGATGCCTTCTACTGCGCAGAGCCACGGATGTATGTCGACCTAACGCCGTCAATAATCGGTGCCAACGACTCTATCCCCCTCTCCATTGCCTGTGCTGAAACCCATGGAGATTGCACAACGGGCAATAGATACGATGGTTGGGATAATGTGGCTTGTCCTGCGGGATATTTCGGCGTCGTGGGGCGCTGCGGAGATGCCAGTGGCGGTAACGCTGTTGGGGCAGATACCTATGCGTATCAGTGTATTGAATCAACTCCCGATGATAATGATCAGCCGTACTTCTGTGTTCCTGAAGGCGCCTACCACGTTGATCCTCTGAATGCATATTTCGGGGAGGCCTGCGCTAATGACCCGCGCGATATTTCCGATGCGGACATCTTTAGGATTACTAGTGGGTTTAATTACGGAGATGCGGAAGCGGTCTACCAAGTGATAGACGACGATCCAGAAGTCTTCGATGCCCTTGCTGACAGTTACGCAGACTGTTACGTTCGTGGCGTCGAGTTTACTGAAGAGCGCTACGAAGAAACGTTCGGTACGCTTCCCCAATCTATATTTACTGACGGAGACTCTTTCGGCTTCCATTATTTGGAACTCGGCGGGCGCCCCTACATGGCCTGTGAGTCCATCGTTCAGGTCGCAAGTACCAAAGAAAACTTTGCCTGGACCGATCGTCTCCTGTTTGACGGCTCTGGGTTTGCGATTGACGGGGATGCCCCGGCTACACTTGCCTATACCCAAACCACAACCACGGCTCGGTATGGTGCCTCTGTCGATCCGAACACTCAAAATGGATATATCGATCCATACCCCGTCGGTGTCGCTCAATGTATCACCCAGGATAATTATTATCAGGGAAATTCGTTCGGTCTGGTTTGGGATCTGGATAATCTTGAGTTGCCTACCGGATCAGCTTTCGCGAGCTGCACGACCACTGAGACTGGTCCGCCGTGGTTCTTAGATAATGCTGCTCCAGAGGCGCGATCGTTCGTTGAGCTTGGTGTTGAACCTGACGAGGACGAGGGCGGCGATCTCTTCCCTTGGAACTACAACTACAATGGCGACACCACTTCAACAGGACTCAATCGTATTAACGAAATCTTCGCCCGTGTTCTTGATGCCTCTTTGTGGAGTGATGGTGATGTGCTCGCGGTGAGCGACAGCCGCGGAACGTATAGCCCCGATAATACGTCTTGGACCGATCATGATGGCAGCGCAATCAACATCGGATCGTTCGACGCTACGGACACCGGAGACACCAATACGAATGGAGCACCATCTGGCCCGGTCATCCGTGCCGTGGGATCGGTGTGCGTAGGCCAGTATTGTCGTGAAGGTAAAGAAGGGACGTTCTCTGTGAACGGCAGGAACAGCATTAACCAGACGGGTACCGGTGGGCAGTTCTTGTCCGATCTCAAGTTCTTCGTCGAAGCCAATCCGAACCAAATGCCCATCCGTCGCGTCATTGTTGATTGGCAAGATGACAGCGGGATGGTCGGAAGTATTACTGATGATAACTATTACAAAAATCGCCGCGGGATGTCTGAGACAAACCAGCAGTTCTGTGATGATACGACTGCCGATAACTGGGGTGAAACTTCAGCGGCCTGTGAATCCAATTACTTCAACGTCCAGCACGTCTACACCTGCTCGGCGACACAGGTTGATGCTATGACAGATGAGTGTGGTGATAGTGATGGCGACGGCAACCTCGATGTCTCTCCCTGCCGCATGGGCGACTCTTGCGCCTTCCAGCCTCGTGTGCATGTGCGTGATAACTGGGGGTGGTGTACGGGGGTGTGCCCAGATACAGTTACCGGTACAGATGGAACTGCGGGGTGCTATGATGATGACGGAGACATATCAAGCAGCACTGATATAAATGATGAGTGCGATTTAAACAGGCCTAACAACCCCGAGTTCCCTAGCGAAGCGGAGGATAACCCTTGGGTTTACTACGAAGGAGTAATAGTGGTAGAGCCGTAGAAAAGCGAAAGGCGGGGCCATGCGGCTCCGTTTTTCGATTTTAAGTAAATTAAAAACACACCTCAGGTTTACTGTAGGTGTTATAAAAAGTCGAAGCCGGCCGTTGGTGGTGTCCCAAGGCCGGTCGAGAAGGAGGTGGGGTGAGAAGGATGGAAGGGGTGGGGGAAGGAGCGCGGCTCACTTGCGAGTGCAGGTCGACGTTCCCATGTACGAGCCATCGTTGCCGAAAGCCATGTACGTGATCGTCTTGCCGTCCTCGGAGATGATGCCATCGATGTCGTCCGACCAGAGGTGGAAGCCATCGATCGAGAGGCCCGCGGTCAGGGTGGAGCTCGGCGTGCAGCTCGTCTGCGCGTTGACCGTCATCGACGTCTGGTTGGTTCCGCACGCCCACTCGCCGGCGAGGTCCACGCAGTCGCGGAGCACGGTCTCGTCGCTGCCGACGGTGACCGGGTTGCTCACGAAGTGGACGCTGCCCTCGTAGTGGTCGATGGTCGCGGTGGCGCCCTCGGCGATCTGCCCCTTGTACGTGGTGTCCACGTAGTAGGTGGCGCCGTCGCCGGTGACCTTGACCGCGATGCCCGACGTGCTCGTCTCGGTGGTATCGACCATCTCGTCGCCGAGCGACGCGAGGGTGCGGACGGAGGCGAGGGTCGCTGCGACGGTGGTCGAGCTCGTCGAGGTCACGTCGGTGTGCGTGCCCTCGGTCTCGGTGGTGGGGTTCTGGCACGCGGCCAGGGCGATCGCGAGGAACATTGGGACCTCCAAGGGTGGAAAAGAACGAATCAGCACAAGCGCCGGTCCGTTCGCCAGAAATACCTAGGATCTTGGCTAAATCCACTGTATTTCTAGGGAACAGACAGGCAAAATGCCTCAACATGACTATAGCACAAAACCCCTAAAAAGTCAATATTAGGGGGTCAAATAGGGCCTGTGGATAAGATTTGAAAGAGGGGGCCGACTCCACGGCCTTTTTTGCCTACTGACCAACGTGTCGTTGTTTTTTGGGTCCAAACGCCCTATTTATGCACAGACTTTGATGGGCGGTGTTATTAATTACTGACAGATTTTCGTTGCCGGATCTATTGATCAAATAAAATGTTTTGGAGCGAGGTGTTTGTAAGCAGTAACAAAAAGTTGCTAAAGTTAGCTAAAAAACCGTTGACAAACGCGGTTTTTTAAGATAGATTGGAACCATGAGATCGGAAATGTTGCGCTGATCCCTGTTCTCTTCGAACGGTCTGTGGCGGCTACGTCTGGATGATAGCCACAAAGGTACGTAGACAACGGATTCGGGGTCACATTTCCAACACGTCCGTCTCCCGACGCTGCGAAAGTACTGGCGCGGCGCGGGAGGAGGAGGTCATGGTGGCTGAATCTTCCGCCCATCTCGGGCAATCAGACAAGAGGTAACGCGTGTTGAAGTACCTGAGTGTTTTTTTGTTGACGTTCATCGAGGCCCTCACGATGCTCGCGGGGTGCGGACACTACCCGTACGGCGACCTGGGTGGCGTCGGCGACGCCGGCGGGTACGAGGAAGTTGTCCTTGACCTGCCGTTCGCCGAAGGCTACCAGACGCTCTGCACCCAGGGGGCGCATGGGAGCTATTCGCACGACGGGACCTCGACCGAGTACGATCTCGACTTCGATACCCCGAACGGGGTCAACGACATCGTGTTCGCGCCGATCGGCGGAACCGCACACGTGCACACCGAGTCGGCGACCAAGAACTTCGGCTACCACGTGAATATCGATCGGGGCGACGGGACCTACGTGGTCGTCGGTCACCTGAGCGACATCTTCGTCGAGGACGAGAGCGAGGTCGCGGCTGGGCAGATCATCGGCTACGAGGGATGCACCGGGGCCTGTTCGGGCGACCACATCCACGTGGGACTCCACGAGGGCGAGGCTGCCGAGCTCGCCGAGTTCGGGGCGTCGGTCCCGACGAGTTACTTCGTGGACGACGTGACGAGCGGGGAGGAGGGGCAGACCCTGGCCTCGGAGGACGTGATCTGCGGCGGCGAGAGCGGGCACGTCTACGCCTCGAAGCTCGGGGTGGGCACCTGGCACCCGAACGGGAGCCTGGTCAAGACGCCGGACGACAACAACGTCTACCTGCTCGAGGAGGGGACGCGTCGGTGGATCGAGACCGAGGAGGTCTTCTTGGACCTCGGCTTCGACTTCCGCGACGTGGTCCTCGTCACTCCGGACGAGCTCGACTGCTACGACGTCGGAGCGACCATCGTGTCAGCCAACGACCCGCCCGAACGCAAGACGAGCAGCGACGGCTCGGTGACGCTCACCGAAGGCAACCTCGTCAAGGAGGCGTCGAAGAGCGACGTCTACGTGATCTCGGACGGGGTGGCCATGCCGATCGAGTCTTGGGAAGTGTTCCTGAAGCTCGGATTCGGAACGCGGCCGATCCTGACCGTCGACGACGGGTTGGTTCGGGCCATCCAGGGCGCGGTTGGGAGCTGCACCGCTGGCTACTACTGCATCGACGCCGCCAGCCTCGAGACCTGTACCACCGAAGGGTCGGTCGAGCTCGACGAGGGTGGTACGACGGGAACGCAGACCAATGCCAACAGCTACTACCACAACCACGGCACGCTGCCCGGCAACCAGGTCAACGAGCCCGACACGGGCAACACCGACACCGGCGTCGAAGACGACGATGTCGAGATCTGCTACGATCCTGGGGTGACCATGGGCTCGGGTGAGCTCTACCTCGACGGCGGGTTCTTCACCCTGTGGAACACGGCCCCGGCCGCGAGCGCGCGCTCGGGCGACACCGAGATGTGCGCCGTGGTTCGGGCTGTCTCCGGCGAGGAGGTGAAGATGAATGCCTGGTTCATGGCCCGGGGGAGCGCGGTGGTCGCCTGGGCCGCCTACAACAACGAGTGCTCGTCGATCGACTGGCAGGGGAGCGTGACTGTCGACGGCGCCGCCGTCTCGGTCGAGACCCGCCCCTGGTCCGACGCGGCCTGGTCGAGCGACCCCTGCATGACCGGCGGGGACGGGTACTTCCTGATTCCGTGAACGTTTCACGTCCTTGAGGTGCGTTTCAGGGTTGCGCGCCACGTGACTTCCGGGCGGTTGAGCTCAAGGACTCAACCGCCCACCTTCTTTTGTGCTATACTTTCCATCAGTATGCACAAGCTGCGGGTTGCGATGCAGCAATTTAACACCTGGCTCAGCCTTCACCGCCGAGAACTCTTCGGTGTCTTTTGCGTTTTGGTCTTGGTGATTGTTGTCGCCCACCCATCAATGGCTCGGGCGGCCACCTCGGCCCCGACGTCTGTTGGCTGGGGTGAGCAACTCGCCATTTGGGTGGCCCAGATGTTTAACTACGTCTCCCTCGGCGTCACCAAGTTGATCGTGGTGCTGATTGATGTGGTGATTGTGCCGATTATGCAGTACAACGGCTTTGTTTCTTCGCCAGTGGTGGAACAAGGATGGAGAGTGGTCCGCGATCTTGTGAACATGTTCTTCGTGGTGATCCTTATGATCATCGCCTTCCAGACCATCTTCAGTTTGGGTAAGGCTGATTGGAAGCACCAAGTCCCGCGACTACTGATCATGGCTATCGTTATCAACTTCTCCCGGACCATTGCTGGAATTTTTATCGACTTCGGACAGGTGATCATGCTCACCTTTGTGAATGCGATTTCAGATGTCGCTGGCGGCAACTTTATTCAATTATTTGGTCTTGATGCCCTCAATAACTTTAGTGAGTCGCATCTCAATTTTATTTCGTTGAATGAAGGGAACGCGGATCTTATTTTTGACTTGTTCGTTGCTTCGTTTCTGACCATGATTCTGACCTTCGTGATTTTGGCGACCATGGTTGTGCTCGCTGCGCTCCTTGCTTTCCGTATTGTCATTTTGTGGTGTTTGATTATTGTCTCGCCGCTCACGTTCTTCTTGGGTGGAGCAAAAGGCGTCGTTGGCCCGGCCGAAAGTTATTACGCCGATTGGTGGAAGCGGTTTACTTCTGCGGTGTCGCTTGGTCCGATTCTCACTTTCTTTGTTTGGTTATCGCTAGCCGCCGCTTCAGGCGGAAGTCTTGCCGAGAATCAAGGCTTTACGCAGCAGGTTGATGCTAATGGTGAGGCAGCCAGTTTTGGTTTGATCTCTGAGGCGTTCAATGCCCCGCACATGACCAGTTTGATTATTGCGATCGCCTTGTTGTTCGCCGGCTTTGAAGTCTCGCAACAAACCGCGGGTTCGATCGGCGGCCGGGCCGGGAGCATGGCCGCCGCTGGAATCAAAGGGATTCCAGGATTGGCCCGCGGCCTCGGGAAAGTGGGCGCTGTACCGGCGCTATTCGCGGGTGGTGGCGCGGCTGCTGGTATTGGTCTGGCCGCGGCCGGCGGGGCCGGCCTTGCCACCTGGAACACAAAAGGTGCGGCTGACTGGCGGCATAAGAAAGTGGCGGAGTACGGCGGGCGTATTCGCGACTTTGGTGGTCAGCTCGCTGCAAGAGGCATTCCTGGTGGTCGAGGCATTCAAAATATTGGATTCAAAGCATTGCAAGCTCAGAATGTTCATTCCGAACATGAGTGGGAACAAGCAGCTAAAGCCAACGACGCAATGGACTTTGCTAACTTACAAATTCTTGCCGAGTCGGACCCGGAGAGCTTCGGTATTAGCAAAATGAATCAAATGCGGATTCGTCACGCCCGTCTTGCTATTACCACGAAGAAGAAAAAGTTCGATAAAATTGATAAAAAAGCGCTCGACAACGCCGCGGCAGTTCTTCCAGATATGGGGGACATGCCAGATAAGTTTCAAGATAAAGTTGGTGCTGAAAGTTTGATCGCTTTCCCAATTCTTGCTGCCAAAGCCAAGCGCGATGCGACTCAGGCTGATGGAGGTCGTGCGGATATGAAGAAGGCGTTGAAGGAGCAATTGAATACCATGATTGATAAGCCGGAGCAGATGCGCCGCATTCAAGGTCAGAACTTTGAGACCGATGAGAACGGTGTCTTGACCGCGGATGGCGAACTTTTCATGGAGGTTCTCGGGGAGGTTACTGGGCGATCAAATGCCGGAAAATCAGGTCTCGACCTCTTGCAGACCGAAGGTCGACGTTCCCCAAGTGTGGAAGCATTCTTCAAAGACAATGGTCCTAAAGTTGCTGGGAAGAAACGTGAAGCCATCGATACATCAGTGGCTGGTGTGGCCGGAAGTGCCCCAGAAATGGAGAGAATCACGCGAGAAGTTGAGGCAATCGAGGGGAGAAGGGATGTGGAGCTTGCTTTGGTGGAATCCAGCGTGATGAATCCGGAGGAGAAAGTCATGCGTACACGCGAGGTGGAAGAACGTGCTAGCGCGGCCCTTGCTCCACTCGAGGCGGCTTTTGCCCCTATTCAGCAATCTATCGATTCACTTTCCGCCACCCTTCGTGGTTTGACCGCGAACGACATTAAAAATGGGGCCCTCACTCCTGAACACCTGCAAAATCCATTGGTTATGGCTGAGCTGACCGGTTCTCGTCCCCCGGCCGAAGTTCTTAAGGCAATTAGTGAGGCCCCAGCCCTTCGTGCTGAGTTTTATGATCGTGTGAATGATCGTGCGGCAAGCGCCGTAGCAGGTGGAGAGGAAGAAGTCTTACGCAACACCACCCGCGCCGGTATTAAGGCCGGTATTCTTCCTGGCTACAATGATGGTGAGTTTGCAGGGGATGCGAACGAGAAGGCCGCGCGGTCGCGAGCTCTCGAAGATGTGGTTAAAGAAACGCCAGAAGTTGTGCTTGATCTAGGCAGCGCTTTCACAGAAGCAAATATCACTCAAGATATTGGAAAAGCGGTGGCCAATGCTATTCAAGCTTCGAACATTGATCGCCTAAGCCAGCGCTATTTTGCCGCTCCGGCTGGAAGCGTCGAACAGGAGCGTTTGGTTAACACGATTAATATTCTTTCGAGAGCCATTGATCGCAATACTGTGGCTGAGGAAAAAGCCCAAAAACTCGCTTCCGTGAAAAAGTTCCAGCAGCGCGCGGGCCGAGGAGGTAATGCCTAAACGTTATGGACCGCACAGCTCTCTACCAAACGTTACCGCCGGCGGTGACGGACTATCTCTTTGACAGCAGCAAAGAGGAGCCGACGCGTCAGGCACTCGAGAAGTACCACCTCACAGACGATCAGTTTGTGGCGGTGTTAGTTTTGGCTGACGACGTGGTGTTAAAGGTCCTCTCGATTGCGGATTTGCCGGCAAAAATTAAGGAAGCGAGTGGGGTTCCCGATGCGAGCTCGTTGGCGATCGCTAAAGATTTGGTTGGCGCGCGGTTGTTGCCGCTTAAAGAATTTATTTCCGGGCTGGATCTTGAAGTCACCCGCCTCGGGATCGACACCAAAGCGTATAACGCGCCAGCACTTGAAAAACCCAAGCTCACCCCAGAAGCCTTTGTCAAAGCCGAGGTGGCTCAAGTGGTTTCGTTAGATGAGCATCTTAAAAGTCGGCTCGAATTTATTCTTGTTTCTTATCTGCGCGCTGTGCGTACAGCCGATCAAGCAGTGTCGATGATGACCCGATCGGCCAAAGTGGGCGGACTTGATCTTCCAGAAGACAAAGCCAAGGCGTTAATTGCGCTGGTTGATCAGAAAAAGGCTGCGGTCGAAATTGTGATTGGCGAAATGCCTCGGAAGGCTGAACCAAAAGCTCCACGGCCTGAGAAGCCGACTGTTGTTGTCGCGCCCACAAAAACGGCCTCATCTCTCAAAAAAGATGATGACCTGGAGATTAAAAAGGCGACACAAAAAATCAAAGAAGCGGCAGCACCACGCGTGGAGATTGGCAATGCACCTCAGCAAATTTTGAAAGTTTCTGGACTCACTTTTGCTTCACCTGAGTTGGAAATACGATTCAAAAATATTGTTCTTGCCCGCTTGCGCGATCTGCGCGATGGTCTCGAGACTAAGGCGTTGCTCGCTGGCCCTGTCGCAAATGGCGGGTTAGCTCTTTCGGAAGGGGAGGCGACTAAGGTTCTAGCCGAGATCGAGAGCGTCGTCAACGGACTCAAAAACGAAAGCAGTAAGATGGTGGCCGAAGACAAAGAGCGTTTTGCCAAAATGCAGGCCGAACGCGAGCAAGCCAAAATGGACAAAGAAAAGCGCAGCGAGGCCGAACTGGCTCAGCGCTACGAAAGCCTGACCGGCAAGTCGTTGACGCCGCCGGCACCCAAACCGGTGATGCCAAAACTTTCGCAGGTGAGTCTTCCCCCCGTGGTCCGCGGCGAGCGGCCGCAAGTGGCTGATGTTAAATACGTCCAAAAGTTGGTCGGGCCGGTCGAAGAGTTGCAAAACATGAACCTGGTCGATTTCCGTCGGTTAGCCAGCGATCCGTCGCAAGCAGCGGCCAAGATCCAAGACAAAATTGAATTATTACGCGGCGAATCGTATGCCAAAATGGTCGAGGGGGTGAAAGCCTGGCGCAGCTCCGAGATCTATCAACTCTACGTATCTCTTTCTGGCGAAGCGCTCCGCGCAGGGAAGGCTGTGGAACAAGTAGTTAAAGAACGTGAGGCGTCAGGTAAGCCAACGTTGACCGCCGAAGACGTCCGGGCGGTGGTCAAGCTCAACACCAGCCTCCGTTTCTGATACAATAGGGCTACATGCCTGAGCAGTTTGTTGTCCCTCAATTTATTGACGTCGAGGACAAAATTATCGGGCCGATTTCGGCGCGGCAATTTATTATTTTGCTGGTCGTGTTGCTCACCGATACCTTGCTCTTCAAACTGCTGACTTTTGGCAAGTTTTTGTTGGTGGCGATTCCATTTCTTATTGTGGGCTTGGTGTTCGCCTTTGTTCGAGTTAATGGTCAACCGTTCCATTACTTTGTGCTCAACATTGTGAAGACCTTTCGCAAACCGCAACTGCGTGTGTGGGACAAGAGTTTGAACGATAGCGAAGTGCGCATCTTCATGAAGACCGAAGAGGAGTTGCCGCCACCTTTGCCGCCGCGTAAAGCTGCGGTGACTGCCAGCCGTCTGGCTGAACTCACGATGGTGGTTAACACCGGCGGGGTCTACAATCCCGAAGACTACGAATAGCTATGGCTAAAAAGATGACCAAGTCAAAACCAGGTCCGGCGACGCAGCGCTATCTTGATATTGCCGAAATCCGCGACGACATGGTGGTGTTGAAAGATGGCACGGTGCGCGGGGTGTACTTAGTGTCGAGCATCAATTTTGCGCTCAAAAGTGAGGATGAGCAGAAAGCAATCATTCAAGCCTACATGCAGTTTTTGAATAGTATTGAGTACCCGGTGCAGATCGTGATCCAATCGCGCAAGATGAATATCGATCGCTACATCACCGAAATGCAGCAACAAATCAACGTGCAAATGAATGAGCTGTTAAAGACGCAGATTCGTGAGTACATTGCGTTCATTCAACAATTGGTTGAACTTGGGGAAATCATGACCAAGCGATTTTATTTGGTGGTGCCGTATGATCCTGTGACCAACAAGCGCCGCAACTTTTTTGTGCGTATGGGCGAAGTGCTCTCGCCGGCAAAAGTGCTGAAACTTTCTAAGGCCAAATTCGACGAGCGTAAACACGAGCTGGACCAGCGCATGGATATTTTAGGAGGCGCTCTTTCGAGCATGAGTTTGGCTGCCGCCCGCCTAGACACTCAAGGGCTGATCGAAATGTATTACTCGGTTTACAACCCAGAATCAGCTGAAGTGCAAAAACTCGAGGACGTAAATAAGCTTCGGATGGAAGAATCCGGTGCCGTTGGTTCATAAACTATGGCTATTGATCTCAAAAATGTTAGCCTCCCTAAAGATGCGCAAGCGCCGCTTGAACCCAAAAAGCTCACCCCTGAGCAGTTAAGGGCATCCGAAGAGCGCATTGCCCTTGAAGAAGAGCGGATCTATCGGCGCGGGGTGGTGTCGATTAAGGATTTGATTGCTCCGGCTTCGTTTGAAGTCACTCCTGATGCGGTGCGCCTTGGCGATACCTATGTGCGCACGATTTTTGTGATCAATTACCCGCGTTACGTGGGGGTTGGTTGGTCAGCGCCGGTCATTAACTTCAACGCCACCTTGGACATCGGGATGTTTTTTTACCCGGTGCCTTCAGAAATTATTTTGAAGCAGCTCAAAAAAAAGGTCGGTGTGCTCGAGGCAGCCATTGTTGGTGATTCAGAAAAAGGCGCGCCGCGTGATCCGATTCGCGAAACAGCGTTGCGCGACATTGAAGGCTTGCGTGACAATCTAACCCAAGGGATTGAACACTTC
>JBBUGS010000047.1:0-9377 GCA_038056005.1 Patescibacteria group bacterium
CTTTTGTGGTGGTTTTTTGTTTGCTACTTAAGTGCGCTCTTTATCTCGAGAAAGGGGTTAGATCGCAGGGATGTCAAAACTGCGCTCGGAATTTTCGGTCGAGATCGAATTCGTCTGCCTCGCCACCGTTCTCACATTTTATAAAGTCTCAAAACCCGCCGCATGGCTCCTCATCCCCTATATCCTTTGGGTAAGTTTCGCGCTATATTTAAACTATGCCATTTGGGCTTTGAATTAACGAATGAGAAAAATATGAAAGGCTACATAACAAATATCGAAAAGATTTCGTTGGAGAACAAGAACTTCCGTAAAGTTTTATACACCACCAAGAACAGCCAGTTGGTGGTCATGAGCCTGAAGCCCAATGAAGATATTGGTGAAGAAATTCATCATCTGGATCAATTCATCCGTTGTGAAGCCGGAACCGGCAAAGCGATTTTAGATGACGTCGAACATGATCTGCGTGATGGTTTTGTTGTTGTGGTTCCTTCTGGAGTGAAACACAATATCATCAACACTTCGCCAGATGAAGAATTAAAATTGTACACGCTCTACGCACCCCCAAATCACAAGGACGGCACGGTCCATGCAACAAAGGCTGACGCCCTCACTGACGAGGGAGAACATTTTGAAGGTAAGACCACGGAATAAAATGCCTATGAAATCCTCTTTACAACAATCAATCGATCTTAAAAACAAGACCGCTATCGTAACGGGTGGGGCCATGGGCATCGGCTATGGCATTGCGTATCGCTTGGCTGAAGCAGGAGCGAATGTTGTGATCGCTGATCTTAATGAGGAAGTTGGCAACAAGGCAACGGAAGAGTTGAATACCAATGGCTGGAAAGCGGTGTTCATAAAAACCGATGTCGCAAGCGAAGATGACGTGAGACGAGCAACCGCCTTCGCGGTGGAGACATACGGTGGCATCGACATTCTTGTAAACAATGCTGGCATCTATCCAATTGTTCCCGTGATGCAAATGACCGTTGCTGACTTTGAAAAAATCTTAGCCGTTAATCTGAAGAGCGTATTTTTTTTCACAAAAGCCGCAGCGGAAGTGATGATCAAACAAGGTCGAGGCGGCAAAATCATCAACATTACTTCTATCGACGCGCTGCATCCTTCAGCTGTTGGTCTCGCAGTTTATGATGCGTCCAAGCACGGACTCTGGGGATTCACAAAGAACACCGCGCTTGAACTTGCGCCGCACGGTATTCAGGTGAACGCCGTCGCTCCAGGGAGTATTGCCACGCCTGGAACCGGTGAGGGTACGGCCATGAGTGCTGAGATGCAAGCAATCAGTCAGAAGTTCGTGGAGAAGATTCCCATGCAGCGCAAGGGCGAACCTGATGACATTGGCAAGGTGGCGCTGTTTCTTGCATCCGATCTCGCAAGTTACATGACTGGCTCGCAGATCGTTGTGGATGGCGGCGTACTCCTATCCTAGTTTTGCTTAAGCTCAGAACCTATCGTGTAGTGCTTTTGCTCACCGCCGTATGCACATCAAGGGCCACTTGACACTCGGCTGTCAGAGTCGCGTAGTGTTCCTTTAGGCAATCATCAAATGGCACGACCACGTCTTCAGGCGCGGTTCCCGGCTTGACCGGCGCAGGCTTCACGCCCTCGCAAACACCGCCCGGGCGCGTTGTGTAGAGACAGTGCTTTTGAACCTCAGCGGACGAATTGTTCAGTGCGTAGTTGTAATCCAAACACGCTTCTGGAACATCCTTGCCACTAAGTATGGTCGCCTCCATGCAAGAATCCTTGGCGTATTTGCTGTTCGCACATGGATTGATGGCCTCGACACCAACAGCCCGCCATGCTTCAATTTGGGAGTTACACCACTCCATCCAATCACGCGTCAGCAGTGGGGCGCAGTACGTTGCCAGAGTTGATTCACATTCTGATCCGGTGAAAGTGACGGAAGTCGTGGTCGTGGTTGTAGTCGTGGTCGAACTCGTGGAATCAGCCGTTGTAGATGAGGCCTGACTCTCATTTAATTCTTCGCCATCTAAAACCTGATTATCGTTAAGGCCATCCTCGGCAACCACGTCTTGATCTGCTGCCCGTAAAGCGTAATAGGTCGCCACGCAAACCGCAGCCCCCGCAAACAAACAAGCGATGACAATCACAGCGATCCGTTTTGTGCCATTGTTCATAGATGTATTTTCTGAAAACTAAGAATAGGTCGACTATTTTTAGTCTATCACATCCCAAGCCAAACTGGTAAACTGGAGCTGCGTATGATCAAAAAAGCAATTTCTGGCGGTACGGTACATAAGGTACCAGTAGATGTACAAAAGGCGCTCACTTCCGATAAAGCGGCGCTCGCAGCATGGGAGGATCTTACGCCACTTGCCCGCAATGAATGGATCTGTTGGGTTGCGTTTGTGAAGCAAGACAATACGAGGCAGGAGCATGTCGAGAGGCTTGTGAGTGAACTCAAAGAAGGCAAGCGTCGACCGTGTTGCTGGATTGGCTGCATTCATCGCAAAGATAAGGCAGTAAGCCCCTCAGTACAGTGGGCGCTCAGCAAGCGATCTAAAAAATCCAAGTAAACTACTATGCCCCAACCTCCAAATCTCCTGAACGACGATGGCACCGCTTCGGTGGCCACTATGCTCATGATGTCCCACCATGCATTTCGTCGTGACATCGCCCGATTCATCGTCGCTGTTGCCAAAATCAAAGCCGGTGACACTTCACATGCTGACGCGGTGGCCAACGAGTGGAAAGAGAGCTATCGACAAGCACTCCATGGGCACCACACATTCGAGGACACGCATATCTTTCCGGACATTCGAAGCAAACATCCTGATCTTGCCTTGACCATCGACACGCTCACCGAGCAGCATCACCGCATCGATCCCGTGCTCGAAAAAGGTGACGCCACCTTTGCTGATCTTGCCCATCCGGAAAATGCCGTAGCCGTGCTGAACAAATTAAAAATGTTCCTGGATGAGCACTTGGCATTGGAAGAAGCTGAAATCACCCCGGCTCTCCGCAACAGCAAAGACTTCCCTACTCCAGCAGACGACGCCGTGGCGGCAATGTATGCAGAAGGATTTGCCTGGAGCATGCAAGGTATCGCTCCCGAGGTGCTCGACCAAGTACGAAAGATGTTGCCAGATATCTTGCTTACAAAACTTCCCGCTGCCCAAGCCAACTTTGATGCACGCTCAGAACGCGTGTGGGGAACGTACACCGTTGGGTCAGCCACAACCCCGGTGCCGCAAAAAGTATGAAATCGAAAATTGGACTTATCACGCTCGGTGTTCAGGACGTAGCAAAAGCTAAAGCCTTTTATAAGGCTCTCGGTTTCCAAACCCACGGAGAAGATAAAGAAGATGACACGATGGTCATGTTCAAATCGGAAGGTACTTGGCTCGGACTTTATCCATGGGATGAGCTGGCTAAGGATGCTCAGGTTGAGACTGCAGGAACTGGCTTCCGAGGCGTAACTCTCGCCCATCTCGAGCCAACCAAAGCTGACGTGGATCGCGTGATCAACGAAGCTCGCGCCTTAGGTGCAAAAGTCATTAAAGAACCCCAGGATGTCTTCTGGGGAGGCTACTCCGGTTATTTTAGTGATATTGATGGCCATCTGTGGGAGATCGCCATGAATCCCTTCACTGACCTAACTTAAGTCTCCTAAGCGCATATGGAAAAACGCAAACCACTCTGGGATATTTTTCCGGAGAAACAGAAAAAGGAATGCCTCGATCGCATCATCGCTTACTTTCTTGATGAACGGGATGAAAAGATTGGGCTTATCGCCGCCGAGGATATCTTCCATATTGTTTTAGAGAAAGCTTTTTCTGATATTTATAACAAAGGGGTACTAGACGCGCAGCAACTCATCCGAACAAAAGGCGCGGACATTGAAGCCGAGCTCGACCTTCTACTCCGTTCCAATTAACTTTTTGATTATGGCCGAACTAAAAACAAAACCGACAAAGCAAAATGCTGTAGCATTTTTAAAGACTATTGAACCAGAAGAAAAACAAAAAGACAGTTTTGCGCTGTTGAAATTGTTTCAAAAAGTCACAGGACAAAAGCCGGTGATGTGGGGCACAAGCATTGTCGGATTTGGCATGTACCATTACGAATCAGAGCGAAGTGCTCAAAAAGGCGACTGGCCGTTAGTCGGATTCTCGCCCCGCAAACAAAATCTAACCCTGTACATCATGGCGGGCAATAAAGATAATCAATCGGCACTGAAAAAACTGGGCAAGTACAAAGCTAGCGGTGGGTGCTTATATCTAAAGAAACTTTCTGATGTCGACGTAAAGGTTCTTGCCGACCTCATCAAATCCTCGTTCCGCTACATGAAAGCAACGTGGATATAACTGTGCGTTTTCAATAAGTTTGATATAGTTGAGTAGTTTTGTGCAAGATTTTCAACACCCTGGGATCTTCAATAACCGATAGCGCAAACCGCAAGGTGCAACCATTATGTTCTTCCATGAAACCAGATCACATCCAGAAATCACACAAATCGCCTTAGAAGCAGGGACGGAGACGGACGAAGCGTTAGTGCCATGCGTCGAGGACGAACACGTCCCTGCAGAAATTAAGGAGCAGGTCACCAACAAAGGCATCCAACTCATGCGCGAAGCTCTCTTTGGTATTGAGGAATATGCTGTGTTTGCGAGCACAGCTATGTACCTGTATGGAGAGCAACACGAAATAAAAGAGCTGCAAACGATACCTGGAGATTTTGACGGCGTGGTTAGAGACGAAGCAACACTCAAACTGGTCCGGGAACGGTTACAGAATCTTCCGGGCATAGAGTTTGAACGCGAAGGACGATTTGGCGTCATCAAACGTGATGAGGCGCGGATACTTTCGGGCACACTTCACATTGAAACCGGGGCCCAGCATATGCCTGTCGTCCGTTACCCGTTCGAATTCTTTACCGTTGACAGTAAAATTATCCCACCCAACGTGTTTCGCAAACGGCAGAGGCTCCAAGGCCTGAATGTTTTGTCGCTGGAAGGACTGCAAAATCAATACATTAACAACTTGTCGTTTGAGACTAGTCTCCACCGACGGGTCTCCGAAATTATTGCCTATTTGATTAAACCAGAAGTAAGAAGTGGCCCAGCAACATCGCCCGAAGTATTGGAACAGCTCGCCTTGCCGAAAGAAAAAATAGTTGCATTTTACGATCACTACGACGCCCTTGTGGCCAAGGGTTTAGAGCTAGATAACATAAACATGGACCCTCAACTTAATAAACTTTTGAGTGGTGGGCACAAAACCAAGATTCCCAAGCGACTCAAAAACATTGAACAATTAAAAAAAATGCAAACCGTCACCTAACGGTACACTAACCAATTCCTTCCTGAAGTGTATACAAAGTAACTTATAATTTAATCCCCTTTCATGGCCCGCGAGATCTTTATCCCACGAGCCCCTGTCAGCCAGGCCGGTTCCCTGCCGGTGAACACGAACAAAAACTAACTTTAGTTTTTGTTTTTTGTGTTATCATGCCCCAAACGCTCATTCTTTAGTCCCCTCCGTACATTATGAAACGACTGCTCGCGGCCTTGTTCCTGTTCGTTCTCCCAGCCCTCACGACTCATGCGGCGGTGAACGCAACACCGACGGCCAACGCCTTGACCGTTAACGCCACCGAAGACGTCGCTATTTCCTTTACTATTACTGGCAGCGACCCGGAAGGCGCTGCCCTTACCTTCACCATCACCAAATCCCCGAACAAAGGGTTAATGGTGAAAACAGCCCAAACTTCGACCAGCCAAACCTATACCTACACCCCCACAACCAACATCAACGGCTATGATTTTGCTACCTTTACCGTAAATGACGGCTCCAAGACTTCGACTCAGGGCCGGATCGGCATCAACGTCGCCGCTGCGAATGATGCGCCAACCATGGAGGTCTCGTCGGTCTATTCCGTGAATGAAGATAACGTCTTGACCATTCGCCCAACGATTAAAGAGGTTGACGGCGACACCACGAGCGTTCGGGTGATTGCGGCCGCTGCTCATGGCAGCGCGACCGGCAGCAACAACGCCTTTGTTTACACCCCATTAGCCAACTATAACGGAAGCGATACATTTATCGCCGTGGTTTCTGATGGCAAAGTAGATTCAGCACCAGTGACGGTTAACGTCACCGTGAATGCTGTAAACGACATGCCCACAGTCACGAGCCAAAGCGTTGAAGTGGTTGAAGATACAGCCACAGCCATTCAACTCCTCGCAAGCGACGCCGACGGCGATGGGCTTACGGTCACTTTGGGCTCACGCGTTGCTCATGGAGACTTGCAAGTCAATGCCACAGGAACTGTTGTCACCTATACGCCAACCTCAGAATATAGCGGTACGGACAGCTTCACCTACCGCGTGACTGACGGCACGGCCTGGAGCGGCACAGCGACGGTCTCCCTGAACGTCATTTCTGGCAACGACGCTCCAGTGGTCAATAATGCAGAACTTACGGTCATGGCCGGAACCAGCGCTGTCACTCCCCTTATCGCAAGTGACGCCGAAGGCTCAGCCCTCACAACAACAATTGTAACCCAACCAACCAAAGGAACAGCCTCTATTGTTGGCGATTACATTGTCTACGCAGCCAACCCGACAGCAAGCGGCGACGACACGATTGGCTTTGTGGCTCGCGATAGCCAAGGACTTCAGTCGAACGTCGGAACGATCCTCATCCACACCCAAGCCCAAGGAACCGTCGTACCGATCTCGATCACTGATCTCGAGCCCATTTCCGGGATCACTGTGAACAGCGACAGCGGCAAAGTCACCACCCAACTGGCTCAAAATGGCTGCTACGCCTTTATTGAAGGCGCTCCACTTGTCGTGCCTGTTTTGCAAAATGGGGTGACGGTGGATGCGCTTGCTGGCACCTTGCACTCGATGTGCGACAACTTGCAGCCCATCGACATGTACGCCTTCTTGATCCTTCCCGATGGCAGCGCCTGGCGCTTCAAGTCCGAAGTGGCCGACAACCGCCGTCTCGACTCCTACAACACCGGCGTCTACGATCCGCGCGGCATTCTGACCTACTTCCTCCACTCTTCACGCAACGATTCTGGCGATGCTGATTTGTTGACCGGGGGCGTCGCAACATTTGCAAATGGACAGATGGACTTCCGCGACGATCAATACGGTCACAACTTTGACAACCCAATCGTATCGCTCGATGGCATTTGGGCTCAAATTCCGATCAACTCTAACAGCCCCCACAACACCACCGGCCATAAAATCCATGCTGAAGATGGCGGTGCACCACTCTTTATCAATCAGCTAACCAATGAGTTTATTGATCTTGTCTACGGCAGTGAGAGCGGTGTCGAAATTTGGAACAGCGGCGGCAGCACGGTTGTGAATGAACGCAACGCTAGCGGTCAGGTGACAAAAAAATACTGGGCTCTCGGCGCTGGCCCTGGCGGAAACGTTGATGATGAACCAACGGTTGGAGGTGGCTGCAAAGGCTACATTTTTGATGGTACAGAAGCCCGTAATGACATCTTGAAAAAAGTCTTCAACTTCTCGAAAGCCAAAACCTATGACCCGGGCGATGACGGGTGCGTTGGTGATGAAGACCCAAGTCCTTTGCTTGAAGGCAGCGCCATGATTGGCGAACCAGTGCCAAGCATTGATCGCGTGACTGGCGAAACACTCTTCTGGTTCAAGACATTTGAGCCAGCCGTTGCTGGTGGTTCACAGACCCCTATCTCCATTGTAAAAACCGACGGAACCTTGAAATGTGAGATCTGGTTTGACGGCGGGGTCAACAAAACACCGTTCAACAAACAGACCACGGGCATTGTGATCGACAGCGAGGGCAACGGGTACACCAACTTTGACTACTACGGCAGTAACGGTGTGGCCATGACGGGGGTGGCGAAGATCGATCCTGTCGCCTGTACCTCGACCATGATTGCTAGCTTTACAATGAGCCAGGTGGGCGACTCGGTTAGTAACGTAACCCTTGGGGCTGATGCTCAAGGAAAAGGTAAGGTGCTCTTCGCGGTTGGTGGCAACTTGTACGTCTACGACATGGCCACAGGCACCTCCACCACATACAATTTCGGTTCAACCGACGATGATGTGGTCAGTGGTCCTGTGATTCTCACTAACGGTGATGTGACCGTTTCCGGTGTTGCCAACACTTTCTGGCACATCAAGAACACTGCCCTGAACTACGGTTCGAACATTTGGCCCCGCTTCCGTCACGATAACCTGGGTTCAGGAATTCTCGATCGGACTCGCTAAACCAATGCAGACGGATAGAAAAACCCCGGCTTCGGCCGAGGTTTTTCGTTTTAACTATTCTGGGGTTGTTGAAAATGGGCATGCGTGCTTAAATCACATTAGCGAGAGGTCATTCATGCCCGCACAACTTTTTTCTTCGATGCTGGAAAGCGTCCGCACTGCCAAGAAAGAGGCTCATGGCGAGCTGCTGGCAGCGCTCCTGGAAACCGTCAGCAAGTACGGCACAGAGGAACTGGTTGACGCCGCAATGACCGTCCGAGCCATCCATACCACGACGACCATGGACCCGTTCACCATTCCGATGGTCTTCGAGGCGATCCGGGCGCGCATGGTCAAGGTGACCGAGACGTGCCGCGCCGGGGGACCATACGATAGTCTCCCTCCACAAATCGATTGGATCCCCGTCGCTCGTCGCTTCAACGCCGCGCTCGGGAAATCGATCTTTCCCCAATAGATGGCCTCCCTCGTGCCGACATCCGGCCTCGTGCTTCCACGAGGCCTCACGCTTTTTTGATCCCTCATTCAATCTTTGGTGTATACTATTCTAAAGGTGGCGACCCGGGAACGCCGCTAATCAATCGTAATTTTTTTCCTATGGCCAAAGTAAAGGTAGGGTACGTTGATGGGTTCGTGCTCGTGGTGCCGAAGAAAAACTTGGACGCCTATCGTAAGATGGCGCGAGGGGGTGAGAAACTCTGGCGTAAGCACGGGGCGCTCGACTACAAGGAATGCTGGGGCGATGACTTGAACCCCAAATGGGTCACCTTGACCTTTCCTAAAATGACCAAAATGAAACCGAGCGAGATCGTTGTTTTTTCCTACATCGGCTACAAATCCAAAGCGCATCGCGATAAGGTCAATAAATTAGTGATGAGCGATCCTTCGATGAATGATCCCAAATACAAAAAGATGAAGATGCCTTTTGATATGAAGCGCATGGCGTATGGAGGCTTTAAGGTGATTGTTGGGGCCTAGACTGACCCTACCCCTTGCCAAATCACGAGGATCCTGGTATTCTTCGGCCTCAATCAAATTGAGACTTATGAAAACCCCTTATAACAGCAACCGCGGAGGAGCACGACCGGGAGGACGGAGTTTCGGTGGTGGTCGTAGCGC
>JBBUGS010000048.1:0-11733 GCA_038056005.1 Patescibacteria group bacterium
ACGCCGGAGAACTTCGCTGAGCTTCTCACCTTGCTTGCTGGTGGCAAACTCACCCAAGCCAATGGGCTCAAAGTCCTTACAGCCATGTTGGAATCTGGAGCCGATCCAACGCACATCATGGAAGACATGCGCTTGGGCAGAATGGAAGACACCGCTGCGGTAGCTGATGTGGTTGATCGCGTGCTCGCTAACTTCCCTTCTGAAGTAGACCGCTACCGCGCTGGCGAAATGCAACTGTTGAAATTCTTCATCGGAATGGTGATGAAAGAAAGTGAAGGCAGTGTGGACGCTGGAACTGCCAAAAATATTCTGGTTACAAAATTGGGGTAACGAGCGCAATCGCTTCGTCGATATTTTTGATCCAGTGGATTCGCGGATCGCGTTTGAACCAAGTCATCTGACGCTTTGCAAAAGCCCAGGTGTCTTTTTTTATGTCGACAATTGCGGCTTCAAGGTTGGCTTTGCCGTTCAAGAAGAAATTGATTTGACGATAACCGATTCCACTCATCGCCGGAAACTCTTGGCCGTATTTATCTGCAAGCTTGCGCACTTCGTCAACCAAACCGTTGGCGATCATTACATCAACTCGCGCGTCGATTCTACGACGGAGTTCATCCCGGTCGACCTCTACACCGATCTTAATCGCATCGTACTTTGCCGGACCCCTGGATTTCATCTGCGAAAACGGTTTGCCAGATTTGATGCAGACTTCGAGAGCACGGACCAAACGACGCTTATTGAATTCATCGATTGCCAATGCACCTTCTGGATCTACTGTTTCAAATTGTGCGAATAACTCCGCGGCTGTCTTTTTTTCAAGCTCAGCTCTCAGTTCCATATCGGGTGCAACTTCTGGCAACTCAAGGTTATCAACAATGGCGTCAATCCAAAGTCCTGTTCCGCCAACAAGAATCGGCAACTTCCCCCTTCCGACAATCTCGACAATCTTTTTCTCTGCATACAACTTGAAATCGGCAATCGAATAATCTTGATCAGGCTCAATCAAGTCAATCCCCCAATGCGGCACGTCGACGACGATCAGCGGCGTATCCCCGATCTTCCATGTGCCGACCATCTGCTTCTCTCCTACGGGCTTCGCGGTCCCAATATTCATCCCGCGATAAACCGTGCGCGAATCAACCGAAATCACCTCGCCATTGAATTGTTTGGCGAGGCGGATTCCGAGATCTGTTTTGCCCGAAGCAGTGGGGCCGACAATGACGAGAATCTTGCGAAGCATTTAGACTACCTGCTTTTTAAGTTCAGCGATCAAACCAGCACGGTCCAAGACGAGTGGTGCTTCTTGACCGAAGACGCGAATCTGAAACGCTTCGCCGCCAGCTTCTTTGTCACCGATCACCAATGTCCATGGAATCTTCGCCCCTGCAGCATTGCGAATCTTGGCGCCAACTTTATCACCTGATTCGTCGATCTCAACGCGAGCACCTACTGCATCAAGTTCGGCCGCAAGGGCACGCGAGAACTCCACGTGACTTTCCCCGACCGGGCACAGTATCGCTTGCACCGGCGCGAGCCACAACGGAAATGCGCCAGCGTAGTGTTCGATAATCACAGACATAAACCGCTCAATCGAGCCAGAAATCGCCCGATGAATCATGATCGGGCGCTTCTTGGCGCCATCACTATCCGTATACTCAAGCTCAAAGCGTTCTGGTTGATTGAAATCGAGCTGGATGGTGGCGAGTTGCCATTCGCGGCCAATCGCATCCTTCGCAATAAAGTCGATCTTTGGTCCATAGAACGCCGCCTCACCCACACCAACTTCATATTCCTTCCCGAGCTCTTTCAGTAGCCCTTCGAGCGTCGCGACAGCATTATCCCAAGTCTCAGGGGCACCAAGGTACTTATCCATGTTCTTAGGATCATGAACGGACAAACGAATGCGTAGAGGCATGTCAAAGGCAGCGTAGAACTTAGTGATGATGTCGTAAATATTGAGCGCCTCTTGTTTGACCTGATCAGCGGTGCAAAAAATATGCGCATCATCTTGAGTAATCGAACGCACACGCGACAAACCGGCAAGTTGGCCTGTGTTTTCGTCGCGATACACTTTTGTGACTTCTGAATAACGAATCGGCAAATCGCGATACGACCGTGGTTTCGACGCAAAAATCTGGGTGTGGTGGGGACAATTCATGGGCTTCATGATGAACTCGTCTTCAGACTTTTTGCTATGCACGTGAAAGATATCGTCAGCAAACTTGTCATAGTGACCACTGGTTTTGTAGAGCTCAGCTTTGGCCATGTGTGGAATGTCGACACGCATGTAGCCGTGCGGTTTCATGAGCTTCCAAACAAACTCTTCAAGGAGTTTACGAACGATGGTTCCTTTTGGAGTAAACATCGGCAAACCGGATCCAACCAAGGGAGAGAAGGCGAACAAATCCAACTCAGCGCCAAGTTTACGATGATCGCGCTTATGTGCTTCTTCAAGCATGGTGAGATGAGCATCAAGCTCGGCTTTGGTCTCAAACGCTAATCCGTAGATGCGTGTAAGTTGCGGATTCTTTTCATCCCCACGCCAGTACGCACCAGCTAGCTTGTGCAACTTAAAACTGCCCGGATCAGCCCCAGAGATCCCTTCGGCATGACCGCCACGACAAAGATCCCAGTAGTCACCGGACTTATAAAATGTAAGCGTCTGCCCTTCCGACGAAAACTGATCAATCAATTCGTGTTTAAATTCGTTACCAGGGTATTCTTTCTTAGCATCATCAGCAGATAATTCACTGCGTTCAAACGAAGTCCATGACGGAAGAATCTCGCGCATCTTGGCTTCGATCTTTGGCAAGTCTTCTTCTGAGATTGGCTTCGAGAAGGCAAAATCAAAATAAAAACCGTCGTCGATCGCCGGCCCGATCGTGCGCTTGGTGTCTGGCCAGAGTTCCATCACCGCTGCAGCGAGCAAGTGTGCGAGGGAGTGGCGGTAATGCTCTAATTGTTCTTTGTCCATAAAATAAAAAACCGCGATCTAAAAATACTTAGATCCCGGGATCCCGTCGAAACAGGATGGTTCCACCCGAGTTGCCTAGCGATTTGCTTCCGCTCGGCCACTTTTGTGCATAGCTCGTCCATGCCCCGTCAGCTCAGAGGTTGGTAGCCCCGTCAGCGCTGTAGATAGAGGATAAACACCATTGACAAATCGGTCAAGTTGTGATTAAATAACGCTAAGGCAGATGGGTTAAACGATGAACCTTAGCTCTGGTGTCACGGAAATGACCCCTGAGAATCATCACACGATGATTTCTCAGGGGTCTTTCTGTTTTCTTCCCGGAAGGCGTGGGGCGGTGGGAGTAAAGGTAACTCCATCTGCCTTGACATCAGAAGTTACGGGTTCGATTCCCGTTCGCTCCACCACGAGTTAAAACTCGCTTCCGGGATCAACCAACCCCGCCGGTTTAAGCCGGCGGGGCTTGGGTTTAACAAGATCATTTTAAAATACATCGACCGCGCCCCCGATTCGCGGCCGAGTATCCCCGGGATGGGGCGGCGCGCTGGGAACGCGGTCAGTCGCGGTACATGCCGACATAGCGTAGGGTGAAGATCACGAACCAGATGATTCCACCACTGGAATCCCCAATCGCGGTGCAGGTCGGGATGAGGGCCTGGACATCAATCCAGCCGTTCGACGGGCTGGCCCTCCACGCCGCCTCCTGCAATTTGAGCCAGTCCTCGGCCTCCTTCGCGGCCCGCTTGGCCACTTCTTCGGGATTCGAACCCAGCGCAGAGAAAACCTTGACGTGTTCGCCTGTGGCCATAGCCACCTCCTTCGCTGCTCTTTTAGCACAGGCGAGGCGATTAAGCAATGCGGTAACAAAAAACCGCACCAATAATACGGCGCGGTCTTCTGCCCTATGTGTCAGATTACTCCACCACGATCCTAATATGATCTTTCAAGGTCGGCATGCGCTTTAACCAGAATGGGGTGAAGGTGATGTCAACGGATTTTATGGCATCAGACGATTCCAGTGAACGTTTTACTTCGACGGCCGATTTGCCAAGCATTTGATCTTTGTTGAACACGTCGCTGGTCGGTGCCAGTTCCCCATCACCAGAAATAGTCACGTTCAAATTGGCGATCTGGCCTTCAAGATCGTAGTGATCCACTTTTATTTCAAGCGCGTCTGAATTGGCGTCACTAATGTCAATTCCCTTGGGCACTTGTTCATACAACTTTGCTTCAGCAATACCTGCGAGCTGATCTTTATCAAAGAATACGGCCACCACACGCAGCCTCATCGATATACGCACAACGCCAGCTTCCGTGCCTGGTGGCGTGTCACTCTTTTTTTCGAGCACTTCGGGGAAGAACGCTTCGCCGGTGTAGGTTCCATTGGCTTGCAAACGGAGGGTATCGCGAGCGGCTACGATCATTTCTTCTTCGAGCTCCGAAGCAGCCTTATCTAAATCTTCCTGAGTCACCACTCCCACTTGCTGTACGCCACCAACAAAGGCTTCGGTGCTCTCGCCGTAAATCGATTGCTGGAGCGTGGTACCAAGACCAGGAATAGTGAATTTGGTCGGACCAATTTCGCCCACAGCTCCCGGTTCATCCGCGTGAGCCATGACTTCCACCGATCCATTGGCTGGAACGGTCACGCCCGTGTCGATGCGGAACAACACTTGCTCAGGGCTCAGCAACCGCGTGGTCGCGACCAGCGGCTGAGCACTGCCGGTTTTGTTATAGATCGTGACCATCCCGCCAGCCTTAGCTTCCACTTCTTTGCTCCCTGTTCCAGCCTCAATGGTTTTTTCCGAAGCCTGCTCAAACACATTGCTAACCACGACGCCCTGAATATCTGTCTCTTCCGTTGGTGCAGCCACGACATCAGCCACAAAGGTTGTTGAGACCGCCCGCGCTTCCGAAACAACATGCACAGTCGCTCGCGAGAACGACAAATAGACAACCGCAGCTAACGTCAAAAACGTCAGAGCAACAAAGGTGACCGCAATACGGCGGTACATCTTGAGCGATGGTCGTGGTGGTGGAGTAACTGGCGCTGGAGCCGCTTTCGGTTTGCGTTTCGCTGGCGCCTTTTTTACCGGTGTGGCCTCCATAATGCAATAAGTATAGCACGATTTAATTTACCCGCACATTCTCTTTGCCCACAATCCCCTTCAGGGCGTCGAGCACATCGATGTCTCCGCGCACGGTGTATTCGGTTTCGATCCGCCGGACTGACCCCGCAGACTCGACCATTAAGCATACCCGCCCAGCCCCGGGATGTTGCGCAAAAACCTCACGCAAGTCGGAAATCATGTCTTGTGAGGGCTTGCCGCGCAGTTGAATTTCGATCATCGGCATCTTGGGATTTCCACCGAAGGATGGGCTGGCTGCGGTCGCAAAGGTGGTTACTGGTCGAGGAGCTGCTACTGGTTTTAATGGCGACTGAAGAGAGTCGGCTACGGACTCGGGAATCCACATGCCTTGGCGGATCATTCCGGCGAGACTTTCAGCATTATGCTCAGTCACGGGGATGAAACTGCTGGCAATAAATTTGGTCACCCCATCTTTGGTCGACACTTTCGCCGAGACTAACAAGACCGCTCCTTCGACAAGCATTGCCTTCATATCTTTGAACGTCCTCGGAAAAGCGATGACCTCGGCACTCCCTGACAAATCACCGACCATCACAAAGGCCATCTGTTCTTGCTTCTTGGTCAGAATTACTTTGATTGCATTCACCGCCACGCATAAGTACACAAAAGTCCCGTCAGGAGCGAGGAGGGCTTGAGCGCAGCGATAAATCGAATCTCCCGCATACTTGAACACGTCTTCCGTCGGATGGGCAGAGACGTAGAGACCAAGTAATTCTTTTTCCCAGCTCAACTTTTCAAAAACGCTCGCCGGCCGGGCTGGTTTTAATCGCAGTTTTTCGTTGACCAGGCTCGGCGCCAAATCAAACAGCGAACCTTGGTTTTGATCGTGTTGATCCCGCGCACCTCGGTTGTACAACAAAATTTGATCAAGATTTTCGAGCAACTCACGACGTTCACCAAAACGGTCCAGCGCGCCGGCTTTGATAAGGGCTTCAATCGACTTGCGGTTAAACGCTCGGTGATGAATGCGCTTACCAAAATCGGCCAAATCTTGGAAAGGTCCGTTGGCGCTCCGCTCTTGAACCATAGTCTGAATCACATCTGCCCCCAAGTTTTTGATCGCCAGTAATCCAAAACGAATAGAAACGTCGTCGATGTAGGTAAAGTTGAGCCGCGACTCATTGATGTCTGGCGGCAGCACCTTGATACCCATGCGCTCACATTCGGCCACGGCCTCAGCAATCTTTTCCAAATCAGCCGATTCCGCAGTCATGAGGGCGGTCATGTAAATCGCTGGGTAGTTGGCCTTCATGTAGGCGGTCTGATAAGCGATCATTCCATAGGAAGCGGCGTGCGCTTTGTTGAACCCATAGGCCGCAAACGGTTCAATGAGCTTCCACAACTGTTGAGCAAATGTTTTGCTCAACCCACCTTTCTCCACAAATCCCTTGAGCAACTTTTCTTTCTGCGCCGCCATCTCTTCAGGAATCTTTTTACCCATGGCTTTGCGCAACTTGTCTGCTTCGAGCCACGAGTACCCCGCCAGCTCAATGGCCAATAACATAACGTCATCCTGGTAAGTAATGATCCCGTAAGACTGATCGAGAATCTTTTCCATGCGCGGATCAAGATAACTCACGAGTTCTGGATTGTGTTTACGTTTGATGTACTCAGGAATCGATTCCATTGGCCCAGGACGGTACAAGGCAACCATAGCCATGATATCAGTAATGACCGTTGGTTTCAGTTCCATCAAAAAGTGGGTCATGCCGCTTCCCCCAAGTTGGAACACACCCATGGTCTGGCCGCCGGCAAGCAAATCAAAGGTCTTCTTGTCATCGACCGGAATTTTCTCAGGCACAATATCGACGCCTTTTAATTTGTTTACCAGGGCGACCGCGTCTCCCAAAATCGACAAGTTGCGAATACCAAGAAAGTCCATTTTCAAAATGCCAGCTGCCTCGACGGTTTTCATTTCGTACTGAGTGAGCACCCGACCTTCGCGCGATTCAATCTGGAGAGGAGTGAATTCGGTCAACGGAAGGGGCGAAATGACCACTCCGGCCGCGTGAATCGAGACGTGGCGGCCACAGCCTTCAATCTGCATAGCCAAGTCGATTAAACGCTTCACTTGGCTATTTTGTCGGTAGAGTTTGCCTAAATCTGGGTTTTCTTCCAAAGCGCGCTTGAGGGTCATCGGGAACCCTTGGCTGCCCATGGGGACCATTTTAGCGATCCGGTCGCAGTCGCTATGGGGAAACCCAAGAGCCCGGCCAACGTCGCGTACCGAACCACGAGCCATCATCGTTCCAAAGGTACAAATCTGGGCGACTTTGTCGGCCCCGTATTTGTCGCGAACGTAGTTATAAACTTCTTCACGACGGTTATCAGCAAAGTCGCCGTCGACGTCAGGGGCACTCGGACGTTCTGGATTCAAGAAGCGTTCGAAGGGCAATTTGTAGGTGATCGGGTTGACGGTCGAAATACCAATCGAGAATCCAACAAGCGAACCTGCGGCAGATCCGCGCGTGGTCGTGACAATACCGTTCTTACGCGCCCACTCGATGTAATCAGACACGATCAAAAAGTACGGCGCAAATCCTTTCTGCTCAATGACTGACAATTCATAGGCAATGCGCGTGTTCATTTCCTCCGTCACTTCCGGGACTTTGTCCACGAGCTCCGTCCGCGCGCGCTTCCCGAGCCACTCTTGGGCCGTATAGCCTTCGGGAATATCGATGTTGGCAAAGTTCCACTTGCCGAGCTCGAGAGTCACGTTGCAGCGGTCCGCAATCTTCCGGGTATTGTCGATCGCTTCAGGCACATCCGCAAACCGTTTTTCAATCTCTTCGCTTGAACACAAACTGGCGTCAAACTCCACGGGCTGCATGCGCTCATAATCTTCAAGCGTCTTGCCCCCCTTCACACAGGCCATGATCTTCCATGCCTCAGCATCGGTTGGTTTCAAATAATAACTGTCCTTCGTAACCACGACTGGGACACCTAACTTGTGTCCGAGCTCAATCAAAACGGCGTTCACGGCACGAACGTCAGCCAACTCAGGGCGATCAACCAACTCTAAATAAAAATGATCAGGCCCAAACATGGCCGCATATTCCTTTATTACCACCTCGGCCTTCTCCACTTCGCCATTTTTGATGAGCGTCGGGATCTCTCCGTACTGCGAGCCCGACAAAGCAATAATTCCGTGATCCTGACCAACACAAAACTGCTTCAACACTTCTTTGTCGATCCGCGGTTTGTAATAAAAGCCCTCCATGAACCCAATCGTGGAAAGCTTCATCAAATTCTTATATCCCTCGTTCGTCTCTGCGAGCAAGACCAAGCGATAGGGTTTGTTGTCGATCTTCGGTCGCTTCTCAAAACGCCCAAACGGCGCGATGTACGCGTCCATCCCAATGATTGGCTTCAACCCCTCGTCGGTCGCCTTTTGATAAAACTCGATCGCCCCGTACATGACCCCGTTGTCAGTCAAAGCAAAAGTGTCCATTTCCTGCTCCTTGGCATGCTTAATGAGCGCTTTTACCTTAGGCAGAGCCTCCAAAAGAGAGTAGTGAGAATGGACGTGGAGATGAACAAAACGGGAAGGCATAGCAGGGTCAGATTAACATATCCACACCCCATTGACGAGGGTCCTTAGAACGTGGTTTTATGGGTCAGGTTTAAGGAGTTTCCGATGAGCGCAGAACCGTCGAGAATCGACCCCTGGATGGCCATCGACTGGACCCCCTCGCAGCGCCTCGCGGCCATGCCGAAGGGCTCCATATTCAACTACGCGGACGCGGATCGTCGCGTCTACGTCGCCGGTGTCATCGAGTATGCCACGATCAATGGTGAGACCGTCACCGTCGTCTTCTCGAGCCGTAAAGACGTCGAGAATGGTCAGCCACTCGGTGCTGAGCAGGCCAACATGCCGTTCGTGATCAACCTGGCCGTGTACCGTGGGCAGGAACTCAGAGCGACGGAAGGCAGCCTCAAGCTCTTCCCGAGCCTCGACCGACAGTGGCCCCACTTCATCTTCTCCCGCGGCTACGGCTGGTCTGGTCCCAGCGACTGACCGGAAACGCCACAGCGACCCCTGACCTCGGTCGTCTCTAGACCGGGGTCCCGCATTTCAACCACCCATAACGGGTGTGTTTTTTGTTTACGAAAAATCCCGTGGCACTTAGGCCCGGGATTTCTCCAACAGGATGAAGTAGCTCTAATCTTTGTCTTTCGATGCCTTCCGTTTCTCTGATGCGTACTCAACCACTTTCTCCACACCCTTACCAACGATGCCTAGAATACCTGCGACGCCTTCGAAGCGTTCTTTGACGCTCGACACTGCCTTCTCAATCATGTTGAGTTTCTCGCGGACATCAGACACGGTGTCGTTCACATTCTTCAAAATCATCGCCACCTGCCAAATGAGCCAGGAAACGAATAGGGTGAACCACAGCACGCAAAACGCGAGCACGAAAAATAAAATGTCTTTTGATTCAATCATACTATCTGATTGTAGCACTAAACTTCTTTTGGAGCATCTCGGTGACTTTTTTGATCACCCCGTCGGCTTCTTCCGAAGACAATGTACGATCTTCGGCGCGAAGTGTCAGCCGGAAGGCCATCGACTTTTTCCCAAGCTCAATTCCCTTTCCTTGGTAGACGTCAAGGAAGGAGACGTCTTCGATAAGCGGATCGACTTCCTGCATCGCCGCGACAATCTCGGCATACGTGGTGCGCTCCGCAACGACAAAGGAGACATCGCGAACCGTGTCCTGGAAGGTCGGAATGGGATGATACTTTTTCGTTCGGCTGAGAAGAGGCAGAAGACAATCGAGATTTAGATCAACAATGGTGAGCCGAGTATCGATCCCGAATCGTTCAGCATACTCTGGAGCGATTTCACCAATGACTCCAACGACTGACTCTCCCACCACAAGAAATCCGCTCCGCCCAGGATGGAGATACGGAACATCAGAACCGCGCGCAACCTCTGCTTCTCCACCAAGCTCATGTAGTAATCGGTCCATAACCCCTTTAGCTCGACGGAAAACATGTGCTCCGTCCGTGCCATACACAGCTACCATGAGGTGCTTTTGCTCGATGGGCAGTTCACCGACTTTATCCCAAGCGTGCACGGCAGCGAGTTCGAACAACTCCGCCGCATCGAACCGATGCTGATTTTCTTCTACGGTTTTGAGTGTACTCAACAGAAGGGTCGGACGCATGTAGGTCCATTCTGCAGAGAGCGGGTTAGCGAGCTTCACGGCCGATGCGAGCGGGATGTCGAGTTTATTGAGCTCATCTTCAGAAGCAAATGAGTAGTTATAAATTTCGGTGCAACCAATCCCTTTCATTGCTTCTTTTGCATGACGCTCCAAAACAAGTAACGGATCCTCCGCATGAATCGGCAGCTCCCCTTGTGGCAACACCGCCGGCACATTGGCATAGCCATAAATGCGCACAACCTCTTCAACCAAATCAACAGAAGCCTCAATATCATGATCGCGCCAGTACGGAACCGTGACCGACGTTTTACCCACTTCAAAACCAAGGCGTTCTAATATTCGGTGCTGTTGCTTGGCCGCGACATCGATACCAATCAATTTGTTAACCCGGGCGGGGTCGTAAGGAAATGTGAGCGCCTTGTATTTTTCTTGGCGAACATCCGCAACTTCAGAGACAATATTTCCACCACTAAGCTCCATGATCAGTTCGGCGGCACGCCACAAGGCGTTGGTGGTTGATTCCGTGGAAAGACCTTTCTCAAACAAGGCCGAAGAATCAGAATGCAAATTCAATGCGCGAGCTGTCTTACGCACCGAAACCTGTTCAAAGGTTGCTGACTCGAGAATTATCCGCGTCGTGCTCTCCGTTGTGCCTGTTGGCTGGCCACCCATCACCCCCGCGACGGCGACGGGACGCTTAGCATCAGCAATAACTAACATCGATGAATCGAGTTCATAGGTGTTGCCATCCAATGCCTCGATGGACTCACCTTTCTTCGCTTTGCGGACCAGGATTTTCTGCCCCTCGAGCTTGTCGGCATCAAAGGCATGAAGCGGCTGACCCAGTTCATGAAGTACATAATTCGTGACGTCGACCACGTTATTGATCGGTCGATGACCAGAGAGGAGCAGGCGCTGTTGTAACCACCATGGCGATGGGCCTACCTTTACTCCTTCAATTCGTACCGCTTGATAACGCGGACAGAGATCCTTGGCCTCAACAGCAACGTGAAGCAGAGACATGCCGGCGGCTTTGATAGGCTTCGCCATTTTCGCATCGAACTTGCCCGCTCCTGCCGCCCCAGCTTCGCGAGCCAGACCGACGATACACATCGCATCTGGTCGATTGGTCGTGACTTCAATATCAAAAATCGTGTCATCAAGGTCGAGTGCTTTGGCAATCGGTGTGCCGGCCTTGGCGTCTGTGAATTCGGAGAGATCCCAAATCATTCGCTCTTCTTGCTGCAATTTCTCAAACCCAACTTCACTTGGGGCGCAGATCATTCCAAAACTTTTTACCCCACGAATTTCCGTTTCTTTCAATTCAATCAAATCCCCTTCTCCATGCCAACGCACTTTTGATCCGGGCAATGCGACCAGCACTTTTTGACCGACCGCAAGATTCGATCCACCACAGACAATCTCCACCGCACGACCGATA
>JBBUGS010000049.1:0-1899 GCA_038056005.1 Patescibacteria group bacterium
CACCCGTAGCGAGTCCGTCCATGCCATCAAGAAACTTGGTGGTGTACATCACCACCAGGAGCCACACGAAGGTGATCGCCGCGCTCAGCGTCTGGGAAATTTCCAGCGTCCCTCCGCCAATGGGATTGGAAACCTTGCTCACGCCGATCCCCGCGAGTACGGCGGTGAGGGCAGCGAGAAAGGGAAACAGAATAGTCACTTTCGGTGGCAAAGTGAATTTGTCATCCAAAAATCCCCCGATCATAAGAATCGCCCCACCGAGGAGAAACCCAAGATAATGCATCGGACGTACGAGTCCGCTAGTCAAAATATCTGTACTCTTGTCATGCAACAGCAAACTGAGGAGTACGGTAATCGTTAAAAAAATAGCCGCGCCGCCGAGTAAAGGAATGGGGCGGTGGTGTAACTTTTTCGGCTCTGCGGTCGGTCGATCAACGATCTCTGCTCGGCGCGCGAGCAACCCAACAAGTGGAGTCAGCACGACAGAAATAATAAATGCCACTAATGCAAATCCTCCCGAAATGATCAGCGTCAAAAGCAAAGCATCTGACATATTACAACTCTGGGGCTTTTTGAACAGTGATTTTTCCTCCTGGCTCGAGCAGCAAACTATCACGTCGGCCCACTTCGCCTTTCAACAAAATATTGGCAATAGCGTTGTCGACTTCTTCTTGGATTACGCGGCGGAGTGGACGGGCGCCGAATTTAGGGTCAAAACCTTTCTGCGCCAGTTCGTAGACAGCCGCGTCAGAAGCTTGGAAGTTGATGCCCTTCACTTTGAGTCGCTCGGCCACTTTAGCAATCAGTAAGTAAGCAATCTGCACCACATCATCGATCGACAATGGCTTAAAGACAATCACACCATCAAAACGGTTCAAGAATTCTGGGCGATAGGTTGCTTTGAGTTCAGAATCGAGCAAGTGTTGCTTAATCTCTTCGAGCGGCTTGCCGGCTTGGACTGATTCCATCAAATACTGTGCGCCAGCGTTCGACGTGGCGATCAAAATCACATTGGTGAAATCAATGGTGCGCCCAGCGCCGTCGGTGAGGCGCCCATCGTCCATAACTTGCAGGAACAAGTTGAGAATATCAGGATGTGCTTTTTCCAGCTCGTCGAGCAGCAACAACGAGAACGGATTTTGACGCACAGCTTCCGTAAGCAATCCGCCCTCCCCTGCTCCGCCGATCAAGCGCTCCACGCTCGTTTTCTCCTGGTACTCAGACATGTCAAAACGGAGCATCGATTCTTCGCGACCAAAGTAGACTTCAGAAACCGTTTTGGCGAGCTCAGTTTTTCCAACACCAGTCGGACCCAAAAACAAGAAGTTGGCGATCGGGCGATTAGTGCTGCGCAGTTCGGTGCGCGCTCGGCGGAGAGCTGCGGCGATGGCTTTGACTGCCTCGTCTTGGCCAATGACACGTTCATGCAATCGCTCTTCCATGTGCAGTAAGGTTTCTTTTTCTTGGCCACCCAGTTCAGTCACCGGTACCTTGGTCTTTTCCGTAATAATCATGGCCACATCTTCGCCAACAACGCGGGCGTTTTCGCCGCGAGCCTTAAACGCCGAAAGCGCCGTTTCTTCGGCAACTTCAATCGCTTTCTCCGGCAGCGCGCGCTCATGCATGTAACGACTAGTGAGCGCGACGATTTTTTCAATGGCGTCGTAGGTGAAAATGACTTTTTGTTTGTACTCGATCGCCCCGATCTTGGCCTCCAAAATCCGAATCGCTTCGTTAGGCTCTGGCTCATCGATCGGCACTTTGATCAGCTTCTGTCCAAGAACAGAACGTTCTATCGAGCCGGTGTAAGCACTGGGAGTCGCGGTAGCAATCACAAAGGTGTAACGACGATCAAGTTCTTGCGCCAAGACCGATGACAAATCAAGCCCACTGCCAATC
>JBBUGS010000050.1:0-36089 GCA_038056005.1 Patescibacteria group bacterium
TCAAGTCGATGAATCGCAGTTGTTGAAATATGACATTGGCGCTCCGATTGCTTTCCCTAACTACTCGTTGCTTCAGGCGCCAAGTGGAGCGGTGTATTTGATCGTCGACGACGAACGTCGCGGCATTGATTCCATCGAAACATTTAACGCCATCGGCTACAGCACCGATGAAATTGTCCCAGCCACCAATGAAGATTTGAGCGCTTATCGCGAAGGAAAAAAAATTACCATCGACAGCATCTATCCTGATGGCCACTTGCTTCAAGACACCACCAGCGGTGGTGTGTACTTTGTGCAAGATGGGGTGAAACAACCGCTTGTTTCCAAGGCTGTGCTCGACATTAATTTCGAAGGCTGGCGCATTCACCCGACGTTACGCGAAGTACTCGACACGTACGAAACTGGCGATGAAGTCAAACTGCCTGACGGTACCTTGGTAAAAGCAGATGATCCAACGGTTTACGTCATTTCTGAAGGCGAGCGCTTGCCGATTCTTTCTGGCGATGTGTTCGAACAGATGGGATTTAAGTGGGAAAATATTAAGGTCGTTGACGAGCGTACCTTGAAGCTGCATCGTTTGGGCGACGAGATCGAGGGTCCAACGATCGAAGTAGAGGACGAAGACTAAGTATGATCGTCTTTGCTGCCCTTACGCCGCATAGTCCCCTGCTCTTGCCTTCAGTCAACAAAGATAAGCAAAAGCCGATTGCAAAAACCAAGACGGCCATGGCCGCACTCGCTGACGAGCTGTATGCGGCCAAGCCGGATGTGATTCTCATTATTTCTTCTCACGGCAACTTGTACGAAGATGCATTCACCATCAATCTTCATGATGCGTATCGTCCCGATCTGTCCGAGTTTGGGGATTTGACACTTCATCGGCCCTTCTCGCCTGACTTCAAGTTGATCGATGATATTCAGCGGGCGCTGCGCCGCAAACAGTTCCCTATCGGACTTACCTCAGACGAGAAGTTAGATTACGGGGCTTCGGTGCCACTGTTGCTCCTCACCGAGCATTTACCCAGCATTCACATTGTCCCGTTGAGCTACTCCCATCTTGGTGGCAAAGAACATTTTCAGTTTGGTGATGCGTTGAAAGATGTGCTCGTCAACAGCAACAAGCGCATTGCGGTGATTGCGAGCGGCGATCAGTCGCACGCGCTCCAGACAACCTCGCCAGCCGGCTTTCACAAACAAGGCAAGGCGTATGACAAGGCGATTCAAGACGCGATTGTTAATCGCAACACTGCCCAATTGTTGAAACTTACACCCGAGAGTCTGGAACATGCTCACCAATGCTCGTACCAACCAATCCTCATGCTTCTTGGAATCATGGAGCGCTTAAGCTATGACCCCGTTATTCATTCTTACGAGTTTCCCTTCGGCGTTGGTTACTTAGTGGTCCATTTTGAACTTGGTTAGTGTGATTATTGCACGCGTTGCCCTTCTGCGGAGGATGCCTCGGCGGATCGACGTTCTGGACTATTCTGTGCCAGAAGGACTGTCGGTTAGTCGGGGTGATTTAGTATTAGTGCCGTTTCGTTCACTGCTCACACGGGCAGTGGTCATTTCCGTGGGAGAAACAGAGCCGGTCGGAAAGCTGCGTCCGCTGACTTCCCTCCTCGCGCCAAAAGCAATGAGCGAAACAGATCTGCGTGTTTTTGAAACAACGGCCAAGCAGCTTGTGCAATCCACCTCGACGGTGCTGCGCGAAGTGTTTACGAACCAAGCGCCTCGTCCGAGCGCGTCGGAAACACCGAGACCAAGCATCCGCCAGACAGAAGTTCCGTTTGTGAAGCAAGCGATCGAGACTGTCCGATCTACTGCGGAATGTTTTATCGAAGTGCTCGACTTTGTCCAAGCCGTTGCGCTCGTCGAGGCGATTCGAAAAACCATTCCTGGCCCGCATCGCGTCTTTGTCCCCCACCATCATGACGCAGCACTTATTGACGGGGCGATGACCCGTCTGGCGGGGCTGGAGCTCAACACCCCATCGGTGGTCGATATTGTGGTGCGCTCTGGCATTCCTGAGCACGCGTCGTATGATCGCAATCCTCGCTATGACGCCCGCGAGATTCTTGCGTTGCAGCATAAAGAGACAAAGCGGAAATTAGTCTTTATTGATGTCGCTCCTCGTGTCGTTGACCTTGCAGCATTCGAGACGATTTTGCAGGCACCGACGGAACTCATAGAGCCCCCACAGATTATTGATCTTGTTGATCAAAAGAAAGCAGGCTTTACTTCCCTGCTGACCGAGCCGATTCTCGCTGCAACCACCGAGGCTTTACAGAGCGGCAAGTCAGTGCTCCTTTCCTTGAACCGCAAAGGCGTTTCGACCGGCCTGCGCTGTAAAGATTGTGGCTTCTCGCCGCTCTGTAAATCGTGTGGGGGCTCGCCAACGGTATACGAAGATCACATGGAGTGTCACCGTTGCGGCGTGAGCGCTCCGATCGCCACCAGTTGTGCAAAATGCGGCAGCGTGAAGCTCACCCAGCGCGGAGTGGGCAATCAGCAAGTGAAAAAGCGGCTTCAAGAATTGTTTCCGGGCGTTGAAGTTGTGGTCGTCGAAAAACCTGATAAGAAGTCTCCGGCGCCGTCTCGATCGCGAAAGCAGCAAGTTATTATTGCGACACGTTATTATCTCGACGCGGTGTTGAATCCTCTTGACCCTCCGTCGTTTGGTTTGGTAGCCGATGTGCTCGGTGACATTGGCTTATCTGATCCAGCCTACACGGCCGGAGAAAACGTCCTCCATCATCTGCTCGAGCTCCGCGGTGTAGCTTATCGGGCCAAGTGTCCGTTTCTCGTCCAGACCTGGGACAAGCAGCTTATGGACAAAATGCTTCTTGATCCACATGGATATTTAGAGGAAGAAAGGGCACTTAGAAAACTTGTCTCGCTCCCGCCCTACGGAATCCTGTATAAGCTCACCACACGCGGAGAAACGACCATCGAAGAGATCAAACAGCGCCTCCACAACGCTTTGGCGGGTCTTACCGTGCGCGAGCACACTGAGCGTAAACATCACGTGCTCGAGATCCTTATTCCGAATGGTAGGAGCGGCAATTTACCCTCGGTCTTGAAACAACTTCCAGATGACGTTATTATCGAACGCGTATGATCCTCGACCTACTGCCTACTTCTGACCCAAGATTACGACAGACTTCCGAAGATATCTCGATGGAAGAGCTTTTGCGTCCAGAAACCCAGAAGTTTATTGATGATATGATTGAGACCATGAAGGCGCAAAGGAATTCAGAATCAAATCCGGTTGGTCTTGCTGCAGTGCAGGTTGGGGTCAATAAGCGGATTATCGTAGTTGATCACAACGGCCGGAACCCTCGTGTTTTTATCAATGCGCGGATGTCTGGCCTCTCGCCTGGTATAGTTGATAGTCCGGAAGGTTGCTACTCCGTGATCGGCACCTGGGGGGTGTTGAAGCGCCATAAGAAAGGCAACGTCAAAGCGCTTGACCGTGAAGGCAATAAAGTCTCCTTCAAAGTTTCTGGCTTTGAGGCTATTGTTTTCCAGCATGAGATTGATCACACCGATGGCACCTTATTTATTGATCATGCTGACGTGGAAATCACTAAAACAGCGCTTCAGCATCCTGATCATTCATGAAAATTGTTTTCTTCGGCACACCAGAACTCGCTACCAACGTTTTACAAGCTCTTATTGATGCTGAGGGTTTTGACGTAGTGGCGACGGTCACCCGACCAGACAAAGCGGTGGGGCGCGATCCGGCGATCACACCATCCCCTGTCAAAGCTCTGGCGACGGGGCGCGGCATTCCTGTTCTTGACTTTGCTTCTCTCAAAACGGCCGTCGCCGTTGACGCTCTTCGAACGCTTAATGCTGACGTGTTCGTCGTGTTCAACTACGGCAAAATTATTCCTCCTGCTGTTCTCGAGATTCCGCCACTGGGCTGCGTAAACTTGCACCCATCGCTTCTCCCTAAGTATCGTGGACCAACGCCATACCTCTCTGCCCTCTTGAACGGCGAAACAGAAACCGGAGTCAGCATTATGCTCCTTGATGCCGGAATGGACACGGGTCCCATTCTTGCGACGACCCGTGTTCCAATCATGCCGGACGACACCACTCCTGAACTCGCCGAGCGTCTGATTGCGGCTGGGACTCCTGTGCTGATTGCTACCCTCCGCGGCTACGCCGCGGGAACGATTCAACCCGTGGCTCAAAATGACGCTGAAGCAACCTATACTAAACTTCTCGACCGCGAAGATGGTTTGGTGACTGGCAAAGAAACGCCGGAAGAGTTGGATCGAAAAATCCGCGCCTACACCCCTTGGCCTGGGTGTTACACGATAATCAAGCGTAATGGAAAAGATCTACGGGTCAAACTTTTGCCGGGCGGGATGGTTCAGCCAGAAGGCAAGAAACCGATGGCGCTTTCAGAATTTGAACGCGGCTACGGGCAATTATTTTCGTGAACTTTTTAAAAGAGATGGCCGGTCGGGTTGGCTGTAGAGTTTGAAGGGTCTGATATAGCAGGTGCTCGAAAATGAGACTACAGACCTTAATATTTTGGCTAGCTAAAGATAAAATACAGCATCCTGTAGTCTCATTTTGGAGGGGGTGCCCCTTAAGACCGCCCAAACTACACTACAACTGCACTACAGCAAAGCCGCCCCAGCTACTCTTTAAAAGACACCATCGAACCACTCGCCACAGACGCGCTGGGTGCTTTGGCAGCGATGACTTCTTTAATATGCACCATGGCCCCTTTGGGGGCTTTTTTGCTTGATGGTGTGAGAAACGGGGTCAAGAAAATCAAATAACCAAGGCCAATCGGATGGTTTAAGTAGGGTGAAAAGGTGTGAGTGGCGTAGAGAGCCACAAGGCCAGCAAAAAAGCCGATCGTGAGCCAGCCGTGCTCGCCCTTAAATCCCCGACCAAGACCTTTGGCCGTCATGATGCCGAGCCAAAGAATCGCAATGAGTCCGAGCATACCCATCTTCAGCCACGTGTCCAGCCAGCCCCACTCAAATGCGTAGGTGCGCCACATGCCATCGGGGAATCGCTCACGGACAAAGGGGTCATCTGATTCGAAAGCAACGACGGTCCCAAACCCTTTACCAAGGATCGGACTTTCGCTGATCGACTGGGTCATAGCCGGCAACAGTTTCCAACGCGAGGTAATCGCGACGTCATCGCCTTGTAACGTGCGGTCAGAAAGTAAATCACCAAATCCAGAAACATTGCCCCCGGCAGGAAATGGAAAGGCCAACACGATCCACAAAAGTGCCACTGAGGTCGCGACCATCACTACCCCTGCTAACTTTTTGACAGCAATTTCTTTGAACGATGGTCGGCGGATAATCATCACACAGACAGCGAGAGCAACGCCTCCGGCAATAATCCCGATCCAAAAGCTGCGCGATAGAGAAATGATTAGCGTCGAGAGCGTCAAAATAATTCCCCCAGCAATGATGTTTTGATCGCGGCGATTCCGCCAGAACCAAAAGGCCGCGCTCGCGAGGATAAGCACGAACACGACATCAAAGAATTGCGCTTGTAAAAAGATGCGGAAAATATCGTCGACTACCCGAGTCAGTTCTGCCACCCGGGCATCACGAAAGAATTTATACAAGATGCGCTGGGTTGGTTCAGAGGTGTGAGTGAACAAATACAAAATGACGAGCGTCAACAAACTAATAAACGTACTTGCACTTGCAAAGACTTGGACAAGTGTTCGGCGTTTGAGAGCATCCCAAGCCACCGTAAGCACGGGGAAAATGTAGAGGACATAGAAATAGCCGTTGCCGTCATCAATAACGTCATGATGAATATTGCTCTGCCAGCCGATCAGAAATCCAAGGACTACAGCAAGGAGCAAAAGATAATACGGCCGCAAAAGCGGCTGACCAAGGTTGAGCCGACGGCCGCGCAAAATGTGAACGCCCCAACCAAGCATCACTGCCCCAAAAATAGCCATTCTGATCGAAATAGGGCCTGCGTTTAGCAAGTGGCCATGCGAAGTGGCAATAAGCTCGGCAAAGGCGATAAAAAGGCCGTTTTCGAGCTTGTGGAGAGTGGCGGCAAGGGTTATGAGGGCTATGACGAGCAAAGCCACGGGCTCGACGCCGGTGTGTTGAACAAAATAGGTCAAAACATAGGTCGCGACCAGCGCGCCCATGGTCAGCCAAAAGGTTTTTCCAAAGAATTGCTCTTTCATACATCGATATATTCCCACTTGCCTAATTTCAAATCACCGAGTTTTATGTTGCCCATGCGCACGCGCTTCAACGATGCAACGCGAAACCCATAGGCTTGCATCAGTCGGCGAATCTCACGCTTCTTGCCTTCTTGCAAAATAAAGGTGAGTGACTTTCCTTCTCCGTCAGCAAAACGCACTTTGATTGGTGCCAGCGCCTCCCCGTCGAGCGACGACGTTTGTTCAATGCGCTTTCTGATCGGCTCCGACATCGCCGGCTCGACGCGCACTTCGTATTCTTTCTCGTGTTCAAATCGTGGGTGGGTCATTTTGAGCGCCCAGTCGCCGTCGTTGGTCAAAATGAGCAACCCCTCACTTTCTTTATCCAGTCGGCCGACTGGATAAACACGCTCCTTTACCTGCACCAGTTGTAGCACACTGTCGCCTTCTTGGGTGCGATTTGAACACACATAGCCTCGCGGCTTGTTGAGTTTAATATACACCTTTTTTTCTGATGCGATCGGCTGGCCATCGACAACAATTTCATCAACGGCCGGATCAGCTTTGACTCCAAGCTCACGCACAATTTTGCCATTCACCGCCACTCGACCAGCAGCAATCATTTCTTCCGCTCTCCGCCTGGAAGCAACCCCTGCTTCCGCCAGTACTTTTTGCAAGCGTTCTTTCATAGATGGTGCTTGGACATAATAATCGCCTTGGCTGCTTCGTACTTTTTGATCGCTGTCGGCGCCCAACCAACCTTCTTCCAGGGAATGCGATAGACAAACGACGGCCGCCATTCAGAAATTCCTTTGCGTTCACGATCATCTTCAATATGAAATAACTCTTCGTTAATGAAAACTCCTTGCTTCCCGTGCTCCAACATGGTGAGCCACACATCCCAATCCTGAAAGCGGCGGAGTGTTTCGTCAAAACCTGGAAAGTCTGCCCGGCGAATCAGTGTTGTGGTGTGAATAAAGTTCATTTTTTTAAGTCGCTCGGCACTGAACGGATAAGAAGGAAATGACTTCCAACCAAAACGAAACCCGCTGTAGCAATAACTAGTGTCGGGATGCGCTTCCAGTTGCTTAACCATCTTTCCAAGCATGTCGCGTTCCAACACAGCGTCGGCATCACAGAAAATAATAAATTCACCTTGCGATAATTTGAAACCTGCGTTGCGAGCGGCATTGCCTCCGCTGTTTTGTTGATAGTGATAAACAATCCGATCAAAATAAGGCCGTAGGATCTCCTCAGTCCCATCCGTTGAACCATCGTTTACAATAATGATTTCAAGCGGCTGATAGCTCTGGTTAAGCACGCTTTCCAAGCATGCCTTCACGGTGTTGGCATGCTGGTAGCTAGGGATGATCACCGAGATAAGCGGGGTCATACGAGTTCGGCGAGCTTAGCAAATTGGACGTCAGCCGTAAATTCCGACAAGGCGCGTGCTTTGCCAGCTTCGCCGAGCTTAATCCGTAGTGCTGGATCCCCTGCCAGGCGCTCAATGGCTTCGGCTAAATCCGTAACCGACGCTGATGGCACCAAGAGCCCTGTCTCGTTGTCCAAAACCGCTTCATTCACTCCTGGCAAGTCCGAGGCGATCGAGGGAAGACCAAAAGCTGCCGCTTCTACATACACTGTCCCGAAGCCCTCGATATCTTTTCCTAAGTGTTCGGTGGGCATTATGAATAGATCCGCTCGCTCGTAATGTTTGATGAGTTCGACATCATTGGCATTTTGAACAAAGGTCACGTGTTCCTCAAGCTTCAACTTTTTCGTATGCGCTTCGAGTTCAGAAATTAACGGACCCGAACCGACAATCGTGTAATGCAAAGAGCCGATGCGGTGCTCAGAAACAAGTAGCGCTAAGGCATCGAGCACATGGGCATGGCCTTTGCGGGGGACGAGCCGGGCAACGGTCAAAAGTTCTAGCGGCTTTTCTTTGGTGTGCGCAGCTACGGAAGTGTCGCGATGAAATCCTCGCGCCTTGGCAATCAACTCTGCCGAGAGACACGGATAAATCACATCGAGCTCTCTTGGCTTCACAAACCCGAGTACTTCGCGAGCCAAGGTTTCGCTATTGGCGACCACAACGTGGGCTTCACGGAGTACTTGTCGGGTAAGCTTTTGCTTCCACCCGTTACGTCGCGCGAGGGCAAAGTCCATTCCGTGCAAAAAAATAATATACGGTTTTTTGGTGAAGCGCTTATAAAATAGCGCTACAACTCCGAGCGGCAAAATATGACTCACCAGATTCACCTTGGTTTTATGGTGGTAACGTATGAGCGGGACGAAGGCCTTCACCCATTTTGGCCAACCAAATCGGGCCAGCAAATGTTGGCGGTGGAGCTCAAACTCTGCCGCAGAGTCTCCTTCCATGCTCTCCTTTTCCGGCGAGACCACGACAATAATCTTATCATGATAATACGCAGCAAGTTCGTACAAGTAGCGCGCCACTCCCCCTCGTCGTGGTGGAAAATCCAATGTAAGCAAAAGAAACGTCTTCATACTTCTTCATCAATCGGCACAATCGGTGCAGCGGGTTTGCGACCAATAAGGCGCAGCACGTGCCGGCCATGCTCTCGGGTTAACGATCCGGTGAGAATGAGGCCGGTGACATAGGTTACTGCTCCAACCCCGATCACCAGAAGAAAGTGCAGTTGGGACTTCAGGAGTAGAACAACCCCGCCCATCAAGGCGCCAGAAAATAAAATCGGAAGAGCGTGATTGAGAAGTTGCGTGAATCGATAGGGAATAATTTTTGGTACAAACCAGAGGCCAACCAGAAACAAAAAAGTAAAACTAATGAGCGCCGCAATACTAGCACCAGAAATACCATAACGCGGAATCAAAATCGCATTGGCAATAATATTAACCACCATCGTTGCCCCCATAATCGCTGTCTTGGTTGCTTGGCGATGGGCAGCATTTAACAGTGAACCAATCGGGAAATCCACAAACAACGGCAAGAGGACAAAGATCAAAATAGTGAGTGGAACAATGGATTCGCTGTAGGTTGGGTACAGGATGGGCAATATCTTATCGGCGAGAGAGGCAATCCCAAAAACGATTGGTGCGGCAAGCAACAAGGTGTACCAAATAGCATTATCGAACACTTCTGCCGCCTCTTTGCGCTTGCCTTGTCCGAATAACGAAGAAAGTCCTGGGTAGAGCGCCCCCACAAAGGCCATAGGCAAGAACTGGAAGGCGTAGGTAACTTTGTATGCCACGGCGTAAGCCCCCACGGCCTCTTTACCGAGCAGTCGCGAAAGCATGATCGAATCTACGTACGAATACACTTTCACAAACAAGCTTGCCAGCGCGAATGCCAACGACCACTTAAGCATGATCCACGCCTGGACTTTGTCGATCATCGGGAGAATCGCCTTCTTTCCTAAGTGCTTAGCCACCCGGGTCGCTGAGTAAATAGCGTTCCAAAAGCTCCCAGCAAATAGGGCAATAATCAGTAGGGGCAATGCTGGTTGCAAAAATAAACTAATCGCTCCAATCGTGGCTGTAATCAACTGTCCGATCATGATCCCGAGGGATTCGTAGCGGAGGTTTTGTAATCCGCGCAAGACCCCGAAGAATGTAAGCGAAATCGCATCCGCCGCCAAAATGAGCGTCGCGAGGGCGACCAAGTAAACCACTTGCGATTCAAATCCTAAAATAACAGCCAGGCCCACCGATCCGAGCGCGCCAATCACAATCAGCGGAATCTTTAAGCCAAGGGTTGTCCTCGTAAGGCGCACCGCGTCTTCTGGCTTTTTGGCAATCTCGCGAATCAGCACTGATGACAATCCCCAATCAGACACAACCGACAAAATCGTGGTGATTGACAAGGCCAGGAAGTAATCCCCTGTCGCCCCCTTGCCAATAGTGTTGGCAATGACGGTAAAGTAAACAAAAGAAATGCCTTTTTGGGCAATAGACGCAGCAGTCAAATAGAGTGTATTGCGGGCGATGGTCGACATGTTGACTAAGCAACAAACTGAGCGAATGCCTGCCAGGTCCCCTTTTTTGCTGTCACGAAGTGCAGAAAAAAGGGTGGCAGGCCTAAGCCAGTTTGTTGCTATTAGGTTGATGCTATTCTAACACAAAAGCAAAAGGCGGGGTTGCCCCCGCCCATTGTGCTCCACGGTGGTTAGCGCTTAGACCATTGTGGCGATCGGCGAGCCGAGCGTTTGCCGGGCTTCTTGCGTTCGCGGCGACGTGAGTCGCGGGTCATGAATCCCTCTTTTTTGAGCGATGATTTGAGATCTGCGTCTTCCATTACGAGGCCGCGTGAAATCCCCAGGCGAACTGCCTCGGCTTGGCCAGTGATTCCTCCGCCAACAACCTTCACCTGAATGTTGAATGATTCTTTGCGACCAGTGGTGTTCAAGGGAGCCATCACCTTTTCTTGAAGTTTCAAGAGAGGAAAGTAGACAGCGAGTTCCTTGTCGTTCACAAGCACTTTTCCCTTCCCTTGGCCCGGGAACATGCGCACACGAGCGATGGCGCGCTTACGGCGGCCAACGGACTCGGTATACTTGCCTTCAAAGACGTTAGTTTTCGTTGCTGATTCCATAATTACGAGATCTTCAAGCGTTTCATCCGATCGGTATGCAAACGATTTTTAGGCATCATGTTTTGCACGGCGCGACGCAAGACATCGGCTGGGTCTTTCTCCCAGATCTCGCGAAGAGTGCGTTCCTGCAAATGACCAGGATGCATGGTGTGATGATAGTAAATCTTGTCAGTCATCTTTTTGGCTGGAATCGAGAGTTTGGTGATGTTCTCGACCACAACAATATCGCCGCCATCAATGTGTGGGAGATAGGTGGCTTTGTGCTTGCCCATCAAAGTCTTCGCAACCTGCGTTGCTAAGCGTCCGATCGCTTGGCCGGTCGCGTCAAAGGTGATGGTATTTTGCGTGGTCGTCGTTGTCATATTAAACAAATTCAATCTGAGCCATTTGCGCGCCGTCGCCTTTGCGCGGCCCCATCTTCACAATGCGGGTGTAACCGCCCTTGCGAGATTTGTAGCGGGGCGCCAAGACTTCAAGCAGTTTCTTGACCGGCAATTCTTGCTGGCCAAAGAAACGGAGTAACTCGCGGCGGTTATGAAGCGTAGCTTCTTTGCCTCGGGTCACGAGCTTTTCAACCATTGGTTTGATCGCTTTGGCCTTTGCTTCGGTGGTTTGCACCTTTTCGTATAGGACCACATCCAATGCAAGCCCCTTCAAGAGCGCTGTGCGTGGCCCAATTTCGCGGTCAAAGACTTTTCCAGAATTGCGATGGCGCATAAGGTTTTATTCAGCGGCCGGGGCCTCAAGCTTTTCAGCAATCAAGTTATAGTGGTCAAGCAAAATTGCTACCGATTGTTTGACCGCCTCTTGTGGAGTGATCGTGCCGTCGGTTTCAATTTTCATGATCAGCTTGTCGTAGTCAGTGATTTCGCCAACGCGGGTTGGTTCCACTTTGAAGCCAACGTTGCGCACGGGCGAGAACAACGAGTCGATGGCGATCTGTCCGATTTCGCCGCTAGGCTCTCGCTCTTCGGTTGGTGAGTAGCCGCGTCCACGTCCGACCGTGACTTCCAGTTCAAATTCACTCTTCTCGTCGGTGACGGTGGCGATGTGCAAATCTGGATTCATGATTTCGACGTCGGCGTTGGCTTCAAAATCTGCGCCCGTCGCTGGACCTTGTCCGGATTTCTTGAGGGTGAGCTTCACCGGGTTCTCGCTGTGAAGCTTCAAGCGCAGGCCCTTCAAGTTCAAAATAATCTGCAAGGCGTCTTCAAGCACACCCGTGACTGCCGTGAACTCGTGCTGGACACCCTTAATTTTGACCGAGGTCACAGCGGCGCCAGAAAGTGAGGACAAGAGCACGCGACGCAGGGCGTTGCCGACGGTGCGTCCATAACCGTAGAAAAACGGTTCGATCACTAAAGTCGCCTCGGCGGGAGTAGAGCCGGGCAGGAAGGTGATCGTTGATGGAAGCAAAATATTCTCCATAGGGTTTGTTTACGTTCGGGAGTAGAACTCCACGATTAATTTCGGATCAAACACGGTTTTTAAATCTTCCCCTTCTGGCGAAGAAATAACTTTTCCAGAAAACGCCTTGCCTTCAACCGTCAACCAAGATGGCGGTTGCACATGCTGCATGCGTTCTGAAAAGTCGTTCAGCAAGCCTTTCTTTTGCTTGATTTCGCGGATCCCGACCACATCACCCACGCGGGCCTGGTACGAGGGAATGTCGAGCTTTTTGCCGTTGACTTCAATGAAGCCGTGGCTCACCATTTGACGCGCTTGGCGACGGGTCTTGGCGAATCCAAGCCGGTACACCACGTTATCCAAACGGGTTTCAAGCAATTGCAGCATGAAAATTCCCGTGTCACCCTTCATCTTAGTGGCGTGCACAAAGTAGTTGCGGAATTGAGTTTCCATGATGTTGTACAAACGCTTGGCCTTTTGTTTTTCACGGAGCTGAATGCCATAGCCAGACAAGCGCGAGCGACCAGCGGTTGGACCATGAACTCCCGGTGGGAATGGGCGGCGCTTGAACGCGCACTTTTCCTTACCACAAAGGGAAACACCTTCGCGGCGGCACATTTTACACGTTGCTTTGAGCGTCTTTCCCATAGGAATTACATGCGGCGGCGGCCAGCCAAACGGCAGCCGTTATGCGGCACAGGGGTTTCATCTTTAATCGATAATACATTGAATCCGTTGGCGTTTAAGGCGCGCAGAGCTGAATCACGGCCAGCTCCGATCCCTTTCACATACACCGCCAATTCCTTGAGTCCCATTTCCGCCACTTTGTCAGCCACGGTTTTCACAATCGTGCTTGCGGCGTAAGGGGTTGCTTTTTTGGGACCTGAGAAACCACAGTGACCAGCGCTCGCCCAGGCCAAGGTGTTGCCGTTGGCGTCGGTCAAGGTCACGATGGTGTTGTTGAAGGTTGATTGGATGTAGGCTCGGCCTTGGCTTACTTTTCGGACAGCCTTTTTCTTGCCAGCGACTTTTTTGGTCGGCTTGCCTTTAGCTTTTGGGGCATCAGAAGCAGCCTCCGTAACTGGAGCTGCAGACGTTTCTTCAACAGATGTCTTTACTTCGTCTTCCATAGCAATATTATGTCTTGGTCAAAATACGGCGACCTGAGCGCATCGTCTTGCGGACATTTCCACGCACGGTGCGTGAATTGGTCTTCGAACGCTGACCGCGAGCTGGCAAACGCTTCATGTGGCGCGTGCCGCGGTAGCTGCCGATCTCTTTCAAGCGTTTAATGTGCGCCTGCACATCGCGGCGCAATTCACCTTCTACACGGAAACCTTTTTCTACCAAATCGCGGACTTTGTTGACCTGCTCTTCTGACAGGTCTTTCACACGGACGGTCTTTGCGACACCAGCCTTCTCACAGATTTGAGCAGCGCGGGTATCGCCAATACCGTAAATGTAGGTGAGGGCGATGCTCACTTGCTTATTGGTGGGAATAGTGACTCCAGCAATACGTGCCATAATTATCCTTGTCGTTGCTTGTGCTTAGGAATCTTGCAAATAACATGAACCCGTCCGCGGCGGCGAATCACCCGGCAGTCTCGGCAGAACGGTTTTACAGACGTGCGGACTTTCATATTACATGCGATAGGTGACGCGGCCTTTGGTTAAATCGTAGGGACTCATTTCAACTTTGACGTGATCGCCTGGCAAGACCTTGATGCGGTTCATACGCATCTTGCCGGACATGTGGGCGATAATTTCCTGATCATTATCTAGGCGAACACGCAGCTTCGCTCCGGGAAGAAGTTCTTTGACTTCCCCCTCCATCTCGATGAACTGTTTTGAGTCTGAATTCTCTTGCATGGGAGCCGAAAAGCGATACGCTCGTGGCCGGTATAGTAGCGAAACCGCGTAAAAGTGTCAAATGGTAGAACAACCGAGGATGGCCAGCGGCCACTCGGAAGGTTAGAATTACTCTAATATGGCTTTAATTCGCCTAATTCCAGCCGATGAGGCTTCTTCTTTGGCGATCGTGAAATGACCCATGGTTCCCGTTTGATCCACATGGGGCCCCCCGCAAATTTCCTTGCTGAAGTAGCCCTTCATGTCGTCACCCACAAAGTATACCTTAATTTGGTCTCCAAGTTGAGCGTACTTATCCTCAAACAAGCCGATCGCCCCACGGGCCTTGGCTTCTTCAACCGTGAGCATTTCAAAGTGGACAGGAAGATCTTTTTTGATTTGCTCGTTGACAATATCTTCTGTGGCTTTGATTTGCTCTGCTGTCATTTTTTCTCCGTGCGAGAAGTCGAAGCGGAGACGCTCTGGAGTGATGTTTGATCCTCGTTGCTCGACGTGATCGCCGAGGACTGTGCGAAGTGCCTGATGGAGCAAGTGGGTTGCGGTGTGATATTTGACCGATTGTTCTGAGGTGTCAGCAAGTCCGCCAGCGAATTTCTTTTCTGAACCAGCTCGGGAGAGGTCTTGGTGCTTCTTAAACTCTGCTTCAAAGGCGGTTTTATCGACCTCTTGTCCTTTCTCTCGCGCCAGTTCCTCGGTGAGCTCCCATGGGAAGCCGTAGGATTGATAGAGATTAAAGGCGTCGATGCCGCTCACGGACCCTTGAGCACTGAAAAGCTTTTCAAATTCCTTAAGGCCTTTGTCCAAAGACTGACGGAACTTCTGTTCCTCTTTGGTGAGTTCGGTCATGACCATATCCTTCTTTGTAAGGAGTTCTGGATAAGCTCCTTCATAGGTCTGCACATACGCTTCGGCCACACTGGCAGCAAAGTTCTCTTTGACTCCAAGTTTGTGGGCAAAGCGCACCGATCTACGGATTAAGCGACGGACGAAATAGCCCTGATCTTTGTTGGATGGGACGATCCCATCGGCAATCAAGAACGTGGCTGCGCGCAGATGGTCGGCGATGACCCGCATTGGTGCTGGTTCATCGCCGTAACGCTTGCCCGAGAGAGTCTCAAGGGTCTGAATGACGGGCGCAAAAAAACTAATCCGGAACATGTCCCCGCTTCCCTCTTCCGCAGCGGCGATGCGCTCCAGGCCTGAGCCGTGATCAATATTTGGTTTCTGAAGAGGAATAAACTTCCCTTCCGCTTCTTTACGATAGGTCATGAATACATTATTGCCGATCTCCATGAAGCGACCGCAATCACAATTAGGATGGCAATTCTTGCCGAAACGCTCGTCGTGGGGCGTTCCGAAATCGAAGAACATCTCCGAGTCTGGTCCGCAGGGATCTCCGACCGGGGTTGTGTCGGGTCCGCCATTACGGCTCCACCAGTTTTTCTTGCCGTCGTAGTAGAAAATGCGCTCGTCTGACTTCATCCCGCGATCGCTGCCGGCTTCCTGGGAACCAATGTCGGCAATTTCAGCTGTAATTTTCTTTTCTGCAAATAGCTTCTGCCAGATTTCCGCGGCTTCGGTATCTTTTGGAATATCGTATTCGGGAGCGCCGATGAAGCAAGTTACATACAGCTTCTCTGGATCCAAACCTACGACCTCGGTCAAAAACTCAAACATCCATGGAATTTGTTCTTTCTTGAAGTAATCACCGAGCGACCAGTTGCCGAGCATTTCAAAAAAGGTCGTATGGCGATTGTCTCCGACTTCTTCAATATCCTTAGCACGGAAACACTTTTGGGAGTCAGCGAGCCGCGTCCCTTGGGGATGAGCTTCACCAAGCAAAAACGGCACCATCGGCTGCATCCCTGAGCCTGTAAACAAGGTGGTGGGATCGTTCTCGGGCACCAATTTTGCGGAAGGAAGGACCACGTGCCCTTTGGACTTGAAGAAATCTAAATACTTTTGACGGATTTCATGAGCAGTCATAGTGCGATTACTCTACTGGATAGCGTTGGCTTTTTCAACACAGTGTTGACTCAAGGCCGCTCGGGTTCTAGGATAAAATAAGATCGCGGAGTTCGTGATGATGGCATTTCATTATCCTGTCGGCGTGACACTCATTTGGGATCTGTCGATGCCTGACGTCGAGCAGGCCCTCCCCTGGCTCCTCGGCCGCTTCGGAGAAGGGCCGTTCGTGGTCTTCGCTGCTCGCTACGTGTATCGCTGCGTCCTTTGCGCAGCCGAAGGCGAAGAGAGGCACAGTGCCGACTGCCGCGGAATCGCCGATGGTCGATGGGTGGAACAAGTCGCCGTCCTGGCGACGCCGATTTGGATCGATGCCGAGCGCCTGTGCCTGGCCGTCTAGGCAACTCAGATCGCGACTGCGACCCCGGGGCACTCTCGCTCCGGGTGTCCTGCTTTTTAAGCAACCGTTTGATCTTTAGAAATACTTTCTGAGGGCTCAAAGCGTTTAAATAGTCTCCGCTCCATGGAGGCTATAAAGGCGATCATTTCTGGACTCTTCAAGGCCCAGGCGATCATGCCGTAAACAATGAGGCCCGCTCCGCCGGCCACCAAACCTTGGGCAAGAATTCCAAGGAAGGTTTCCAGATGGAAGATACTGGCTGCGACTGGCTTCAAGAGCTGCGTCACAATTCCTCCAGCCATCGCGGCGATAGAAATAATGAATAGTGATTTGAGAATCTCCCCTTCTTTTAAGGAACCCACACGAAGGCGCAGGGCCATCCAAAGGACGGAGACGTTGACAAGCGCCGAGAGTGAGAACGAGAGGCCAAGTCCAACCACACCGAATTCCTTGGCAAACAACAGAGCGGCAATCACGTTGAAGAAGGTTGTGAGCAAACCGACAACGAATGGGGTGGCTGTATCGCGCCAGGCGTAGAAGCCGCGAGCGAGAAGGAACACTAGACTTTGCGCGAAAAGACTTAAGGTGAAGAATGCCAGCGTGTCAGCAGTGGTAATGGTTTCTTCCCACCCAAACTTCCCTGCCCCAACGACCACGCGGACGATCTGAGCGCGCAAAAGCAAGAACAGGACTGACGCAGGGATCACAAAAAATAAAATTTGCCGAGCCGTAGTTGAGAACGTATCGACGAAGCCGTCGACGTCTTTGCGTGCAGCTGCTTCTGATAGTGACGGGAACGCGGCGACGGCAAACGATACCGCCACGATGCCGATCACAAAAAACTGAATGTTGTAGGCGAACTGATACATGGTGACGCTGCCAGCGACGAGGGTGGTGGCGATCATGATCATGGCCACGTTGTTCAACTGGTTGACGGCGACCCCCATGGTGCGCGGGACCATTAACTTGCCCATTTCACGGGTGTCAGCATCGTTTAACTTCCAGCGCCAGGAGTAACGGTAGCCGGCAGAGCTAATGGCGATGAGTTGAGAAAGCATGTGGAGTCCTGCGCCGAGGACTACACCCCAGGCAAGTCCAGCCGGCCCCATCGCTGGGACCAACACTGTGGCCCCAATGATGATGCCAAGGTTGTAGAGAACAGGCGCAAGAGAGTAGACAAGGAAGCGCTTCATTCCTTGCAATGCTGATCCAAACACGGCAGACAAGGCGAGAAGGAAATCAGACACAAACATGATCCGCGTGAAGGTGATCACCAAATCCAGCTTCGATTGAGAAAACTTTGGGGCGATCAGTTCGGCAATCTGCGGAGTAAGGATGAACAAAACGACCGAAATGATGGCGATGCTTACCGCCGCGATGTTCAAAACGTTGTTGGTGAAATCCCAGGCTGACTTTTTATTGCCTTGGTAGTGCTTAATGAACAGCGGGATGAAACTTGCGGAGAGGGCACCGACCACCAGCAAGCTAAATAAGAAGTCAGGTACCAGGAACGCCGCGTAGTAGGCATCGAGCGTATCGCCTGCTCCAAAGCGCCCGGCCAAAATACGATCGCGAATGAAGCCAGCGATGCGCGACAAAAAGGCAAAAGCCGCAACAATCGTTGCAGCGCTTGCGATGTTTTTGGTTTCTTGATTCAAGAAGCGGATCATACCGATTCCTGGCGGCGCTTCATGCTTTTTGCAAGGACAAGGAGCGAGATCACAAACAGCACGGCCAGGAATCCGATCAAGAATTTCACGTACGGATTTTCAACGTTGAAGAACGAGATCGATACCGTGGCTGAGTCGGAGGATTTCTGACCAACGCTGTCGGTGACGGTGAGAGTCACTTGGTAATCGCCAAAGGTGCGGTAGGCATGGTCAAGTTCGGGGCGGTTCGAGGTTACCCCGTCACCGAAGTCCCATTCGTAGCGATAGCCCTCGCCAACAAAGCCTTTGACGCCGAAGTGATAGGTGTTCCAGCTCTTTTGCTCAAAGGTGAAAATGGCTTTGGGTGAGATTTGTAAATCAGAAAGGGCTGCGCCATTGCTTGATGGCTCTGCTTCGGCCGCGCTGGTCGTCGTAGCAGTTGATGCGGCAGGCTCAGCGCTTTGTGTAGTCGTAGGCAAAGAGACTGGTGTGTCTGCTGCCGGGACGGGTTCAGCAACTGTAGCTGGCGGGGGCGGCGCGACACTCAGTGATGGGTCTGTCGGCGCATAATCACTGGCATCCCCCACACCATCGCCGTCCGTGTCGGTTACGAGAGGATTTAGTCCTGATTGCTCTTCGGTTGAATCGGAAAGGCCGTCATTGTCGTCATCACTATCGCAGGCATCGCCCTGGCCATCATCATCGGTATCGGCTTGATTAGTATTGGAATCAGAGACGCAATTATCTGATTCATCAGCAACACCGTCGCGATCAGCATCTTTAATCGGGGTAAACAGATTAGAAAGGGCCACGTTATTGCTTGTATCTTGATCGACGGGTTCGGTTCCAAGAATTTCGGCACGAATATTAAAGCTCGACTCGGGGACAACAAAATCAACGTAGACTTCTTCATCTACTCCGCCAGCACGCACCGAAATTACCTGACTATTCCCGATCGCTACCATTCCTTGCACAAACGAAACATAACCAGAAACGTCGACATCTCCATAGTTATGAATACGAGCATACAAACGAATGGTATCCCCGGCGACTAGGGTTTCGGTAGAAAAGGAAATCTCGCTGCCATTTTTAAACCCGAGATCCGCATTTGCGGCAGAAGTGGTAAACGGTACGAGCAGGAACACGGCAAAGGACAAAAGAGCGATGCGCATAATTACTTTTTCTTACGATGGCCAAAGGTGTAATGAAAAATATCAGAACGAATGGGGCCGAGGGCGATCATGTGAGCTTCTGCCAAAGCGTATTTTACTGCGCTTTCAAACCGCCCATCGCGTTCGAAGCGACGAATCGAGACACTGATTGCTACTGAACGCAGAATGCCGAAGGTGCCGATACGCATGCCGCGGTTCACGTAGTCCGTGTCTTCGCAGAAGACCACGGTCTCATCAAACCCGTTCAGCTCTTCATGTTTTGTGCGCCGAGCCAAGATGCAGTAACCGGGCGCGTGGGGGCGGAGTTTGGAGAGAACGCGGTTATACTTATTATAGAAGTTATGAAGAATTTTGTCGCTAAGCTTTTTCGATTGCGGCAAGGAATCACAGGTAGCGAAGTCTAAGTTGCGCTTTTCAAATTCATCTTCGGCCAATTTCAGAAAGTTCAGATCACTGAGCTCGACGTCGGCATCGAGAAACAAAAGGAGATTTCCTGTGGCCACTTTAGCCCCGAGGTTGCGTCCGACGCCAGGCATTCCACCATCAATCACTTTGCACCCAAAGGCTTGGGCAATTTCCCTGGTGCGGTCGGTCGAATGCGCGTCGGCGACGATCACTTCATGCGGCGCGATACTTTGCCGTTTGATCGACGTCAATAAAATGGGCAAATACTCCTCCTCGTTTTTGGTTGGAATGACGATTGAGAGCATAATTCCTGCCTTATGATATCATGCGGGGAAGACTATGTCGAAGCTTTATCGACCGGAAGAAGGGACGGTTTCCGCGCTGAATGGCGCAGGTGATGGGGTGGTTGAACGCGAAGGAAAGCGACCGGTTTTTGTACCCGACACCTTGCCAGGCGAGCGGATTCAATTTGTTCCTCGGCGGCGAGTCAAAGCAGCGCTTGAAGCTGATCTTCTTGAGCTGCTCGAGGCTTCGCCAGATCGCGTGAAGCCAATTTGTCCTTATGCTTCTGTTTGTGGCGGCTGCTCCTGGCAACATGTTGATGGTGCACTTCAGGTGAAGACTAAAGAATTGCTCGTGAACGAAGCGTTTGCTGGCGCCGGGCTTGATCTCACTGTCTCAGAGTTCATCCCCTGCCCCGAACCATTTTATTATCGCAACCGGATGGACTACGCGTTCGGACGCGATGGTGAGCTGGGGCTTAAAATGTCTGGACGATGGTGGGAGACACTTGATTTAGAAACGTGTTTTTTACTGTCGAAAGAGGCGCCGGAGATTCTCCGTCGTGTGCGCGAATGGAGCCAGGCAACGGAACTTCCTTTTTGGGATACGCGCGACCACCAAGGTTTTTTTCGTTACTTAGTCATTCGTGAAGGTAAAAATACTGGCGAGAGGCTGATCATGCTGGTCACTTCGGACCAAGTCTCTCCCGATGTACTTAAGGAACACAAGAAGTCGCTCGTTGTGCTACTCGACGACCTTGCGACTTCGATTCTTTGGAGCGTCAACGACAAAGTTACCGACCTCTCCACCCCAAGCTCGATGGAGGTACTTAAAGGCACCCCCTTCCTGCACGAGTCTGTGAACGAGATCACCTACCGCATTCAGCCCGCCAGCTTTTTTCAAACGAACACCATCATGGCTGCCAAGCTCCAAGATGTCGTGTTGAATGCTTGCGAAGGAAACAAAGGGCTTGTCATGGACTTATACTGCGGCGCGGGATTCTTCTCCCTTCAGCTCGCCAAGCGTGGCGTTGATGTGCTCGGGGTTGAGCTTGATGCCGCAGCGATCGAAGGGGCCAAGGAGAATGCTCGACTGAATACCATTAATAATGCCGAGTTCATTGCTTCAAAAGCTGAAGAGTTTGATTGGCTAGATCGTATGCCCGAAATAGTGATTGTCGATCCCCCACGCGCAGGACTTCATCCCGATGTGATCGCAGCCTTGACCAAAGCCCTTCCGACGCGTATCATCTACGTCTCGTGCAAGTATCAACGCTTAATCGAGGAGCTCCCACACTTTTTGAAGCACTATTCTGTTAAAAAAGTTTCGGCGCTGGATCTGTTTCCTCAAACTCCGCATGTCGAAGTCGTGGTCGAAATGACCAAATTATGAAATCTGGATTCGTTGCCCTTATTGGCCGCTCAAACGTTGGGAAGTCTACGCTTCTCAATGCTTTAGTTGGTTCAAAAGTGGCTATCACCACTCCAAAAGCGCAAACGACACGCCAGCCGGTTCAAGGAATTATTACTGATGACCGTGGTCAAATTGTGTTTGTGGATACACCGGGCGTGATGCAAAAGGCGCGTGATCCACTCACTAAGCGTCTGAGCCAATTTGTGAAGGAGTCGCTTCGTGGAGTAAACGTGGTGCTCTACGTTGTTGATCCGACTCGTTCGATCGGTAATGAAGAACACGAAGCCATGGCCCTTGTGGAGCATTTAAATATTCCGAAATATCTGATCATTAACAAAATTGACGAAGAAATTAAACCGTTTATCGATTCCTACCGCGATTTTGAAAAACGTTTTACAGGCATGCTCGAAATCTCCGCCTTGCGAGGTCACAACTTGAAAGCGCTCAAAGATTTGTTGTTTGAAATCATGCCTGAAGGCGAGCCGTACTATCCTGAATATCAACTTTCGAACATGCCACACGAACTGTGGCTGGCCGAACTTATCCGCGAAAAGTTATTCTTGCGACTGCGCGAAGAAGTTCCCTACGCCGTCCACGTTGAAGTCGACGCGGTTGAGGAACGACCGAACGACATGACCTTCATCTCCGCACGGATTCTCACCAATCAACCTCGCTACAAGCGAATGATTATTGGCGACAAAGGCCATGGAGTGAAGGAAATTGGTCAATCGGTGCGCAAAGAACTCGAAGGGGTGATGGGCCGAAAAGTGTATCTTGAACTTACGGTTGAAGAAGATCCGAACTGGGTTGGTCGACTTTAGCTTGAAACCAGGCGTAAAAATTTTCGGCAGCACTACCGGCTGGAGTGAATGTGGTGTCCGTGACTTCGTACGGCGGGACAGTAGAAATGTCGATCGGATTCATGATGACTTGCCCAGACTCATCGGCGATATTCACCCCAACGGGTCCTGAAAGTGGAATCACGGAAACCCGTTGTTGAAAATCGTAGTGGACTAATGAGAACGTCCCGCCAAAGGTGATTGTTTGGATAGGTCCGGCACTCACCACCAGTGGACGGTCTTTTTGTGTTCCAGATGAAACAGCAACACGGCCCTTTTGCACCACAATCTCAATTTCCCCCGAAAGCGTTTTGAATTCAACAGTCGTGTCTTCGTACAAAGCGACAAGTGCATCATCAATCTGGAAGAGCATGCGCGCGTCTTTCCCTGTTGTTACCACCGAGCCTCTCCGCGCTGCTCCATCTGGCGTCGCTACTACATCACCCTGTTCTTCGAGGGTGGTGATAGCAAAGGTGGGCATGTATCCGTTGCCACCAGCCCAAGTAAATCCAAAATGAGCGCCGAGGACCAAGGTGATCACCAAGACCGCGAACAGACCGACGCCAAGATGTTTGAGTGTGAAGCGCATATCTGCTAAAATCCTATCAAGAAAATTTACATTGATCTATGGCATTGCTCGAGTTCTACGGCACGGAGTGTCCACACTGCATGCGGATGGCACCGCTGGTTGAGAAGTTAAAAGGCGAAGGGGTGAAGATTGAACAGTTTGAAGTCTGGCATGACGAGAAAAATGCGGCTCAGATGGAAAAGTATGATCGCGGCTACTGCGGCGGTGTGCCGTTTTTTATCAATACTACATCGAAACGTTTTATTTGCGGTGGAGTAGATGAAAAAGAGCTGCGGGCGTGGGCAGAAGGCACTGGCGGTGAGCCAACAACCTAAAGATCAAATGCTTGATGGTATTCAGGAATAATGATCTCTGACGTGATCTGCTTTTTTAGGTGTTCGGCAAAAATCTGCTTGTCCTCTTGATCGCCGTGCACGAGGAATACTTTTTGAGGATCTTTCCCATCCGTTGGTTTTAACCAGCGGGTGAGTTTGTTTTGATCGCCGTGAGCAGAGAAAGCGCCAATGCCGACCATTTTGGCGTTGACTTCGATACGTCGACCAAAGATAGTTACCTCCTTTGCTCCCTCATAAAGCGTCCTCCCGAGAGTACCGTGAGCAAGGTAGCCGATGATCAGCAGGGTGGTGTTGGGATCGGGCAGATATTGAATCAAGTGGTGCAAAATGCGCCCGCCAGTCATCATTCCGCTTCCCGCGATAATTACTTTTGGCTTCTTAGCACGGGCGATTGCTTTAGATTCCTCGGCATTTAACGTCTCGCGTAAATTTGGAAAAGAGAAAAAGTCGCGATCAGCTTCGGCGAGAATCGGCGTATCAAAGTGCAAATAATTTTTGAAATGGCGATACAGCTCGGTAGCGCGAATGGCGAGTGGGCTATCGAGATAAATAGGTACGCGCTGACTCTCTGGCAAGGTCGGTAGCAAGTTGTTGAGAGCGTAAAGCAGCTCTTGCGTGCGTTCGATCGAAAAGGCTGGAATGAGCAATACACCACCTGCTTCAATAGATTGTTTGATGACCACCTTCAACTTTGACTCGCGTTCAGACGTTGGCTCATGAATCCGCGCGCCATAGGTTGATTCACAAATCACCACGTCAGCATGCGAAATCGGTTCTGTTTCTGACATGATCGGGACATTATCATTGCCAATGTCGCCGGAAAACACTAGGCGCTTCCCTTCCACTTCAATCGAGACGTACGCTGACCCCAGCACGTGACCGGCGTCGTGGAACATAAGCGACAGATCGCCAACCATGAAGGCGTTGTGATAGTTGATCGGCTTGGATTGCTCAAACACACGGGCCAAATCTTCGGCAGTGTAGAGCGTTTCGTCACCACAGCGCTCAGCATTGTCGGTCATGACATGAGCAGCATCTTCCAAAACAATGCGAGTAAGCGCTGCAGCCGGCTCAGTGAAATAAATCGGGCCAGTAAAGCCCAGTTGCACCAGTCGTGGCAAACGACCGACGTGATCCAAATGTGGGTGAGTCACAACAACAGCGGTGATCGTTGCGGGGTCAAAACCAAATTCATCAAAATTCTTGCGCCCACACATACGTTCGCCTTGAAACATGCCGCAATCGATGAGTAGCTTGGTCGAACCGCTCTCTAGCAACATGCACGAGCCAGTAACTTCTCGTGCCGCACCGTGAAAGGACAAACGCATAGTTAGTTTTTGGTGAAACGGAAGACCCACAGCCGCGGGTCATCAGAAATAAGCTGGGTCCGTTTGGGATTGAGTCCCCATCCCGCATCAGTATACGTGCCCGCGATAGCCAGTGTCGAGCTAGTGGCCTCGAGCTCATCTTCAAGGACGACCTCCAGTTCGCTCCCAGTTGGCGCTAATCGATACAGACTTGAAAGTGTTGCTTTAACTAGATCTGGATGTGTTCCTTTAGTAAAACGGGGCGCAGACAAAATAATGCAGCGCTCTTCATGCGCTTCTGCTTCACGCACAGCAAATGAAAACGAGCCCGTGGGCCTGCCAAACGAACTCATCTTGAGTCCGAGCAGCGTCCAGGGATGTCGCTCGCCAATTTTTCTTGGGTTCAGTTCTAAATCTGCCGTCGACAAATCCTTAAGCGACACCCACGCGTCGCAGAACGCGTGCGCTTTGGTATCTGATTGCTGGCCGGCGAGCCAGTTATCAATCGCCATTTTCCAAGGATTAATCGGTTGCGGCATAAGCTAAAGCATTTTTGCGACGGCATGAGCCGCTTTTCTTCCAAACGGAAGAAGGCGCGATGGAATCTGATCGGGCAGAACCTCAGGGCCAATGATCCCAATCCCAATTGGCTTCATGGTGTCGAGTTGAAGTTGAATGATTGCGCTAAACACCGCATGTCCCATGGCCAGTCCGTTCTTTGTTTCTCCGCGCTCGATAATTCCGAGCACAATAGCCCCATCAATCTCCGGACGACGCAAGAGACGTTTAAGCGCCAGTGGTTTTTCAAACGATCCCGGCACCCAGACAACTTCAACCACATCCAACCCCTCTTTGCGAGCAATTTTCTGTGCCTCAGTGAGCATTTGTTCCGTCTGTTCTCGATGAAATTCTCCTACTACGATTGCGATGGTTTTGCCCATAGATATTTGATCATCATGTCGGCTTCAAAATTAACGCGATCTCCGACGCCCCGATCTTTCCACACGGTGCGTTCGATTGTTTCTGGGGTGAGTGAAACAGCAAACACTTCATCTTGAACGTCCGCAATGGTCAGACTGACTCCGTCGAGCGCGATCGATCCTTGCGGCACAATGTAACGCATCAATTCTTGCGGGGCTCGCAGCAAAACAATCAGCGCGTTGCCCTTCTCTTCCATTTCTACAATCTCAGCCACGCCGTCGACGTGCCCGTAGACAAAATGCCCACCGAGCTCATCGCCAAGCCGCATTGATGGTTCCACATTCACGATCTGCCCCACTTTCCATGAACCAGCAGTGGTGAGCTCAAGTGTCTGTGGCATGACATCGCTCCAAAAACCATTCAGATTGCAATCAAGAGCGGTTAAACAAACGCCATCAACATTCACCGAGCTGCCGTCGACAACCTGATGCATGATCGTAGGTACGTCAAAATGGATCCGCTTGCCACCGCCAGCGGCATCGAGGACTTCGCCAACCGTTCCGTGATGATGAATAATTCCTGAGTACATACTTATTTGAGTATCTTCCGCGCCTTCTCGAGGACAGAAAGAATTTAGGCCTTCATTTGCCTCTCGCTTTCAAACGGTACAAAGTCGCTCACGCGGTCACCTACTTCAACCTGTAACTCTTGTTCGTAGAGATCACCGCTCCAGTCAAGAACATGCACTTCGAATGTTTGATTCCAGGAAATGATGCAAGGCGCGGCCGCTTGCTCGGCGTTCTGTACTGACCCGACGTAGATGCCTGGTTGAAGACCCTCTGGCTGAACAGCTAAATTAGCCGTGGGAACGCCGTAAAGCTTGCCTTTTCCCTCACCGTGAATGACCTTTCCTGTGATGCGCATAGTAGGGTTATGTTAGGGCTGAAAGGGCCACCTGTCAACGCGCCTTGCAAAGAGGGGGTTGTGGTGGTAAATTCTCGCTCGAGGTGAATAATGGTTAACCGCAAGGCTATCAAGCAAGACCTTCTCCGATTTCTTTCCGACGCGTCGCGTGGGGCAATAGCGATCACGGAGGAGAACAAGTACACACCCTTTTGTGATCTCGGGGCTGACAGCATCATGCTCTACGACATGTGCTTCAGCATCGAGCGGCGGTATGAAATCCAGTTCGAGCCCAACGAATTTCACAGCATACGAGAGGGTTCATTCAGTGCCCTTCAGCTACTCGTGGAACTTAAAGTCGATGCACACCCGTGACTTCTCCAAGCCCGTGACTTCTCCAAGCCCGCGCCCACACAGTGGCGCGGTGCTGTCGTTTACATCGCTTGTGCCAGCAGGTTCTACAAGCTAGAATGTCCTCACTATGCTTAATGGTTCACTGGTAAAAACAACCACATCGGATGGTTTAGAGCTAGCAGGATTTTGGATGGACCAAAAATCCGATCTGGCAGTGTTTCATTCTCACGGTACAGCTGGAGATTTTTATACGCACCAATTTATTGAAGATGAAGGCAAGCGGCTCGCTGAAATGGGTATCTCATTTTTGACAGCCAACAATCGCGGCCACGATGTTTACGCTGATATTCGAAAATTCGAGAACGGATCCGTCAGCTGGGCGCATGTCGGCGGCGGTTTTGAGCGTTTTGAAGATTGCATTTTTGATATCAGTGCGTGGCTGGATTTCCTGAGCGCTCAAGGCGTGAAGCGTGTCGTTCTTCAAGCACATAGCCTAACCCAAAAGATTTTGTACTATCAACATCTCAAGCATGATCCTCGGGTGGTCGGCCAAATCCATCTGTCGCCGTGCAACGATGCCGGCTTTATGCTCCATCTTCTCGGCGAGCAGAAGTACGGGGAGACAAACAAAATGGTAGCGAAGCTTGTGGCCGAAGGAAAAACTTCTGAGCTGTTACCGAAGGAGCTCGCCGTTGTCTGCCCGATGGGTCCTTTGCCTTACTTGGGTTATTTAACAGAAGAGGGTATGGGCAATCTTTTCCCTTATCACAAAGCAGACTCAACGAAGTGGTCTATGCTAGCCGGGACAACGGATCCCCTTCTCGCTATTTTTGGCGGCGCTGATGGATTTATTAAGCCATCAATCGATGAAGCGGCCAAGCTCTTTCGTGACCACGCAACATCTTCAGCAACTACATCGGTAGAAGTTATTCCCAATGCCCCACATAGTTATGTCGGTTATGAAAATAATCTTACATCAATAATTTCAACATGGCTCTCTCTCCTTCAAAACTAACGAAACCATTCCCTGAGCCGATCCCGCTCAAAAAGTTGATTGGACCAAGTTTTATTATTTTGGCTCTAGGACTCGGATCTGGCGAAGTTATTTTGTGGCCGTACCTTGCCTCTAACTACGGCTTGGGAATTGCTTGGGGCGCGTTGCTTGGCATTTCGTTTCAATATTTCATCAACATGGAGATCGAGCGCTACGCTTTGGTGAAAGGCGAAAGCGTATTTGTGGGGATTGCTAAGATTTTTCGCGTGGCGCCTTATTGGTTTATCGCTTCCACGTTTATTGGCTTCGGACTGCCGGGAATTATTGCTGCCTCGGCGGTGGTGGTTGCCTCCGTGATTGGTGTTGAGTACGTCAGTCTTGTCGGCATTGCGCTGTTGCTTGTGATCGGATGCATTTTGAGTTCTGGGAAAACTGTCTACGGACTCATGGAAAAGCTCACTAAGACGATTCTGCTCGTCGGCGTTCCGTGTATATTTATCTTAGCGCTCACTGTGGCTACCTCGATGGATTGGAGTGCTCTCGCAAGCGGAGTCATCGGCCACGGTGAAGGTTATCGATTCTTGCCCGAGGGAATTGTTTTGGCAGCCTTTTTGGCTGCGTTTGCCTATTCCGGTGCCGGAGGAAACTTGAACCTCACTCAATCTATTTATGTAAAGGAAAAAGGGTATGGGATGGGCAAGTATGCTGAGCGGGTCTCAGGCCTCTTTCGTGAAGGGGGTGTGGCTGAAGCCGTGCATCTTGAAGGTGTGGAGTTTGTCGACAACCCCGAAAACCGTCGACGTTTTAAGATTTGGTGGCGACGCATTTCCACAGAACATGCCCTTGTCTTTTGGTTTATTGGCGCCTTGTCGATCCTCTTGCTCATGCTACTTTCTTATGCGACGACGTACGGAGTAACCGACAACGCCGAAGGAATTAGTTTTGTTTTGCATGAAGGAGCTGCCATTGGGGCGCACATCACCCCTGTCCTCGGTTCACTTTTCTTGGTGATTGTGGGCATCATGCTTTTTCAAACACAACTCGGTGTGATGGACTCAACGTCGCGGATTATGGCCGAGAATGCAGCGATTGCTTACATGAAAAAGAAGGCGGTGCGCACGGTGCCACTTTCAAAAATCTACTTTGGGTTTTTGTGGGCGCAAATTGCCTTCGGGATTTTGCTTTTTGCGATTGGGGTAACTGAACCGAAGTCGCTGCTTATTCTCGGTGCGTGCATTAACGCCTTTGCGATGTTTGTCCACGTCGGCCTGGTGGCCATTCTCAATTGGAAAGCGCTGCCGAAGTTTTATCAACCACCGCTCTGGCGGCGTATCCTCCTCGGTTTAATATTCGTCTTTTTTGGATTCTTTAGTGTCGTGGTTATTTATAGCCAGTTGTTCTAAGCAAGTTGCTTTCCCTGCAAAGAAAAAAGATCATCGCAAAGATGATCTTTTTTCTGGCTCCGGGACGTGGATTCGAACCACGGTTAACGGATTCAGAGTCCGTTGTCCTGCCGCTAGACGATCCCGGAATGACTTTGTGTCAGCGAGACTATCATTATTTATGCCGTCGGTCAACGCGGCTATTGGTGGTTAAAATGTCGTCGACCCCGTCGCAAGAGTCGACGAGGTCGTGTGAGAGCGGCGCGGAGAAGCGTCGCCTAGCTGGTATTGCCGCAACGGAGCTTGACGAGCTTGGGGGTTGGGACGATGACGGTGGTTCCGGCCTCGTAAGCGATGAGCCCCTCGGCCAAAAGCTCCGCGACCTCGCCATCAAACACGCGACGAAGTTCATCGAAGTCGACCCCTTCGGTCCGCTCACCGTGGGCCACGATGACGTCCTGCTCGAGATCCCCGTAGAGGGCATCCACTTCCACCCCAAACCAGTGGCCATGGCTCTCCGCCCTTTCCTGGGAGAAGCGGAGGAGACGGTTGGCGGTGCCGTCCCGGGTCGTCTCAGTGCTCCGGACCGGGATGGGCCCGAGCTCGTTCGGACGAAGCTTTTCGACCCACAGACGACCACAGATGAAGAGCTCAGGAACGGTGTCGGTCACGGGCATGGAGGCTCCTGGGGGTTCGCCCTGAAACTAACATGGTTCGACTTGGGCGGTCAATAGAAAAACGACCGCGCGAGGCGGCCGCTTTTCTATTCGTTTGATTTCTCTTTTACTCAACGTTCTCATCCGCATCAACGATCAAGTGAACTTCGGTGACATCGGTGAACGAGACTCCGTTATCGTCGACCACAACGGTGCCCTTAAAGTGCACTTTGGATCCAACGCTCAAATCTGATTCACTGGCTTGACCGTCTTTTCCAAAGTAGAAGACGGTATTGTCGCTGTAATTCACTGTTGCTGAAGCAGCTTCGTGATCCTTGAAAGGCTTGAGCTCAACCGTAAAGGTATTTGCTTCGGTATCAACGGCTGAAACTTCAGCTCCGGCGCGATGATGCTTTCCCTTGCTCAAATCCGTATTGATCAACTTAGCAGTGACTGTTCCATCAGCTGACAAACTGCCGAAGATACGAACGCGCAAGCCAGTCGTCAAATCTGCCGTCGTCCCCTCTTCACCATCCACCATGACTTTGGTGGAAGCGTTAACCGCCACCGTGATGCTCGATCCAACTTCAGGAAGGACTGGAGGAGTCAATTTACCCTTAAATTCTCCACCAGGAACACGCCCCTTGAGTTCATCGTATGAGACACCTATTGGAACGACTCTATCTTCATGCTTTTGGTCGCGTGGCGGAACGTCAACAACCGTTAATGTGAGACTACCTACCCCTTCATTGTCTAGCGAGACAGAAGTGATGTCAGCGATAATCCCTGGACCACGGCGAACATGCTCATCGTGCTGACCGTCGTTCCCCTGGGCAGAGGCAATCGGGGCAAGGGTGCTGAAACCGAGAGCAAGAGCTCCAACCGCAGCGAGGTACTTGATATTCATAGCGTTAATTATTTACGAATTATTTTCTGGACGCATACCCATACACCCGCCGCTCCCATTTCGTCACAAGCCGATTGGTTACGAGGCTACACCAAAATCGGCCTCAGGTTACCAGGAGAGGTTTCGCCAATCAAAAACCGCCCGTCGTTTTATAACGATGAGCGGCTTCTGAAATTACTTAACCGCGACGACGTTGATATATCCGAGTGTTTGACCTTGGTCGTAGAGGCTAATCTCGTACGCACCCAGCGTGTCGGCATCAAATTCATAGGTTCCTTGGACGCCGGCTTTGAGCGCAAGATTTTGGGTGTGGCCTTGAAGCTCTAACGTGTCAGACTTCGATGACGTCACCCGCATCACCACATGTTTGCCTTGTGGCACTTCGTAGGTTTCAGGATTGAAGGCAGCGCCTTGAGTGTAATTAATAGTGATGTAAAAGGCTGGCTCGTCTTCGTCTGTTGCTGTTGAGGTGACGCTGTTGGTTGAGGTCTCCGGCTTGGATGTGGTATTCGTCTTCGTTGATGAGTTCGCTGAGTTCGGCAGTGTGGAGTTTGCGTAGTTTACTGTGTCAGATACCCCATCACGTTCTGGCGTTGGCGTGCGATGCTCAGCCCAGATGCCAAGTAGTACGGCGAGGACAAAAAGGACCACGACTGGCCCCAGAGATCGTTTATCCATAGAAATGCGTTAGGACTTATTCCTTAAACACGGTTGACAGTCACCTCTGAACACTTTACAACAGGTGCAGAGGAAAAACCATGACGTCCTCGCCGACTTCTCTGACTTCTTTCCCTTTCGACGTCGCAGCCCGCATGGCCGAGCGCATCACCCTCCAAGGACGCAACGCTCACCACCCCGTGGGGTTCATTCATGAGGCTGGCAAGCTGATCCTCCGGGTAAGGGTGGGATGCCCGTGGGACCACCTCGCGCTCCGCACCGATGTGCCGTTGGAGGATCAGGCGGCCGTCCACGTCGACACCCGAGCCCTTGCACAGGCAGTGCGTGCCTATGGTCGGAAGCTCGAGGTCACCCAGACCCTGGGGGGAGAGATCTCACTCTGCGGAAAGCATGGAAGTGTCCTGCTCCGTCGCTGCCGTGAGCAACCGGGCCTGTTTCCGTTCGCCGATTCGCTGGAAGGGCCCGCGTTCACCATTACGAAGGCCGATGCGGTTGCCGCTCTCGCCGCCAGTGATGCCGTATTGCTCAAACGAGATCACAACGTCGGGATGTGGTTCGACCGGGGGCCTGGAGCCGATCAGTTCTACACGCTAAGCACGGACGGATGGCGCCTGCAGCGGCACGCCGTGCCCTACGAAGGGCAGTACTGGATCCCTGCCAGGGTCACGTTCTCGGCCCAGACTGTTCGCTGGCTTCTGTGGATTTTGCGTCAGACCCCCGCGACAGAGATCAGTTTCACTCGGGTGGACGAATGGCGTTGCCGAATCGACGCTGGACCACTCACCGCGATGATCTGTCTCGTACAGCAGGCCACCCCTGATCACCGCGAAGTCATCCGTGAAGCACTCACAGCGGACCGACGCGGCATGCTCGTAGACCGCGTGGAGCTGCGCCACACACTGAGCCGCGTGAAGAGGTTGCTTCCTCCGCCGCATCACGACATCAAGCTGCGGTTCGAAGAGAACAGACTCGCCATTCTCTTCACGAATGGTCGGTGTGACCTCGAAGGCGCGATCGAGATCAAAGGATCGGGGTGGAACGGCGAACCCCAAATCGTCGGCTACAACACCCGCGCCCTCCTTGACGCTTGCCGTACCGGCCCCAAGGAGACCGAGATCTACCTCTCGCCCGGCAAGGCCCTGAAGGACGCAGGTGTCGCCTACGGACCCAAGGCCGGCCCCGACCGTTTCCTTGCCCTTTTCATGCCACTCAACATCCCCTAAGCGCTTTTCCACTCGGCCTCCTTTCTCGGAGGCCTTCGACGTTTTATTGTTTGAAAACTTGTCTGATAACTTCGTCGATAGCGATTTCTTCAATCAACAAATCAGCCACCGCGAATTTCTCGAGCAATTGTTTGGCTACAACGGGCACATCTTTTCGTGACACGTGAAGTGTCGTTTGGAGTGAGGAGTGCCGATCAACGCGACCAAACGCCTTAAGATCATCGCGCCTTACAGGTTCGGTAAAGGTCACCGTAATTTCTTTGTGATCAGCAACGGACTGCACCAATTTCTCCAGAGGACCATCATATTTAAGTGTGCCATCACCAATCACCATCACGCGTTCGCAAAGGGCTTCAACGTCGGCCATGGCGTGCGAAGTAAGAATAATCGTCGCCCCGTGTTCTTTATTCCACTTTTTCAAAAAATCGCGAATCGCTTTTTGTGAAACAACATCCAGACCAATCGTTGGCTCGTCTAGGAACAAGACCTTAGGTTCATGCAGTAAAGCATTAATGAGCTCGCATTTCATGCGCTCGCCGAGCGATAGACGATTCACTGGGACTGTAAACAAATGCCCAATGTTCAGAAGTTCGCCAAATTGCTTTAAGCGCTTCTTAAATTCCTTCTCAGGAATCTCGTAAATCTCTTTGTTAAGTAAAAACGAATCGTGGGCAGGCAAATCCCACCAGAGCTGGTTTTTCTGTCCAAGCACAATAGCAAAATTGCGTTGAAAACGAGCCTCGCGCTTCCATGGCACATGGCCCATCACGGTCGCTTCACCAGACGTTGGCCAAAGAATCCCCGAAAGCATTTTAAGTGTCGTTGTCTTGCCTGCACCGTTTGGACCAATGAAGCCGACAAACTCGCCTTCTTCAATTTGAAACGAGATGTCGTTGACCGCTGAGACAATCTTTTTCTCGCGGCGACCAATTGATTTCAACGTCCCTAAAAACCCTGGCTCCTTTTTGTAAGAGACGTACGTCTTGGTGAGATGTTGAACGTTAATGATAGCCATAGATTATCCACTGGCAGAAGTATAGTGCCTGAGCCCTGCTCGCCACAAGGTGAGACCTAAAGCTAACCAAGCAAAGGCGATGATCGCGCCCCACAACAACACGTGTGGTGAGGCAAGACCCATCAACGTTTTGGCGGGAAAAGAAACAATAGCAAGTACTGGAATCACAAAGGTGAAGAATGCTCGAAACCCGTTTGGAAAGATTTCAATGGGAAAACGCGCCACATAGACCGAATCGCGATACAAAGCCCAGGCGCTCTCGTTTTCTGTTGTCCAAAAGGCCACCGATGCCATACATAAGTTAATTGAAAAAGCGATAACAATTGAAAAAAGAAAAAGAACGGCAGCGCTGATAGCCATCAGTAAGGTTGGTTGTGTCGGCAGCATTGTCCAAGCGACAATAATATAAGCAATTCCAACTGGAAGGGTGATGAAATCAAACAGATCAAGTTGCATCGCCGCAGTCTTGAACAACGGTGATACCGGTTGAACTAAAAACATGTCGAATTTACCACGACGAATCCAATCCTTAATGTTATACATTCCCCGATACCACAGCGCCTGGGTCAACATATCGATCATGTTCATCATCGCGAAGAGCATCAGAACCTGCCCTTCAGAATAACCCACGATCGTGTTGGTGTGATTAAAAAGCGAGACTGCAAGGATCACAAAAAATCCAAGTCGCAGCAGTTTGCCAAAAATAAACGTCACTAAATCTGCTCGCGATGCTGCGTACAGGGCAAAGCGATTCACTGCTGCTTGTCTAAACAAACGAATGTAACGCTTAACTCCCATAGGCCACGTACGATTTAGTTCCTTTGCGCCACAGCACCGTCAGAACAATTAGAGAAACGGCTATCCAAGACCATTGAGTCAGCAGTGTTAAAAGAAAAGTTGATGGACTCAAATGTCCTAAGTAGGATTCAACGGGAGAGGCAATGAGCGACGGAAACGGTGTGGCATAAAAAATCGTCTGAGCCCAATGGGGCATTAAAGCGATCGGTAATGCTGCACCGGACAGGAACCGCGTACAGATCATGAAAAGCCACCGCGGGCCAAACCCACGCTCAGTCCAGAACGAAAGTGCGGCAGCGATAAAATCAAAACAAGTGATCATGGCGAGAGAACCAAGGCAGAGCACTGCCGTCTGGAGCAAAACCATGGGGTTCGTCTGTAATAAAACATCATCTGAGACCGTTAAAGAAAGCAGCACGATCTCCCCAAAGGCAATTACTAATAACACCGAACGGACTGCCGCTCCACGGGCAATCCAATAGTAAAAGTAGTTGATGGGGCGAAGGAGGTAGTTGACCAGGTCGCCTTCGACGATTTCGTCAGCCATCTGATCCATCACGTTGGTGAACAAGGTCGCGGCCAAGAGCGAAGTGCCAAGGATGTAAGTGACTAACTCAGCGGTCGAATAGCCGCCGATCGCGCCACCAAGTGACCGATAGAGTAAGATCAACGTCCCAAACCAGATCAGCACGTTGATGGCACCTAATAGCAAGTTGGTGCGATAAACCAACGCCTTAGACAAGGCTAGTCGATACGCCATCAAGTATTTACGAAGTCGGTGCATGCGGATTGTGTAGAGGTCTAAGAGACCGTGCCTCCAAACTCACCTATCAAATCAGCAATGAGCTCATCTTGTTCTTGATGTACAACTTCAGCCATGATCGCCACGTTTTCTCCAACAAGTTTGCTCAAAATATCAGCAATGATTCCGCGGTTCTTGGGCTCATTCAACTTGTCGGCAATGAAGCCGATCTTGGTGCCTATGCGGAGAGTTGCGCCGTCCATTTCTAACAACTGCACACCTTGAAGAATAACAGGCAATGTCCCACTCACTTCCATGAGGGCATTGCAGCATTCGGACCACTTGGATTTGATGGTGTCGAGGGGAACGGTGGCTGCAGAAGCATTTGCTCTAGGTTTTTCCGAGGGCGCTTGAGGAGCTGGGCTCAATGCCTCAGGCTCTGAGTCCTTCTTTGGCACGACGACAGGAGTGGGTATTGGCGCAACACTTACGGGTGCGGCTGAGGCGCTTATGTTTCCTTCGGCGGCCAGCAACTCAAGCGGTAGCTGAGGAATGCGATCATTGCGAAAGACCACTCGATATTCTAAGAGGCGCTGAATGAGTTGCTGAAGTTGAGACACACCGGAGGTCTCGGCGATCTTTACCAAGCGAAGCGTTGCTTCTTTATCGTAGGAACTAAGCGGTGCGCTGCCGAGCGACGCAAGCAAGCTGTAACGCAAAGCTTCAAGAATTTCATCTTCGAGCGGACCAATCCGCGTGCCATCACTGGCCGCTTTGGACACAACCGTAATCGCTTCTGCAGCTTGATGTCGCGAAAGCGCCTCAAGGTAATCGAGCACCAAACTAATGTTAGTGCGTGGAATGACCAACGATGCTTCCTCCATGGTAATTTTTTTGTCGCCACCGATCGCCAAAATTTGTCCAAACAAACTTTCGGCATCACGCAGACATCCTTCAGAAAGACGCGCGATGGCATCGAGGACTTCATCTTCAATTTTTACCGACTCGCCTTTGGCAATCATCTTAAGACGCTCAACAATATCAACCACATTCAATCGATGAAAATCAAAGCGCTGACAGCGCGATAAAATCGTTTCCGGAACTTTGTGAAGTTCGGTGGTGGCCAAAATAAA
>JBBUGS010000051.1:0-11557 GCA_038056005.1 Patescibacteria group bacterium
GCATCCCATGACACCAGACGGTGCAGGTCCCCGTGTTGGCGTCGTAGCGTCCGTCATCTAGGAACCGCACCTCGGCGCTGCCGTCGCTGTCGATATGCCCACTGGCTTGGATCGCGAGCGGAACCAGGTGGCAGGTAGCGCAGGCCAAAGCTGGTCCGAGCCGTCCCGAGAGCGTGGCATCGAGGTGCCGAACATGCGCGCCGACCTTATCGTCGCTCGGCTCAATCGCGCCGTTTAGCGCCGGCGGTGGAGCCCCTTGGAAACGGGGTCCGGAGCGTGACGGCGAGCGCCCAGCGCTTCACGACGCCATTTGTGGCGATTGTGGCGCGGCCTGCCAAGTCCCGTTCCGCCCATCAGGTTCACGACCCGTCTTGTGCCGTAACTGCTTTAAGAAAGATGACGCCGGCGGCGATCGTGGCCCACGTCAATTCGAAGAGCGTCGCTCGTTTAGTCGCCCTGGAACTGATCGCGGTGGTGCAGGTGGCGGCGACAGCAATCTTGCTGCTCGTCTCAGCGCCATCGAGCGCAAACTGGATGCGATTTTGGAAGCGCTGACGTCTGACGATGAAAAATTGTTCTAGGAGATTCCCTGTTTCGTATGGACCACGGTAACGTTGTTGTCCGATTTGAAGGTGTAACCTTTGGGTACGACGCCGAAAACCCGCTTCTTGACGAGGCGGATTTTTCGGTTAGAGAGAACGCTAAAGTTACGGTGATGGGCCAAAACGGCGCTGGCAAGAGTACAATTTTCAAATTATTGACTGGAGCGCTGAAGCCTGATCGCGGCACGATTCATGTGAAGCCTGGAGCGACCGTGGCCATTGCGACGCAAGTCATTCCTCGTGAACGGATGGAAGATACGGTGAGCGAATTCTTTGCTCATGCTTTCCCAGAAAAACTTCACGATCTTCCTAAACGCATCAAAGAAGTTCTGGAAGCTGTTGACTTGTCGGTGCCGACGGAAAAAAAGATCAAAGAGTTTTCTGGTGGCCAGCAAGCACGCCTTCTTCTCGCTTACGCCTTGATTCAAGAGCCAGACATTTTGCTTTTGGATGAACCGACCAACAATTTGGACACCGACGGCATCGCGCACCTCACCGCCTTTCTGATCATGTACCCCAAAACCGTCTTGGTGATTTCTCACGACGCGGATTTTTTAAATACCTTTACTGAAGGAGTGTTGCATTTAGATGTCTACACCGGCAAAGTTGATCGTTACGAAGGCAACTATTTTGATGTGGTCGAAGAAATCTCGGCCCGGCTTGAACGCGATCGCATGAAGAACGCGCGCTTGTTAAAAGAAATTCAAGACCGCAAAGACAAGATCAACTTCTTTGCCCACAAAGGAGGAAAGATGCGCAAACTGGCGAGCAAGTTAAAAGATCAGGTCGAAGATGCCGAAGAAAACATGGTTGACGTCCGCCGCGATGATCGCACTATTCGCGACTTTGTGATCCCTTCCCAAGAATGGAGCGAGAACGTCGTCACGCTCACTTCGGTCAAAGTGATTCAGAACCATGAAGCCGTACGCAAAGATATAAAAGTTTACATTCGCAAAGGCCAACGTCTACTCATCTCTGGACCAAACGGGATTGGCAAGAGCACTTTGCTCCGCGCACTGGCGGCAGGCGAAGACGAAGGAGCAACGATCGCTAAAGACGTTCGTGTCGCCTATTATCGCCAAGACTTCTCTGGGTTAGACTTTGACAAGACGGCGTACAAGTCACTCGAAGAAATGATGGACGTCCCTGATAATGAACAAGTGCGTAAAGTGGGCGCAATGTTTTTATTGAACGGCGATGCCCTCGCCACCAAAGTTGGAGCGCTTTCGGAAGGCCAAAAAGGCTTGCTCTGTTTTGCTCGGTTTGTGTTACAACGCCCAGGACTGTTGATTCTCGACGAGCCCACCAACCACATCAATTTTCGCCATTTGCCGGTGATCGCTAAAGCCATTAACGAATACGAGGGCGCGATCGTCATGGTCAGCCATGCCCCAGATTTTGTCAGCCAAATCACGTTCGATCAAACCTTAGATCTTGGAGCGCTTTAATTTTACAGCAACGAGGGTCTCTTTTTTTATTTTGGGCCACTTTTTAATTTCCGCCTCCCGCATACGTGCAGCGCGTGGCGACTTTGCCGCTTCGCTCCAAACAAGCTTCACTGGCAAATGCGCCCGTGTGTACTTCGCACCTTTCCCCATGTTGTGACTCGCAACCCGAGCTGCGACATCAATCGCAATACCCGTATACAAACTGTTATCGGAACACCGAAGAATATAGACAGACCAGCGAGGCATACCCGCCTCAAGCATGTTTCTCGCGAACGAGACGCAGAGCCGTGTAGGCAGCAAGGAAGGTCAATAAGGAAAAGATAGTGAACACAGCGCCTCGCTGAAGAGTCTGTCCAACAGAGAGGAGAAAAAGAATACCGGCAGAGATGAGATAAAATACCCCGGTCCGACTCAGCGCTTTTTTAACTTCACATTTTTCTAACTTGTAATTTTTTAGCAGGAACTTGGTGGAAAAATAAACTGATCCAAATGTTGCAATAAGAGCAAGTATCCCTGAGAAATAAATACTTTTCGCGACCGTAGCCGAAATATTAACTGAAATGGCACTAACCAAAATAATAATCGCGGCACTAAGAAACCATGAACCAAGTACTACCTTGATCGCGAATAAGTCAATTTTTGTCATAGTGATTTGAGCTCTGATAATACAGTTATGCTGCTGGGCGTTCTCGGTTTCTCTCAGCTATCATGCGATCTCTTCGCAGACGAAGACTTTCCACTAATTGTTCCTTAACAATAAGGTGCTGGGAAAGGTCTGGGTCCCTCCTCAGCCGCGCGAGAGACTCTTCAGCAGCAAGTAATTGGGCCTCAACGTGTTTTATTGTATCAACCTGTGGCTCCCGCCCCGGCTGCTTTCCCTCGGCCGACCCAGGGGACGGCGTTCCAAGTTCGTGATTCATAATGAAACAATAATAGCATAGCTTTACCAAAAGCCACCAAACCCTGATAGAATGAGCCTGTCCATTTATTGAAGTTTTGTATGCCCGAAGATGAACGTGCCTATTTGGCCGCTGAAGCGGCAAAAGTGGCAGCAGAAACCGAACCAAACGAGCCCCGTCGAGATGGACAGCGGGCAATTTTGGATTTACAGCTTCAATTTGCAGCTGAGATTGTTGAAAAGACAGGGAAAAGTCTGCCCGATGTTCTTTTTGAATTCACGCGCTTCTACAAAGCATTTGGTTTACCCAAGCCGAATGATCCAAATAATGCTATTTGGAAGGAGTATGTTGACGGTTTGAATACGCATCCGATTTTGGATTGGACGCTTTCTTTTATGGAACGTGGCAAAACGACTAATCCGGAAAACCAACAATTCGGTTGTTTTCGTTTTGACTACGAAGAAGAAACCCGCAACGTCAAAATTCATTTCGGCAATAACGATCCGAGTCCTCACGGACCGCTCAGTAAAGAGCAGATGGATGAACGCATCAAAGAACTCACTGCTATGTTTGGCTATATTAAAGAGCATTGCAAAGACGCCAAGACGGTCGAAGGAAATTCCTGGTTGTACAATAGGAAAGAATATCGCCGGCTGTTTCCTGATTCCTATACGAAGATTATGGAACCAGATCTTACAAACTTTCGCAGCGGATCTCTGTGGGGTCAGTTCGTGAAAAGCGAGGGAGGAATCGATACAAAGGCTAAGGCCGAGATGCTTCAAAAGGTCCGCGACATTCCTCCGGATGAATTAACTGCGGAAAGACTGGCCGACTGTTTTGAGAATAAAATTCAAATGGTCCGTGGGTCGATTGAAGATTTTTATAAGATGTATGGAATCGCATAGCCGTATTGTTACCATTATTTTGCTGATTGTTGCTGCGCTGATCGTTTATATTGTTGTCCAGGTCTTACGAACGCAGCATTATATAAAGATTGGCGAGGCGCTGGCCGCGACAACTGTACCTTTTTCGAGAGCGACAGAAAGCCCGTCGATGCGCATTTTGATTGTTGGCGACAGCACAGCGGTCGGGGTGGGAACGAGCGGCCCGAGCACCTCAATCGCTGGACTCGTCGGAACGCGTTATCCGAAAGCTGAGATCACCAACTTTGGTGTAAGCGGAGCCAAGGTCAAGGACCTGATCAAACAACTCGAGACCGTGGAAGGAACTTATGATTTAGTGATGGTCCACATCGGTGGAAACGATATTGTACGATTTACTCCGCTCGATGAACTTAAAATAGATATTCGCACCGCTCTCGATCTAGCTGCCAGCCATGGCAAGCACGTGCTTGTAACGACCACCGGAAACATTGCCACCGTTAGACTCTTCCCTGCTCCGACCCGCTGGATTTTCCGACCGCGCACCCTCAAAGTCCGCGAAATCTTCATGAGTGCTGCTGCGGCTACTAATGGGGATGCCCGTTACACCGACCTTTTCCGCGAACGTGCGCAAGACCCTTACGCCACTAATCCTCAAAAGTACTACGCGGCCGATATGTTCCATCCAAGCGACGCCGGCTATGCCGATTGGTTTACACTCATCAGCAAAGAACTTGATCAATTTAGCTTGTAATATGAAAATCATCCTTGGATCTTCATCTAAATATCGTCAAAAGGTCTTTTCAGAAATCACAAAGGACTTTGAATCCATGGCGCCGGATATCGATGAAAAGGCCATTCGTGATAGCGATCCGGCTGTGCTCACACTCAAACTCGCGCACGCGAAAGCTGAGGCCCTCCTCCCACGAATCACCGAACCAGCTATTCTTGTGACTGCCGACCAAGTTGTGATTTTGAAAGGCGAGATTCGTGAGAAACCTGTCTCAGAAGAACAAGCTCGGCAGTTCCTTCGGTCGTATAGCGACCAACCGATTGAAGTCGTGAGTGGCGTTCTGGTCACCAATACCGCCACAGGTGAATCCGCTGAAGGCAATGATATTGTGAAAATTGTCTTTAATGCCATCCCAGAAAACACAATTGAGGCATTAATCCAAGCGGGTGATGTCATGTACTGCGGCGGAGCACTTAAAGCCGAAGATCCTCGCCTGAAACCGTTCGTCATTTCTCAAGAGGGCACGGATGAAAGTCTCCAAGGCGTTCCGGTCGAACTGATTAAAAGCCTGATAGCGCAAGTGACCTCATAATCCTGTATGCCTCCGACAATCATTTTCGATTTCGACGGTACCATTGCGAACACGTTTGAGGTGATGTTTGCGATCTACAATAAGATTGCGCCTTTTTATCATTGTCCAACGATCGGTCCAGAAGATCGCGAGTATCTCAGGAATCACTCGGTCCGCGAAAGTATGGCTGCCTACCATATGCCGGCATGGAAACTTCCGTTTCTGGGAATCGCGATCAAAAAAAGATTAAGAGCCCAGATCGAAAACACTGAACCCCAGCCAGGAACTATTGAAGCAATCAACGCCCTCCGCCATGCTGGATGCACGCTCGGCATTGTGAGCTCAAACTCAAAAGAAAATATTTACGCGTTTTTGACAAAATACAATCTTGAAAACGCTTTCTCGTTTGTTGTTCCCTACCGCCATATTTTTGGAAAGCATCGCGCTCTTCGAACGGTAATAAAAACCAGCGGACTAGAACCTGAAACGACTTTTTACGTCGGCGACGAAGTGCGCGACGTAGAGGCAGCAAAAACAGCGGGCGTAAAGAGCGTCGCCGTCACTTGGGGCTTTCAAACACGAGCTGTTTTAGAAAAGTCAGCCCCGGATTTTCTTTTTTCGCAGCCCCAAGAGTTACTACAGTTCGCTCCCAAACGATAGCAAGGCGTTACCGTGGGTGAAAAACGGTGTATCATCAAGTTATGCGCTATCTTGCTATCGTCCTCGCCCTCATTGGGCTCCCGCACATTGCCTTTGCTAAAGAAATCGTTGATATCGCCTTCCCTCTAGAAGGCGAGGTTTCGTTTTCTGATGATTATGACAGCCCGCGTGGCGATGGGATTCACGAAGCGATCGATATTTTGGCCGAAAAAATGACGCCGATAGTAGCCGTGGTTGATGGAGTGATCGCTTACGCCCCGATGGATGAGCCAAGCTATGGGTATATGATCACGCTCCGCGGCGACGATGGCTATTCTTACGCCTACATTCATTTGAACAACGACACGCCAGGAACGGATGACGGCGAAGGTGGGCCTGAAAATGCGTATGTGGAAGGAATTGAACGTGGTGAGCGGGTTGAACGTGGTGAGCACATCGCCTGGGTTGGCGATAGTGGCAACGCTGAACAAACCGCGTCGCATTTGCATTTTGAAATTGAGGATCCAGACGGCGACTCAGTAAACCCTTACGAGTCCCTCTTGGCGGCCTATGCAGCGATTTCCTACGACCCCGAACTCGAAGCAGAGCTGGCCACTTCGATTAATGTTGATCGTGATATCCTTGAGGCTGAGGACGAAACGCACTGTACTTCTGACTCGCTGATTCGGACTGAAGAACGCTCAACGGTTTACTATTGCGGCCGCGATGGAGGGCGTTACGTGTTTCAAGACGAAGGCACGTATTTCTCGTGGTACGAAGGATTTGATGATGTCGAATTTGTGACCGCGGAGGAACTGGCGTCTATCCCGATTAAAGGCGTGGTCACCTATAAACCAGGCTCCTTCTTGATTAAGGTCCCAAGCAGTCCTCAAGTTTATGCTGTGGCTCGTGGCGGAACCCTGCGAGCAGTAACCACCGTAGAAGTCGCCGAGTCCACCTATGGCAACGATTGGCCGGAGTCGGTCCGAGATATTTCTGAAGCATTCTTTCCGGCCTACGACCTCGGCAATCCCATAACGACTATCTAATGGAAACACCTCGCCTTCATCTTATTACCGCTCTCGTCCTTGGCATCCTTATTATTGTGGGAGTGACATTGCGTCATTTTCCTATTCCTTGGCCCTCGCCGGGCGGGGTGGAAAAAGCTGATTCGCGAGATCGGCTTCCTTATGAAGATGCTTCGTTACCGATTGAGGAACGGATGAATGATTTGCTTAATCGAATGACTGTTGATGAAAAAATCGGGCAACTGGCGTTAGTTGATCATAATAGTTTGGATGATCGGGAAGACATTACTTCCTATGGGCTCGGGGCGTTGTTGAGCGGCGGTGGCAGCCATCCGCCAGAGAATACTCCCGAAGGTTGGTTGGCCATGGTGAAGGGCTATCAGGCCCATGCCGAAGCAACACGACTACATATTCCTCTTCTCTACGGCGTTGATGCCAACCACGGCCATGGCAATATTCCCGGAGCAACTATTTTTCCGCACAACATAGGGCTCGGGGCAACAGGCGATGCTGATTTGGTTCAGCGTGTCGCTAGCGCCACCACCGAGGAAATGCTCGCCACGGGTATTGCTTGGAACTTTGCGCCATCGCTTGATGTGACCAAAGACAATCGCTGGGGGCGCGTCTATGAGACGTTCGGATCAAATACACGTCTCGTGGCCGAACTGGGCGCGGCGTACATAAAAGGGACGCAAACAGATGCTCAAAATAATCTGCAGGCACTGGCCACGGCCAAACATTACATCGGCTCAGGTGACATGGAGTGGGGAACGTCGGTCAATAAAGACTATGGGATGGACCAAGGCGTGACCGCGCTCGACAAGGCGACTCTGCGCGCGGTGCATTTACCGCCGTTCAAAGCGGCTGTTGATGCCGGCGTGCTCACGGTGATGGCCGGGCTCAACACCTGGGATGACCAAAAAGTCACAGGCAATCATTATCTCCTCACTGATGTGTTGAAGGAAGAATTGGACTTCAAAGGTTTTGTGCTCAGCGATTGGTACGGAGTGTATGGAGTGGCCCTCAGCCAATACGATTCAGTAGTGACGGCGTTCAATGCTGGGGTCGACATGATGATGCTCCCCTTCAATTATCAATCGTTTGTCTATTACATGCACCAGGCGCTCGAAACAGGTGACGTGAGTGTGGCAAGGCTTGATGATGCGGTGCAACGCATTTTGTACGTCAAGTTTGCTTTGGGATTGTTTGATGATCGTGCCTGGCCCGATCTCTCGATCGTCGGATCGGAAGAGCACCGTGAACTGGCGCGTGAGGCAGTGCGCAAGTCTCTCGTGGTGCTGAAAGAATCAACTGCCTTGCCTATTGCTAAAGACACTCCAAAAATCTTGGTGACTGGCACAGCTGCAGATAATCTCGGCCGTCAATCTGGTGGCTGGACCGTTGAGTGGCAAGGAATCGATGGTAATCAGATTCCAGGGACAACGATTTTAAGTGCTCTCCGCGATCAGGTGTCGGAAGAAACGGAAATAGTATTTGCGTGGGATGGGAACGTCGACACAGCGAACGGACTTGCCGACGTGGGTATTGCGACCGTTGGAGAGAAACCTTACGCCGAAGGAGTGGGCGACAATCCACATCCATCCCTCAGCGACGAGGACCTAGAGATCATCAAGAAAACCGGTGCCGCGAGTAAAAAACTGATAGTGATTATTATCTCCGGCCGCGCGATTGATTTAGGATCCGCCGAGTATCAAGCTGATGCGATTATCGCTGCCTGGCTCCCTGGAAGTGAAGGTGCAGGGGTTGCCGATGTTTTGTTCGGTGACTATCCCTTCACAGGTATATTGCCCGTAGCCTGGCCGTAAACGCAATGCTATAATTCTTGCATTATGTGTTTTTGTGCTCCAGTAAGTTTTGTCGCCAGCGCCGCACTTGGAGCGGCTGGTGTGGGGTCACTGCGTAAAGCAAGCCGCAGGGAGCGGATGCTGGCAAGCATCCCTGTTCTCTTTGCGATTCAACAGTTCATCGAAGGCCTTCAATGGCTTGCGCCAAAACCAAGCCTTGTGAGCACTGCTCTTGGCTATGGCTTTTTGCTGTTCGCCTATTTGATTTGGCCGACTTATATTCCGGTGGCTATCTATCGGGCAGAACATGATCCTAAACGGCGACGTTACTTGCGCGGGTTGATCGGGCTCGGGCTTGTCACCAGCAGTTATTTATTTGTCGTCTTATTACTGATCCCTCTCACAATTTCTGTGCACACCCACAGCATCTACTATCAAGTCGACGCATTTCACCTAAACGCCCCAACTGCCTGGATGGGGGTGTTCGTGTATATCTTTGTGATCTCGGCAAGTTTCCTCGCTTCCTCATCTCGCTTTTTACGTTGGTTCGGCGTGGCTGCTCTTGTTTCAGCATTCGTTGCCTGGCAACTGAATGAAAGCACTTTTACATCTGTCTGGTGTTTCTTTGCAGCCGCACTAAGCGGGCTCATCTACTTTCATTTTAAGCGCCCAGCCAAGAACGTATGAAACGCCTTTTGATCGTCGGACTGTTTGCCGCTGCTTTGCTTGGATTTGGAACACCCACTGTGATTGCTGCAGAAAACCATGATCAGAGTCTTGACCCGCAGTACTTTACCGCTAAAATTACCGAAATCAGTGCTGAGGGTGAACGCGATCTCGGAGGCATTACGGAACACTACCGCGTCTTAAAGGCTGAACTGACGAACAAAGAGGTCCGTGGTCAAACAATCGAAATAGAACAAAGTGATTTATTTTTGAGTGATAAGATTATTCCGGTCGAGGTTGGTGATCGGGTGGTAGTGATTCAGTCGGCGGGAGCAGAAGGCGAAGTGTTTTATGCGCTCGTCGATCTCTATCGTGTTCCGGCGCTCGCTATTGCAACAGGAATATTCTTCTTGCTCGCGATTATCTTTGGGCGCTTGAAGGGGTTCACATCGATCCTTGGCCTCGCCGCGAGTGGTGCAATTATTATTTACTATGTTGTCCCAAAACTTGTGGCCGGCGCCGATCCCCTCTGGACCTCCCTCTCCGCCTCCTTGTTGATCGCCACAGTCTCACTGTTCCTCGCCCACGGTTTCAATAAGCGCACAGCTATCGCCTTTCTTGGAACGATTATTACTTTACTGATTTCGGCCTTCGTAGCGGTTCAAGTCGTGACCTTCACCCACTTGTTTGGCTTCGGGTCCGAAGAAAGCTTCTTTGTCCTGGCCGACTTACCAAACTTGAGTCTTCAAGGATTACTCCTTGCGGGAATCATGCTGGGCCTTTTAGGCGTGCTCGATGACATCACAACTGCTCAATCCGCCGTGGTCGATGAATTAAAACAAGCCAATCCGAATCTTGGCTTTAAAGAACTCTACCGCCGCGGGATTTCCGTTGGCCGCGAGCACATTGCTTCGCTCATCAATACCTTGTTCTTAGCCTATGCCGGTGCTTCTCTGCCTCTGTTTCTCCTTTTCTATGTGAATGGGACTCAGTCGCTAGCCATCACTCTCAATAATCAAATGATCGCCGAAGAAATTATTCGCACTCTCGTCGGCAGCGCCTGTTTGATTCTCGCTGTGCCCATCACCACCGCCCTCGCGGCGTGGGTATTTGGTCGAAAAAAGGACAAGTCCTTTTAAGTAAACACTGGAATATCTTGCCTCGGGTGAGTGTAGAAAAGGAAAAGTCTTTTTATCACACCCCCTAAAAATGAGACTACAGGATGCTATATTTAAGCTAAAGTGAAATAAAAAATAGGATCCTGTAGTCTCATTTTGGAGGGGTCGTACTTTTAGAGACCCCAAAACCAACCTACTCTACCCGCACAATCCTGTACGCAACTTCTCCATCTTTAACAGGCACCGAAACCGTCTCGCCAACTTTGTGATGCAATAACACAGACCCAAGTGGCGACTTATGAGAAATTCTCCCCTTTGAAGGACTGGTTTCTTGTGAACCGACAATTTCAAACCAGACTTCTCTTCCCCCAGCTTCTAAAAGAACCCGCGACCCAATCCGAATCCCGCCTGATGCGTCCGTACCCGATTGAATGGGCACGGCGTGTTTTAATTTTTCTTGCAGCGTGGTGATGCGATCGTTGATGCGTCTGAGCGTTGCTTTGGCAATTTGGTAACCAGCATTTTCAGAAAAGTCACCCATCTCTGCCAAGCGTTTTACTTCAGACACAGCCTCAGCTCGATCGTATTTGAACAGCCGTTCGAGCTCGCTAGTAAATCGAGAAATGGCGCCTCGCGTGAGGTGTTGATCCTCAGGCTCGGCGAGCAGACGCTTGTCTTCCTCCCCTTTTCGTTTTGGTACCCGCATACCCTTAAAGCGACTTCCCGGTATATTGCAACTCTTTTTTGGAAAGATAGAAGAACACACCAACGACAATGAACGTCGTCACTGGCGAAGCCCAGCTCGGCACGTGACTGCCAAGACTTTCGAGCATCATGATCGTTCCAAGAACACCAATTGAATACATAGCACCGTTCTTCAAGAAGGCGTATTTTTTAACCGTATCGATACCACGCACAGTGAGCCAGCGCACCACAAAGGCGCCCAAGCCATTACCGACCAAAATAAGCGGCACCGCCGTAGTAAAAGCAAACGCACCAAGCACACCATCGATGGAGAAGGTCGTATCAATGACTTCCAAATACATAAACTTGGAAAAGTTGGACATGTTGCCTTTGACCAACTTTTTCTCTTGCTCTTCCGCCTGCGTCTTAAACCCGTGCACAATGAAGAACCCGTGCGCGCCGAAAAACCCCTGCGGTATGATG
>JBBUGS010000051.1:11567-12593 GCA_038056005.1 Patescibacteria group bacterium
TGCCCAGACCGTCCCAAGCAACAGAATCGACGCTAGCGCGTAGAACCAAAAGTTCAGATGGTGATGGATAAGGCGCTCAAAGAAAAAAGCATATTTTTTGTCTTCCACAAACAGCCAATGCAAAAACAAAAAGACAAGGAAGATGCCGCCACCAGCGAGCAGAATCGGGGTTTGACGTTCAATGATTTCGATGACGTGTGGATCTCCACTAAACGTCGCCGTGAATGCTTGGAAGATGGTGAGGCCCGGGGAAGACAACCAAATAATCACGAGCGGGAGAAACCCACGCACGACGAACACCGCAAAGATAATCCCAACGTCGATAAAGATCTTGCGCCACTTGGCGGACATGGTGGCGAGGACGTCGGCGTTGACCACGGCGTTGTCGATCGAGGAGATGACCTCAAACAACGTAAGGCCAACCACGATCATGATCAGTTCCACAATGGGCATACTAGTAATCGCGCAGTTTCACAATGATTGGATGCTGTTTGATTTTTTCGAGCGCCTTAGCTTCAATCTGACGAATACGCTCGCGGGTGACATCGAATTCTTTCCCCACTTCTTCCAACGTGTGCGAGACGCCGTCGGTCAGCCCAAAACGCATTTCGAGAATCTTTTGTTCACGTGGAGTCAAATCTTTCATGGCCGTATGCACGTAGTCGCGCAAAATTTCGCGAGCGGCTTGCTTGTCTGGCGAAATGTTTTTGATGTCTTCGATGAAGTCTTCGAGCTTCGAGTCTTCTTCATCTTCACCAACCGACGCCTCGAGCGACACGGTTTCCTGACTAATCTTAATGATGTGGCGGACCTTATCAACCGGCTCACCCAGTTCGGCAGCGATTTCTTCAGGCAACGGTTCGCGACCCAAGTCTTGAATCAAACGACGCTCCACTTGCTGGAAGCGGTTGATCGTTTCGACCATGTGGACCGGGATACGAATGGTGCGCGACTGATCGGCCAAGGCGCGGGTAATCGCCTGGCGAATCCACCAAGTGGCATACGTCGAAAACTTATAACCCTTGC
>JBBUGS010000052.1:0-11204 GCA_038056005.1 Patescibacteria group bacterium
CTTTTCTGTAACCGGATCCGGGAGAGTTGAAGCACGTTCTTTGACGAGACGCCCAAGATCAGTAAAGGTTTTTTCCGGCGTGACCAGGAATAACAACGCAACAAACACAGCGAGGAAACCAATCTGTAATTTCGTGGGGCGAGTCATAAAAAAGATAACTGTGAATTTGCACGAAGCATAGCAAGAACCCCGCTGGAAATCCAGCGAGGTTCTTGTGAACGTATCTCGTGAAACTAAGACGCTCCTAGTACATTCCCATGCCTCCGCCGCCATGGCCGTGGCCATCGTCGGCTTTTTCTGGTTTTGGGATATCCGTGACTGCACATTCGGTGGTCAAAATCATCACAGCAACCGAAGCGGCGTTTTGGAGAGCCGTGCGGGAAACTTTGGCTGGATCAATGATTCCGGCAACAACCATATCCTCGTAACGATCAAGCAAGGCATTATATCCGTAAGCACCGGTTGATTCGCGGATTTTGGCAATCACCACCGAGCCGTCAGTGCCAGCGTTTCCGGCAATGAAGCGAATCGGGGCTTCGACGGCTTTGCGCAAAATATTGAGACCAATCTCTTCCCCTTCTTCTGTCTGGATCGCTTCAAGAGCAGAAGCGGCGCGGAACAAAGCTACTCCACCGCCTGGAACGATCCCCTCTTCGACTGCGGCACGCGTCGCGGCCACCGCGTCCTCAACACGATGCTTAATTTCTTTCATCTCAACTTCGGAAGCGGCACCAACGTTAATGACCGCAACGCCCCCAGCCAACTTGGCCATGCGTTCCAGCAACTTTTCTTTGTCGAAGTCTGAATCGCTTTGTTCGATGAGCGCTTTGATTTGTTCAACGCGTGTTTTGATCGCTTCAGCACTACCACGACCTTGCACCACAGTAGTCGTTTCTTTAGTGGAGACAATTTTGTGAGCATGTCCAAGGTCAGCGAGCTCGACAGTTTCTAACTTCAATCCCACTTCTTCACTAATCACTTTTCCACCGGTCAAAATAGCAATATCTTCGAGCATAGCTTTGCGACGATCGCCGAAGCCAGGGGCTTTGACGGCGAGGGCAGAGAATCCGCCGCGGAGTTTGTTGAGCACGAGTGTGGTCAACGCCTCCCCGTCGACATCTTCGGCAATAATCACGATTTGCTTTTTGCCCGAGGCGGCAAGCTTTTCCAAAATCGGCAAAATATCTTGCACGGAGCTAATCTTTTTGTCGGTGATCAGAATATCGATGTCTTCATACACGGCTTCCATCCGTTCCTGGTTGGTAACCATGTAAGCTGAAACGTAACCTTTGTCGAACTGCATCCCTTCGACCACTTGCACGTCAATGCCCAACGTCTGCGCTTCTTCTACCGTGATCACCCCATCCTTACCAACTTTTTCCATCGCTTCAGCAATCATCTTGCCGATTGCTGGATCGTTCGCCGAAATCGCGGCCACGTGCTCGATCTCATCGTCTTGCACTGGCTTCGCAATCACATCTTTCAAATGAGCAACCATGGCGATCACGCCTTTTTCAATGCCGCGGCGAATGATTTGCGGATTGGTGCCGGCGGTCACGTTGCGGAGTCCTTCTTCCACCATAGCTTGAGCGAGCACGGTTGCAGTGGTGGTTCCGTCGCCAGCAATATCCGCCGTCTTTGAAGCCACTTCTTTCACGAGCTCTGCGCCCATGTTTTCAAACTTGTCTTCAAGTTCAATTTCTTTTGCAACCGTCACGCCATCTTTGGTGACCATTGGTGAACCAAAGCCGCGATCCAAAATCACGTTGCGGCCTTTAGGACCCAAAGTCACTTTCACGGCGTTGGCGAGCTTGTCGACACCAGCCTTCAGAGCGTGGCGCGCGTCTTCATTAAACTTAATTTGCTTGGCCATAGATTATTCGATTACAGCGACTACATCATCCATGCGAATGACGAGGTACTCTTCTTTATCAACTTTGATTTCATCTGGCGAATACTTTTTGAACACCACTTTGTCGCCAGGTTTAACATCAATCACCGAACGGGTGCCGTTCTCGAGCATCTTGCCGGGGCCCACTGCCACGACCTCCCCGCGTTCAGGCCGTTCTTTGTCAGCAGTGTCTGGGAGAAAAATCCCAGATGCCGTGACCTCTTCCTTGGACAGGCCGCGGATAATAATGTGATCTCCTAATGGCTTCAGCATAGAAACAGTAGATTATTAGCACTCCTAAAGCATGAGTGCCAGGACCCTATTTTTACGCTTCCTGTGGATAAGTGTCAAGACAATAAAAACGGAGAAGCACGAGGTGTCGGCCTCGTGCAGGAGCGCGGGAGTAGAGCGTTGGGTCAGGCGTGGAGACGCGGGGTGGCACGCCGTCCGGAGCGACGCGGCGGTGATGACGATCGCGACGGCATCTGTTCTTCGGGGGGGATGTACGAAGTCGAGATGAAGAACTCGGCCTCTCCCATGTTGTCCACCCGACGGAGGGTGATTGCCGTGTCGGTCTCCCCAGCAACCGCGAGAAGCATGGTCCCACGCAGGCAGCAGGTCTTGAAGATCACGACCTCCACCGGCCGCTGCTCTTCCGTGCGCGGCGCCAGGGCCGCTTCGATCAGCATCCGCTCGTGCTCCGGCGCGTCCCGGATGGTCTCATCCGGCACGGCACCGTTGACCTGCTGGAACCGGGCGAGGAGCTCGATCACCACCAGCCGGCGGTCGGTGTCACGGACGTTGAGCTTCAGAAGCCAAATGTCGTGCATGGGTTTCCCAGGTGACCCAAATTTCCTTAGAGAAACTCGAGTCAACCGAGAATGCGGAGGAGCCTACCCGATCAGCGCTTCCCTGTCAAGCGTGCGCGGCCTTCTCAATATCCTCTTGAAGTTCTAGCCAGCGGCGCTCGAGGTCAGCGAGTTCATCGCCAATCTGCGCTAATCGTTCAGCTTTATCTGGAGCGTAATCGGTAGGATTTTCAAAATAGTAAGCCAAAATGGCGCTCTTCTCTGTTTCGAGCGCTTTGACTTCTTCTTCCAAGCGACTGACTTTGCGGCGTTTCTCTTTGATGAGAGCCCGCCGCTCAGCATTTGATTTACCATCATCCTCTTTGGCTACCGGAGCGCCGGCTTCTTCATCAGCCATCGCTGAAAGATCCCCAATGTATTCTTCGTACGTACCGTGATACGTGCGCATTGTGCCGCCGCGAATTTCAAATACGCGATCAGCAAGCGCATTCACAAACGTCCGGGCGTGAGATACGAAAATAACTGTGCCGTTATATTCCTTGAGTGCTTCGGCCAGAGTCTCGGCCGTCTCAACGTCCAAGTGGTTAGTCGGCTCGTCGAGCAGCAAGGTGTTGTGCTCACCAAGCAAGAGGCCGGCAAGACACAGCCGGGCCCGTTCGCCGCCGGAGAGAACTTTCGACGTCTTCTCAAGATCATCGTTGCGAAACAAAAAGTTGCCGGCCATCATCAAGAGCCGTTCAGCAGATGCATCAGGTGGAGCCATGCGCGACAAGTAGTTGAGCACGGTTTCATCGGGGACGAGTGTGGCCGCCGTGTCTTGATCGAAATAGCCAATGTCACTGCGGTGCCACCACTTAATGTTTCCACTGATGGCAGGAATCTTGTCGTAAATCGTTTTGAGAAGTGTAGATTTCCCACGACCATTTTCACCGGCGATGACGGCTTTCTGTCCGCGCTCAACTTCAAAGGTTATATCTTTAACAACCGCGTGGCCGTTATAACCGACAGAGATATTCTCACAACGAATAGCAATGCCGCCCGGAAGCGGTGGGCACGGAATAGAAATGCGAGCGGTCGCCAGCGCATCGTTGATCGTTCGCAGCTCGCGACGCAATTTAGCAATGTGTCTGATCTTACTTTGAGCGCGCGTCGCAAGACTGGCTTTGTAACGAAACCGATCAACGAAGACTTGTGTGTGAGCAATCTCGCGCGACAAGCGTTTGTTATTTTTGAGAAGCAATTCACGCTGCTCTTCTTTCCAGACTAAAAACTCTTCGACTCCTCCTGGAAACTGGGTGATCTTGGCCCGCTCAACTTCGATTGTGTCGGTGCAGGTGTTTTGTAAAAACTCACGGTCATGGGAAGTCAAAATAAAACTGCCATCAAATGTTTGCAAAAACCGTTCGAGCAACATCTGTGTCGGCACATCCAAATAGTTGACTGGCTCGTCGAGGAGTAACAAGTTAGGATCCATGAGCAACATCGCGATCAACTTGACGCGCATTTGGTAACCGCCGGAAAGAGCCGAAGGAGGCATGGCAAGCTCGGTAGCACTGAGTCCAAACCGCGCTGCCAATTTGGCGATCTCCCACGATTGCTTTCCGCATTTCTCTTCAAGATATGCCTCAGCGGTGACGTCCGCCGGCAAAGCTTCATGCTGAGTCACCGTCCCCATCCGCGTCCAGGGCAGCAAGGTGACTTCACCTGAGTCTGCCTCTAAGGCGCTCGTAATGATACTCAACAGCGTCGACTTCCCTGCCCCATTGCGGCCAATGAGCGCAATCTTCTGGCCCTCAGAAATATTAAACGAGACGTCATCCAAAACGATTTGACGTCCGTATTCTTTGTTGAGGTGTTTGATTTCTAAAAGAGGTCGCGGCATGCGGTACGAGAATAGCAGAAACCTATCCCGGACGCCATTAATGAGCCCCTGACATTTCCCTGAATTCACGCATACTTTAATTGTTTTTGGGGCAACCCACCGATCCGAAGCTGAAGCTTCGGTGATACCTTACTCGTTAAACCCAAACCCCGTCGGTATTTACCAACGGGGTTTGTTGATCCCGGAAGCGAGCCTTCGCTCGTGGTGGAGCGGACGGGACTCGAACCCGTAACTCTTAGTGTCAAGTTAAGCGGAGTTACCTTTACTCCCACCGCCCCACGCCTTCCGGGCCAAAAACAGAAAAGCCCTCGAGATCATCCCGGTAGATGATTCTCGAAGGCCACATCTGTGACACTAAGAGCTAAGGTTCATCGATTAACCCCGCTTAACTTGTCTTTATTTAATCACGGAATAATAATTTTGTCAATGTCAAAATGTGTGTAACTACTCGGAAAGCCGGAGTGTCATCGCCATCAAAAACATGAGCAACGCCAGACCTTGCCACGAAGACCACAGGTAGTGATCAAAAAAGATAATCACGAGGGGGACAGTGCCGAGGACGATGCCTCCGATAGCGGTGACACTTCGACGACGAATAGCAGCGTAGTTCACCCGATCAACAGTGACGGCCCAAAAAATCATGGCTAGTGCTCCCACGATCCCCACTTCACCGAGCACGAGAAGTGGCACGTTGTGAATGGGTTGATAAGACCAGGCTGGTTGACTCGGCTTTATCTCAGCAAGGGCCAAGGTGTAGGCGCCAACACCGACGCCAGTTAGCAAGTCATGGTTCACAACTAGAGGAAAGGCTTGGTATTGATGAACACGCTCACTGACCGAGATTTGCTCAAGCCGCTCATTCGGATCAAAACGATTAACGAACGGGGTGATAAATATCAGTGAAGCAGCAGCAAGAAGAAGCGCCGTTAGTCCAAGACGCGGAGCGTGGGTACGAATAAGTGCCCGATGTTGGCGGACGATAAAAAAGATACCGACGGCAGCAGCGGCGAGAAAAGCTAGCCACGCGGAACGGGAAAATGTCAGAATAAAGGTGAACGAAAATAGAGAAACAAGCGGAAGTTGAAGGAAGTAGGTAAAGCGGGTTTTGTGCCGTGAAGCCAGAAAAAAGGTGAGCAATAATCCAATGGCTAAATAACCGCCAAAAACGTTGGGGTGAGAAAAACTGCCGTAAGCACGCAATTGACGCCCGGCTTCGGATTCAATCACCGAAGCACCCAGCTGTGAGGCTTCGTGGAAGGCAAGTCCAAAAATAGTTGAAAGCGGCGACCAGCCACTAAAAAACTGGAAGAGCCCGAGAACGGCAGGACCGATGAGACCAAGAACGAAAGCCGTCATCGCACGGGTGCGATCAACACGCTGGTCAAGCAGCAAGCAAAAAAGCGCGCCGGCAAAGACCAGATGCATCCAAGCATTCAACGACAAATCGGCATTGAACGAAAACGGAATAGAGATGGCGACAGCAAGGAGAACGATCCCTATCGTTTTCACACTCACCTGATGTTCACGACGAATCATCAGGCGTTGACCAAGAAAAAAAGCAGCGAGAACGAGGAGCTCGACCGCGTACACCGACAGCGTGCCGTATTCAAATGGCTCCCCACCAATCAGCTTCTGATCAAAGATGTAACGCGTCTGCCACGGAAGCAAAAACAAGGCGACATAGACCAACCAAGGAAAGAGGTTTGCTCTTAATGCACGCATAGCGTTTCTAGTTTCTCTAAAATCTCGCCCCGGCGATCGTTAGGGTGAAACTTGAGCATCGTATCGCTGACGATCACGCGCGTGTCTTGGTTGGCTAACTTCTTGATCTCGGCAGGTAGGCGACGGCGTTGGATAACCTTGGCCAGGTGTTCCACGGATCGGGCCACGAGCCCGGAACCCTCCTCGGCAGGTAGGCGAGAAGATCGAACAACAAAACGGTGGGGGCGAGCAACGGTCACACCAAAACTATTTGGGAACGCCCGCTTCACCCAAGAATTTGCGTCCGACATGCGTTCGACATCACCCCGATTGACCACGGGCACCAACGAACGAATCCAGGCCGCTAAGTAGATATCGTCTTTTACCAGGCGTACGGGACGGAAGTCCAGGTGATCAGCGGCCGCAAAAAAACTAAAACAAACCGGATCGACTGCTCCTTGCATGGGACGCAGGCCAAGTAATTTGAACGGCAACACCGTGAACAGTCGGGCGGTCCAAATGCGTCCAGGTTTCACGACAATAAATAGATCAATGTCACTTTCGGGTTTGGTGTTCATCCAGGCAAGGGTGTTGCACACGGCGAGCATCTTGATCGTCGGGAGCAGAGCGAGATAGCGACAGGCACGGCGCAAGCGCTTGAACTTGCGGGTCGCGTCAAGAAACCGCTCGTGGCGAGTAGCGACCATATCGCCTCGCCCAGTGAGTACAAAAAACCCATCTTGGGTTTCAAGACGAGTCTTCAGCCACTCACTTATTGTGAGCGTCTCGCGAACATCAACCAGTTGATAGCCAGCGCTTGGCATCAGTAACCATTTCCAAATTTCGAATGCAGTCACGGGGTAATCAAACAGCGAAAAATAGGCAATGGTGCGAAAAATCGATTGCTCGAGATCGGTCGGCATACAGCCCCCTGATTATTTTTCGACCACGATGTCCGCGCTCGCCTGAGTGCTGTCCTGTTTTCGAAACACGAATATTTGCTGACCAACCATGAACAGGTTGGACACTAACCAATATAACGCGAGGCCTCCAGGAAGTGAAGCACCGATCACGACCGTAATCACTGGCATGAAGTAAAGCATTGACTTGTTCATGGTCGCGAGCATGGCTTCATCTTTAGCGCCAGGAGTCACCGGTTTCGATCGCTTAGTGATCATCATCCGCGCCTGGAAGAACTGGACAATACCAGCAAGCACGGCAAGCACGACGTTGGGGGTCGCAAGGTCGACCTTGCCGAGGAACATGGCGTCGAGATGTCCTGGGTTATGGACGAATGGGTACAAGGCATCGAGCGAGGTCGAATTGAGCCCAGCAGAAAGCACTTGATAGAGGGCGATCAAAATAACCAGCTGGACCACGAGCGGCAAACAGGAAGACAGTGGATTGACCTTCTCTGTTTTGTAGAGCTGCATCAGTTCTTTGGCCTGCGCTTCTTTGTTGTCTTTAGTGCGCGCTTTAACCTCTTCGATCTTTGGCTGCAGATCTTGCATCCGCTTTTGTGATTTGAGCGACTGCCCAGACATCGGCAACAACAAAATACGGATGATCGCAGTCATGGCGATAATCGCAATCCCGATGTCATTGCCTGGCAGGACGTCGTAGAGCCAGACGAGTAAATTAAAGAGCGGTTGGTAAAGGAGCGTGAAAAAAATGTTCATAATCTTTATTACTCGGCAGCAGGCTCGGGAGCAACAGTCTCGGTCGATTCTTCGGCAAGAACCTCATCCGCTGGCTTGCCTTCTTCTTGAACGTTGATCTTCCAGCCACTGAGCTTAGCGGCGAGGCGGACGTTTTGTCCTCCGCGACCGATCGCGAGCGACAATTGATCTGGACCAACGGTAACCACGGCCGAATGCTCGTCTTGATTCAATTCCACTTTCAAGACTTTGGCTGGAGACAAGGCGTGGGTAATGAACGAAGCGGCATCATCACTCCATTCAATGACATCAATTTTTTCTCCGCCTATTTCAGAAATAATCGTTTGAATGCGGGTCCCGCGCTGACCAATACAGGCGCCGATCGGATCAATCGAATCATTATCGGTAGCCACGGCAATCTTAGTGCGCGACCCAGCCTCACGAGCGAGGCCCTTAATCTGCACGTCACCATCACCGATCTCCGGAATTTCGGATTCAAACAAGCGCCGCACAAAGTCTTCACTTGAACGCGAAAGCACCAGCTCTGGCCCACGAGGGCCAATCGCCACTTCCTTCAACAAGAACTTCATGCGTTCGCCCGGGTTGTAACGCTCGCCAGGAATTTGATCCTCGCCACGCACCACCGCAGTGGTACGACCAATATCGACCAAGACAATGCGGCCTTCTTTGCGCTGCACTGACCCCATGACCACTTGGCCTTCTTGATCTTTAAATTCAGCAAAAATAATTTCGCGCTCGGCTTCGCGCAACTTTTGAGTGATCACCTGCTTGGCGGTCTGAGCGGCCATGCGTCCAAATTCCCCAGGAACAGGAAGTTCAATTTTCATCACTTCCCCAAGATCCGCATCAGACTTCATCGTTTTGGCTTCGGTGATCATGATGTGTAACTTCGGATTGAAGCGATCTTCGTCTTCTTCACCTTCCACTGGCGCAGCTGGAATTTGACCCGCTTCACGCGCTGCTTTGGCTGCTTCGCGCCGCTCGATTTCTGCTTGCTTAATAGCTTCGAGCTCTTCTTCACTAATATCTTCAACAACAGTCTTCACGTCGTACGCTTTTATTTCACCTGACTCAGGATCAAAAGTCACCTCTACGTTTTGATTTTTTTCTCCGAAGTCTTTGCGATAGGCCGCAGCCATGGCAATTTGAATCGTCTCGAGCACTGACTCGTAAGCAAGACCTTTCTCTTCGCAGATCTGACGGATAGCTTGTTCAATGGGGCTTGGCATAGCGTAGCGTTCTTTTAAGAAATGAGACCCGTCTATTCTGACGAGTCCTACATAGCTACAGAATATCACAAGTCCATGACTTTGTCTAGGGCACACTTTACGGACCTTTTATTGACATGGTGGGGAAAAGTGGTTTAGGGAAGGGTGTCTCTCCAGCACTAAAAACAATTCGATTGAGCACAAGTTGGCGTCAATCTAATTGTTTCGGAGGCTATGAGGTACTGCCCATTTCTGTACCACCGGAGAATCACCGCCTAAACACCACTCAATAGCCGCAGAAACACCGGTTGAACACCGCTGGTAGAAAAACCTGCTATCCCGAGGCTATCCCGCCCCCCCATCTTCATTTAAAAGACTCCGAAATTACTTGGTCGCTTCTGCAAAAACCTCGCGAGCATGCCTGGCTTCAATGCGAGCAACGTTCCAGGCCTGCCAGGCATTGTTATAAACGTAATTTGTTTGCCACTCCACAAAGGCACGATAGGTAGGCGTGCCGATCTCCCCAATCTCCTTTCGTAACGCCCGAAGCTCTTTTTGAATCTCCTGATACTCCAAGTCTCGAATAGTAAGCTTCATTGATTTGATTGTCTCTTGCAAACCGTTGACCTGATTTTGTAGATCCTGCAAATGGGCAGCCTGATCTTGGTACGTCTTTAACTGATCCTGCAAGTAAGGCAAGACAATGGGGGTGGCGTCATCTGAAAGCGACAATAAGTGTGGGACGTCGACTTCGTAGCCCTGAGCGGCGCGGGCAATATTCTGTCGAGCAATAAAGGCATCGGGGTTCACGAGGTTCATTCCAAGCACTGCCAAAATGAACACCGCGAGGGTGCTCTGCAGCAACACGTAATCTTTTACCTTGGCACTCAAGCCAATGAGGAGCAAGACTAACACGGCCGCGACCACTAACAAGAATGAATGCGAGAACAGACGATCGTGCGTAAAACCAAATTGCTGCTCATATAACGAGAGACGCATCCACGAAGATACCAGCACTCCCCCGGTCAGCAAAATGAGCACCACTTGCAACGTCTTCACGACCAAACTCCAGGCACCAAAGGTGAGGTAGCGCAAAGTCCAAACAATCACCGAGACGAGAATGGCGACCGTCAACAATTGGAAAAACCCTTGGCGCGCATATTCAGCGAAGGTGGTATGGAACGCCTCGAGATTTGCTTGGCCACTGAACAAGTACACGGATTGAACAATAATGAACAGGAAGAACAACACATCAATGAGTCCGAGAACGATCACCGACTCAACCCCAACATCTTTGGTGCTTTGAATGGGTTTGACCTCACGAATGGTGGCTCGACGCCAAAAGGCTGGCGCAAAAGCGAGAAGCGCAATCACCCCCACAAACAAGACGACGGCTAGATCATCAAATCCATCAATACCGTTTAGGGCATCATGCACAATGGTTTGGAACACTTGATCAGCCCCGGCAAACAGCGCGCCGAAAATCACCAGCAGAATCGCAGCCACAAGAAGCGCCCCAAAAACCCGAGACTTGCCAGAGCCGCTCGGCTTCAAGTGTTTAAAGATCCCGGCAGAAGTCATGAGCGCGGCGTAGAAATCAAAGGTCGGAAAGATAAAGAAATCCCAAGGACGAAACCCCTTGATGTTAGCGCCGTACAAACTCACGAGCATAAGACAGGTGAGGTAGAGCATCACAAGCATGTTCAACACAAAGAGCATTTCGCTGTCGCGGATCGCAAAGAAGATAGAGATGATCAACACCGAAACCATCACGGCGACATCAAACGGGCGCATGCGCTTCTCCGCCTGGCGATCGAGTACCGCGACCATCGCGAAAAAGATCACGGTAAAGATCGGGACCACAATCCCCCAATCTTTGGTCATGAAAAAAATATCGGCAACGATTCCGAGGACCAGGGCAGCGAGGGCGAGATAGATCGGCTTTACCGGCTGAGGGATAGTCATATTAGACGCCAATTAAGTGCACAATCTCTGGGGCGGCCTCGGTGATAATAATCGCGCCGACATCGAACC
>JBBUGS010000053.1:0-3296 GCA_038056005.1 Patescibacteria group bacterium
GCCTTGATCTCCAAGTTGAATCCGCTGACCCGCTCGGTTTCCACCGTGACCCGAGCAATCTCGCCGAGCACGGTTTTAGCCCCGATTGCCACTATCACGCCTTCTGCGCGCCCCCCAATCACGGTCGTGCCACAAAATCCAATGTTGGTGGCTTCATAAGTTGCTTCGGTTTGTTTTTCAAGCGCCTCGATTTTTTTCTGAACAGCCACTGATTCGCCAGTCAAAATAGACTCATCAACTAACAAATCATTGCTCGTGAGCCAGCGCAGATCAGCAGGAATCATGTCGCCGGCCGAAACGAGCACAATGTCGCCCGGCACAAGCTCGGTGCGATCGACTTCCACCTCTTGCCCATCACGCCGCACCCGCGTCTTCGGGGCAATAAACTTTTTGAGCAACTTGACCGTCTGTTCCGAACGATATTCTTGATAAAAACTAATCACTGCATTCACGAACACAAAACCAAAAATAACTAGCCCATCAATGTGCTCACCCAAAATCCAGGCCAAGACCGCCGCCGCGATCAACAAATAAATAAACGGCGACTGAAATTGACGGGCGAAGATACGCAGCGCACCCGTCTTGGAGCTCGCAAATTGATTGCGACCAAATTCTTTTTTTAACCCACTCACCTCAGCCTCGGAAAGTCCGGTCGCGGAAGCATGCAATGCCGTGAGCGTCTCTTTTGTATCGATATGCGTAAATGAAGAAAAGGCATGGGGCATATTACTCACTCAAACGAATCGTCTTGTTGATAATGCTTTTGGCAAGCGTTTCTTCAAACAACTCGCTAAACGTTTTCTTTTTGACCACAATCGCTTGGGTGCGAATTTGCACTTCATCTTCGCCGCCCACGAGCCAGGCGACGCGCGCGATCACAAACTCACGTGGCGTTTCGATAATCGACGTCGTTCCCCCTTCGGGCAAGTTGAGCAACGCTTCCCACCCTTCCGGCACAGTCGCGGCAGTTACGTAGCCAATATCGCCTCCATCAACGGCTGAAGGATCATCGGAAAATTGCTGAGCGAGCGTGGAAAAACTAGCCCCTTCATTCAATTGGCGTTGGATTTCTTCAATCTCGCGCTTGGGAACTTCTTGGACTTTGGCTGATGTGACTACCGCACCATCTAACTTTTTGGCCAGGGCAAAAGGCTCCAGCACAGTACTCGTGAATGCCTTCTCGCGCATGTTGAGGACTGTCTTCACCTCTTTCCAAAAATCGTCATCACTTCGGCCAGCTTTCAACACTTCGAGTTCCTTCTCTAAATCCTCTTTGGTCACTTCCACATCCAACTCCTTAGCAATTTGCTCAGTGACTTTTTGATTCACTAAGGCATCCACCGCTGCCACCAACAATGTTTCTTCTTTCATCTCGTCGGTGTTCAGCCACACTAAAATATCTTTCCGCTTTAACACATCGTGATAGCTAATCACGTCGCCATTCACCCCCACGGCCGGAATCGGAATCACCGCGGTGAAGGCTCGCACCGGCAACGAATCCCAGTGGCGCACCATCAGTCCGTTCCACCCAAACACGCACAAAAAAATCGCAAGCAAAATAAGCGGCGGCCATTTAGAAAATCGTGGACGCGCTTTGGTATGAATTTGCGCTGCTACCTCGGGAGTTTCATTATCCACCATAGCTTTGTTGAAGGGCATCGTAAGCATCGTGCTTAAAGAAGTAGTACCACCAGCGCGTCGGGTTTGAGATGCTGGCGGACTCGACACTCAACACTTCTGCCGCAGCATCAGAGGCAGCGATTTGCTCCGAGGATGTCGCGGTCGGCGTATTGGTTTGTTCGTCAGTCACCACCACTAACTGCTCGCCCGGCTTGCGAAGTCCATATTTCAACCGCCCTTCTTTCTCTAAAAAGAATTGGGTTTGAATGGTTTGACCGAGCGAAAGCAATTCTACATTTTGCGTTTCCAACGCTTCCTTATCTGCCTGCAAGTTGGCGATCTCCCTCTCAATCGAAGCATTCTTCATGTACTCACGTCCAAAACTGAATACCAAGAAAAAGAGGATCACCAAGTTGATGATCAAAAAAACCCGCAGGCCCAGGAGTTTTTTGATGAACGGGGTCATGGCGTTCTTACTTCGTGAATCAATTCTTGAATCTTCGAAGGATGGCGCACATTAAACACAGTCAAATCCACTTCACTACCGCGAATCTGGATGTTCAGCGTACCATAGCGCAGGATCGTGGCCCAAAAGCCGTCGATTTCATACGAAATCTCCCGAATCTGATTCAAGCTGGCTTCGGAAACAACATGTCGCGTGAGCCCGGGACGATCAAAATCAACAACCCGCTGGTCGGTCACAAAAAACACCGTGTCGCTCCACATTTTATATAATCGATAGGCATAGAACCCGCCGGTCAGGAGCAAGATCACGAACAGAATCACCCCAAACGTGCGCATGTGAAAAAGCGGGAACAATAAAAAGAACGGCAACACCAACCAAACAAATGCCAGAGCAATTTTGGGAGCGAGTGCCAGAAGCGATCCGTGTACCGCCAGGATTAACTCTTCCCCTTCCTTCAAATGGAGCTTGGTCGTATCCATACGCTAAGACTCTTGGAGTTTGAGAACTTCTTTGCGCGCCACTTCGCGATCGTCCCAGGGAATCAACTTGCCATTAGCTACCGCCATCACCGGCTCACTTCCCTTTCCGGTAATGAGGACGATGTCGTGAGGCTTAGCCAAAGCGATCGCCTTGCCAATCGCTGCCCCGCGATCTTCAATAATGAACAGATCTTCGTCGTCTTTCTTTCCTGCTTCGCGGCTGCCCGCAGCCACTTCACGAATAATCTGCATAGGGTCGTCATCGTACGGATCTTCATTAGTGACGATGGTGATGTCGGCAGTCTCGCCGGACATGCGCCCCAAAATAGGTCGGCGGGCCGCGTCGCGTCCGCCGCCGCAACTTCCGAGCACGTGAATCAACCGTTCGTGGGGCATCAACGCAAGAGCGTCATAAATCTGCTGCATCGCTCCAGGCTCAAACGCGTAATCAACAATCACGGTAAACGGTTGACCAGCCTCGACTTTTTCCAGCCGGCCAGGAACACCGCGTAATTGCGCCACACCTGTTGCAATTTGTTCGGGACTCAGCCCCAACTCTTTGACCACCGAAATCGCTGCCAACGCATTTTCAACATTAAACCGTCCGGGAACGCGGAGCTCCATGTCGAGCCCGAGCGCAGTAAACGACGAACCCTCGGCCGTGACCTCAACATCTTCATCAATCACAAACACAATTTTTTTATCCGCCGGTGGCGCTAAAAACTCTTTCA
>JBBUGS010000054.1:0-12710 GCA_038056005.1 Patescibacteria group bacterium
TTTTTGTTGCGATGAATGTTCTCCACGGGCTTTTTGATCATTGCTTTAGGAATCCGAACGGAGCCTTTTAGAAATTTGGGGGCGGCTAAGCATTCATCCCGGAGAGGACAGATGGCGCAGTCAGGAATCTTTTTGCAAATGTAAGTTGCCAGGTCAAACAAGGCTTGTGGTACCAAGTCGAAATCAACTCGATTGAGCAACTTTGGTGTTCGAACATTTAGCTTCTCGTCTAGTTGAGGATTAGGGAAGGGAACACCAAGTAAGACTCGATCGAGCACACGACGAATATTTGTGTCGATTGGCATCACGCGCTCCGTTTTTGTAAATACACTCACCGCTGCGGCAGTGTAAGGGCCGATTCCTTTGAGTTGCTGCCACTCATCAACACTTTTCGGAGCACCTCGCTCCGCGACTTGTTTCGCAATGTCTCGCAGAGCTAATGCGCGGCGATTGTATCCAAGCCCGGCCCAAGCACGGATCACCTCAGCATTGGATGCATTTGCGAGCGCCTTCCAATTTGGGAATTGCTTTAACCACTTTTTGTAATACAACAAAACGCGAGGTACTTGCGTCTGCTGGAGCATTACTTCGGAGATCAAGATCTTGTACGGTTCGCGTGTTTTTCGCCACGGTAAATCACGACCATTCTTTTTGTACCAACGTAATAGTTTTTGGTCGATTGCCATACGGCCATCATCATAACATGGCTCTTAAAAGCCGAAGAGGACGCGTCGTGCGCCCTCGGGGAGAGGAGTAGCGGGCTAGGTCGCGCAAATTACATCGTGTGCGCAGATCATGGGGCGGTCCATGAATCGAGTTGTCTCGATCGCTTGGTCGAAGGCGTCCCGGAAGTCACGATCGGTGGCGAGGCGGCCCCTCTTGTGGGTGCTCATCCTCTGTCGGATTGCTCGGAAAAGGGCGTGCACAGGCACGACCCTTTCGTCAGCGGCTCCCTCTCGGTAGAGGGCGTCACGCTCTGCGATCAGTCGGTCGAGGAGGTGTCGGCGCCGTTTGTGCCTGGCGAAGACGAACTCCTTGAGCGTTGGCAGCGTGCACGTGGTGGGCATTGAGTTCCTGGTCTCGACTTAAACTAAGCTTGGCTGTTCAAATTGTCAACGTTCTGCTATCTTCCATCCGTATGCAAGTCCATCGTGTGATCATGATTAATGACTGCTCGGACGCTAATGCGCGCCTTAGAATTGAGTCGCAAGTTGCACAAGCGTTTCCGGGAGTTCCGACGAGCTTTTATTCAGCTGAACCGTTTGCGACGCTGTCGTTGAGTTTCTTGTTGGCAGAAAGTGAATTCAACGCCGGCGACGTTGTGCTCTTTAACGCCGCGCCTCGAGGTGCTTCTGAAGTCCACGCTGATAATCGCGCTGGAGTCATGATTTTTGCTGAGCTTAAAAATGGTGCTTTACTGGTGGGACCAAATGACGGTTACTCGCTGACGCTCATCAAAGATCAAATCGTTCATCTCTACATGAAAAAGGGAGACGACGGGAACAAGTCGGGGAGTCAATTTCGCTCAGCCTATGTATTTCCAAAGGCTGCCGGTGAGTTCACATCGACGCCAGACAACGAGCTCCTTGCAAAATACGAGCCGCAAGATTTGTCACTTTGGAACTGGACCCCGGTCACCAATGACCACATCGTTTGGTTTGATTCCTTTGACAACATCAAAACAACCTCGGTGAAGGCTTTGGAAGATGGCAAAATGTATACCTTGCGTATTGTGCGCGACGGACGTTTGGTCGGTGAACTCAAGTTGCCGTATCGCGAAAAGATGACCTTGCTGGCGCCTGGTGAACTCGGGTTGATTACTGGATCAAGTTTTGATCACCACGGAATTGAAATTGTGCGTCGTACCGGCATGGTTGGCCTCACGCGCACGCGCCGCTACATTCAAGAGACCTATGGATTTGAATTACTTATTGAGGACGAGATTCAAATTTCTTAATTTCTTTTAGAGAAGACCGGGCTGGTGGGTTGTGCTGGAGTATTGAGTTTTAGCGACCTCCAGATGGCATGTTCTAATTTGTGGCCGTGTGTGGCCTTCCTGTGATCACACATGATCACCCTGTGGCCGTAAGCGGCCACAAATTAAAAGGTGGTCTAACCAACCTGCCAATTCCACATAAATAGTCCGGCCGTAACTTCAATAAAAGAATCCCGATGGCAAAATCAAAAACGACCCCGCGGGGTCGTTTTTGTTATTTGGTTTTGGCAGCAGCTTTCTTATGGCGAATCGCGGCGTTCTTACGGCGACCGGCTTCGGCTACTTTGCGCTCGGCCTTCCAAACGTTGCGGCCTTTTTTTCTCATGCCCATAGCAGTTGATTAATTTGTGGCCTCATGGTATCCAAAATGAAAGATTAATGCAAATTTTATGGAAATTTCTGTCAGGAAAGGGAGTCTTGTGGAGGAAAAAGTCGACCTGCTTGTTATTGGAGTGCGGGAAGGAGAGGGGGAGAAGGCGTTGAAGGGCCATCTGCAGACCGTAGCCAAGGAGGATCATTTTAAAGGTAAACTTGGGGAGGCTATGGTGGTTCGCGGCGATCAGTCAGTTAAAGCCAAACGCGTGTTGTTGCTCGGACTTGGAAAGAAAGAAGACCTGACCAGCGAATCAGTCCGTGAAGCCGCAGCGTGCATGATGAATGAGGCGGAACGGTTGGGGGTGAAAACCGTCGTTGCTGCTCTGTTTGATCAAAAGCTTTCAGCTAAGACGGTGGCCAAGTCGATGGTTGAAGGAGCTCGCCTTGCTGCCTACAAGTTTGATGCCTACAAAAAGAAAAAGAATAAGCCTTCGGTGCAAGCGTTTACGATCGTTGCCCCTGATGCTCGCTCGGTCGCCCAAGCTATGGCGGGGGTTACTGTTGGGGAACTTGGTGTTGAAGGCACGCTTCTCGCTCGCGATTTAGTTAACCAACCAGCAGCGCATACTCACCCAGCTGAGCTTGTGAATATCGCACAGGGAATCGTGAAGGCCAGCAAAGGCAAGATCAAAATGAAAGTGATGGACAAAGCAGCTTGTGAAAAAGCTGGTATGGGTGCGTTTCTTGGCATCGCCCAAGGCTCTGATCATCCGCCGTATTTTGTGCACATGCGCTACGAACCACGTGGGGCCAAGAAGCGCGTGGCCTTGGTCGGCAAAGCAATTACGTTTGACTCCGGCGGACTGTCCATCAAACCAGCGGAGTACATGTACACCATGAAACTCGACATGGCCGGCGCGGCCGCTGTGCTCGGGGTGTTCAAAGTGCTCACGCGATTAAACTTGAATATTGCTGTTGATGGCATCTTCGCTGCTTGCGAAAATATGCCGTCCGGCAAAGCGATCCGCCCAGGCGATGTGGTCACCGCCATGAACGGCACCACCATTGAAGTCCTTCACACTGACGCTGAGGGCCGTGTGACACTCGCGGACGCGCTGTCGTACGCGGTGAAGTTGAAGCCAGACGCGATGATCGATCTCGCGACGCTCACCGGCGCCTGTATGGTCGCGCTTGGCGAAGAGATCGTGGGCTCGATGTCGAATAATCCCAAGCTCGAAAACAAAGTTCTCATGGCTGCCGCCGAAGCAGGTGAAAAAATGTGGAGCCTGCCGCTTGAGAAAAACTACAAACGTGAACTCAAGTCAGAAGTGGCTGACCTTAAAAATTTGGCTGGCCGCTACGGCGGCGCACTGACCGCCGGTTTGTTCTTACAAGAATTTGTGGAAGGCTTACCATGGGTCCACTTGGACATCGCTGGCCCGGCGTTTGCGGAAAAGCCCATGAACGCATACACCAGCCGCGGCGCGACTGGTGTTGGTGTGCGAACGTTGATTGAGTTTTTGAAGGCCTTTTAAACTTTCCCCAGAGTCTCCTGACCGTGTTCCCATTCCATCGGACATTTTTCCCCAGTCTGGAGCGCTTCCAACACACGAAGTGTTTCTTTGACTGAACGGCCGACCGAGTCGGAGCTCACCAAGGCATAACGTACGATGCCTTCAGGATCAATCACAAACAGTCCGCGTTCTGCGAGACCATCTTTTTCGTTGTACACATCGAACGCTTTTGAAACTTCGTGGGTCACGTCTGCAAGTACAGGATACTCAACTTCTTTCAAATCCCGTTCAAACCAATTTTTGTGACTCCATTCCGAATCTGTGGAAGCCCCAAGCACTTCAGCATTCAACTTTTTAAACTCTTCGCGATGGGCGCCGAAGCCTTTGATTTCGGTCGGACAAATAAAGGTAAAGTCGCGTGGATAGAAAAAGAACACTAACCACTTGCCGCGGAAGTCATTCAAACTAACCGTGTGAAATTCTCCTTTGTGATAGGCCATGACGTTGTTAAATTCTGGCGCTGGTTGTGCAACATGAATCATAGTTATATTTTTGCTTGAGTAAATCGCTCGTAGACCACACTCCAGTCAATCGATTTCATAAACGCCTCGATATAATCTGCACGTTTGATTCCGTAGTCGGTCATGTACGCATGTTCGAAGACATCCATCACGACGAGGGGGAAACATCCTGCTAAGTGACCTACGTCGTGTTCGTTGATCCAGGTGTTCACGAGACGCTCTCCGATCGGGTCCCAGTAAAGAATGACCCAACCGATTCCGCGCATCGCCGCGATCGCTTTAAAGTTTTTGGTCCAACTTTTTTCCTCAGGCCCAAAATCCACATCCATTTGTTTGCAAAGCGGAGCATCTTTGTCACATCCAGGAGAATTCTGCATCATGTTTTGGAAATACAATTCATGCAGGCGCATACCGTTAAATTCCCAGCCGAGACGGCGTTGCATCTCCGCATACTCCGGTGTCGCCGGGTCGCCAGCGCGGAGCTTCTCCAGCAACGTATTCACATTCTTCACATACCCTTGATAGAGCGTGAAGTGGTTCTTGAGCAGGGTTTCAGAAAACCCTGGCGTACCGATCAGGTGGTCGTAGTTTTTTGCTTCGTAAGCCATAGATTGAGGTTTATGTCTCCTGATGTTATCCTGAACACGTGAGCCTGTAAACTACTATGAAACATCATCATCGAGCCGTTTTGATTTTGATCGCCATTGGTCTTGGCGTGCTTGCCTACGTATTGTGGCGAGCGATGGTTGCGAATCTATGAGTCGCGGTGAACGGGGGCTCCTTGGCGCCCTGATTGTTTTGATTATTGCCTACGGGGTAGTCAAAGAAGTTACTAATCGTTTGCCGATCAAAATAGCAGAGCGTTCGGTGGCTGAGCAGATTATTTCCACCGGTGCGGCAGCCGATGCGGTGCCAGCGATTGATGATCCAAAGTTTGAGTCTGTCGTAAACGCTGACGCTCATTTGTCTGATGAAGGATTTGGGATTGACGTTACCGCTGGCGGAACGCATCGCTTTTATCCATTTCAGATTTTGGCGTGGCACCAGATTGTGAATGACAAGATTGGGGCCAAGAACATTGCCGCCACTTATGATCCGCTTTGTGGCTCAGCAATTGTCTATGAACGTGGGGAAGATAGCTTTACCACATCAGGGAGTGTCTACAACAATAATTTAGTGATGCAGGATCGGGCGACGGAATCGCTCTGGCTTCAGTTGACTGGTGAAGCAGTCAGCGGATCGCGTAGCGGATCAAAACTTGTTTCGTATCCATCAACCGTTATGAAGTGGGCAGATTGGAAAGCAGAATATCCCAGCGGGGATGTCTTAAGCAGAAAAACGGGAGCTATTCGTGATTACACATCAAACCCCTATGCTGGTTATGAGTCCTCGCCAGATATCTATTTTCCTTTAAGCCAGCTGGATGGGACGAGGCCTTCTAAAGAAAGGGTGGTAGCGGCGGATGGGAAGTCTAGTTATTGGTTTTGCTTTGCGGCTTTTGGAATGGAGGCGGGGCAGGGGGGTTAGGTAGGACTCAAAACAATTCGATTGACGACAATATTTGCTCAAACGAGTTGTTTTTGACATCATGGAGAGGTATGCCCACCCTCTCTATTGTTGCAACACCGATCGGTAATCTCCAGGATATCACTTTGCGGGCCATCCAGACCTTAAAAGAATCCGACGCGATCCTCTGCGAAGACACGCGGGTGACAATGAAACTTCTTGCTCGACTCGAGATCAAAAAACCGCTCGTAAGTTTCCATGAGCACTCTGATCGTAAACGTTTAGAGGAGATTTTGAATCTTTTGAAAGAAGGCAAGAATCTTGCGCTTGTAACCGATGCGGGCACGCCAGCGATTTCTGATCCCGGTTCGTGGCTCGTGCGCGAGGTTGTGGATCAGCTTCCCGACGTGACGATTGTGGCCATTCCTGGTCCGTCAGCGGTTGTTGGGGCATTGTCGATCAGTGGCTTTTACGGCGACGAGTTCGTGTTTATGGGTTTTCCGCCTCACAAGAAGGGGAGGCAAGCCTTTTTTGATCGCGCAGCCAAAGAAGAACGGATCGTTGTGCTCTACGAATCAACTCACCGAATCATGAAAGCGATGGAGGAACTCACGGAGCGACTCGGGGAGAGACAAATCGTGGTCTGCCGCGAGCTCACTAAAATGCACGAAACGATCTATCGCGGCACAGTAGCTGAAGTGACAGCCAAGCTCAAGACTGGTAGTATCAAAGGCGAATTCGCTATTGTTTTGGCCGCGGTATGAATCGCTATTCCTTGACGACAACTCTTCCTTATGTCAACGCAGATCCGCATATCGGGTTTGCTCTTGAAATTGTTCAGGCGGACGCATTGGCTCGTTATCATCGTTTGCTTAGCGAGGAGGTCGTTTTTAATACGGGCGTCGACGAACATGGAATGAAAATTTGGAAGCAGGCTTTGGAAGCGAAGCTGGATCCAAAAGCTTACTGCGATTTATATGCCGCTAAATTTGATGGCCTTAAACAGATTTTAAATCTCACGTACGATCATTTTATTCGCACAACAGATGAGCATCACGTTGCAGCTGCTCAGGAGTTTTGGAAACGATGCGATGCAAACGGGGATATTTACAAAAAGGCTTACTCGATTAAATATTGCGTGGGATGCGAGTTAGAAAAGACCGATTCCGAACTCGTTGAAGGAAAGTGTCCTATCCATCCAAATTTATCGATTGAACATATCGAAGAAGAAAATTATTTTTTCCGTTGGTCCAAGTATCAGCAAGCATTGCTCGATCACTATGCTGCTCATCCAGATTTTGTTGTGCCGGCTAGCCGCCTGGGCGAAATTCGCAATTTTGTGGCAAGCGGGTTGCAGGATTTCAGTATCTCTCGCTTAAAAGCGAAAATGCCTTGGGGTGTTCCGGTGCCGGGAGATGACGATCAGGTGATGTACGTTTGGTTTGATGCTTTGGTCAATTACATCTCGACCCTGGGTTGGCCAAATACCCAAGGTGAATTTGGGATTTTTTGGCCGAGTGTGCAGGTGGCAGGAAAAGATAATTTACGTCAGCAGTCGGCCATGTGGCAGGCGATGCTTTTATCTGCCGGCGTGCCCTTGTCCAAACAGATTTTTATTCACGGATTTATTACCGCTGAAGGTCAAAAAATGTCGAAGTCGATCGGGAACGTGATCAATCCCTATGATCTGGTTGCAACCTACGGCACCGATGCAGTGCGTTATTATTTGCTGGGTGCGCTTCCGGCTTACGAAGATGGGGATTTTTCAGTATCTATTTTTGAAGCCGTTTACGCATCAAAGCTAGCCAACGGAATAGGAAATCTTGCTGCCCGGACAACAACAATGGTCGAGAAATTTTGTGGCGGCGCTATTCCCGCAGTGGTTGAGGATCGTTATAACGTTGTCGATTTTTGGAAGCATTATCAGGAGGCCTTTGCGCGTTATCGGTTTGATGATGTCGTACGAACCATTGAAGATCTCGTTGCTGCTTGCAATCGGTCGGTGGATGATATGGCGCCGTGGAAAATGGCAAAAGAAGGTGGAGATGTTGGGCCGTTTATGTATCAGTTGACGGAAGCGTTGCGTCACATTGCGGTTGCATTGTTTCCCATTATTCCTTCAGCCGCTGAGCGAATCCTTATCAATCTCGGTATCGACCCAGCCACAGTGCGCTTGTCTGATGCGATAATTTGGGGTGGTCTGAAGTCTGGCCAAACAGTTTCTAAAGTGGAAGCATTATTCCCACGCAGGGAACCGTCTTTATGAGTGGTGAAATAAGTCCGGGGTTTGAACAAATACAACAAATCGATCGCGAAGATCGCTTGGAAGCAGTGAGAAATAATGTGCGTGACCTCATCGATATGTTTGGCACGGACGGTTATGATTTGCTTTCCGCGGACGAAAAGTTGGAATTGGAGGAGTTTTGCACTAACCTTGATCTAGAGAACATGAGGTATACCGCGCCGTATCATCGCGCGGCGCAGCGCGTGCAGAGTGGCCAAAAAATTAGTGACCCTAAATACACAAGTGGTCATGACCTGCTTCACACGCTGGCGAAAATGAAAGAGAATGGTGGTGCTATTGTACCGCCGGCTTTTATTAAGAGCACTGCGCAAAGAATAGATCCTACCGACGCCAGCCTGTTTGTTTTTCCTAACGAAGATTTGTATTACGAAGAACTTTATCCAGATTTAATGAGCGGATTGTACAGCATGAACAATCCATCAGAATTCGCCTCAGAAGGAGTGCTGGGCACGGGACGCACAACGGTTGATGTACTCACGAGTCCTCATTTGCGTTCTTTTACCGCAGACAGAATTGAAACGGGTTTTAGGTGGGGAGTTCCTGGTATGTCTCCACGCCAGCGCGCAAGTTATGAACGTACGTTCGCCATGCTGCGTGGGCCAATCCCGGAAACGGTTGAAGAGCGTGTACGGGAATTTGAGCAGCTAGAAAAAGAGGCAGATATTCAGCAAAGTACGTACATGCGAGACGAAGAAGAGCAAGCGCGTTTGGATGCGTTATTTGATCGCTTGGTCACCGACCCGAACGCACGCCCTGCGTATTACCGCGATCTTGCCTTTCGCGCGTTTTCTGATGAGCGCAAACAAAATCCTCGATTTTTTTACGATGAAATTCTTGCGGTCGCCCGCATGGTGCCACCGCCTAACAACGCTATATGACATTCACTTTGATCGACGTGATCCTGATCGTGTTCGTGGTGATTTTTATTGTCACCGGCTACGTGCTTGGATTTATTCATACCCTAGGATCGTTTGTTGGAGCGATTGCAGGTATCGTGGTTGCTTCGCGCTTGGCGCCCCTGGCTGGTGAGCCGCTCGCGAATCTACTGCATACGAGTAGTTCGATCACTACGATCATCATGTTCGTGATTATTTATTTGGTCGTCTCGCGGCTGGTGGGTTTCTTGTTCTGCATGGCGGAAAAGAGTTTTGGGCTCATGAAGATGATTCCGTTTGTGAAACCGATCGATCACTTGCTCGGTGCGGTGTTTGGATTTTTAGAAGGCGTGCTCGCTGTTGCCGCCTTTGTCTACTTTGCTGGCGCCTTACTACCAGTTGATTGGATTCAGAAGTTGATGGACAGCTCGCAAGTCGGGAGTTGGCTCCTGTCGATCTTCGACACGATCAAAGGGCTGGTACCACAAATAATTCAAGATAAAGTCGCTGAAGCGCTGAAGATTGTTGAGTAGCTATGATCGACACCCATTGCCACGTGCATTTTCGAGCGTACAAAGATGACATGGATGAAGTCATTAAGCGCTCGCTCGAAAAGGGCGTGCGTATGGTGACGGTTGGCACGCAATCAACCACCAGCAAAAATGGCATCGAAGTCGCAGAAAAATACGACGGCGTCTACACAACGATCGGCCTGCATCCTAATCACACCTGCGAGCAGCATTTTGAAGATGAGCTGGAAGAAATTAAAACACGTTGTGAAAGTTTTGATGTTGAGTATTACCGTGAGCTGGGTAAGCATCCGAAGGTCGTGGCGATCGGGGAGTGTGGATTGGATTATTATCGCATTCCAGAAGAGGTCGATCGGGCAGCGTTGATTGTGAAGCAGAAGGAGGAGCTCCGCAAACAATTGTCCTTGGCTGATGAACTCAACTTGCCAGTGGTGATTCACTGTCGTGATGCTCATACCGATCAAGTAGCAATGCTTAAAGAATTTATTGATGCGGGAAAACTTTCACGAAGGGGAGTGATCCATTGTTTCACGGGGACGATCGAAGAAGCTCGGGCTTATCATGCGATTGGGTTTCTCACTAGCTTCACAGGGATCATTACTTTTCCGCCGCGAAAGAGTGAGGGGAAGATTTCGTCGCTGCAACAAGTGGTGCGTGATTGTCCGCTTGAAATGATGATGCTTGAAACCGATGCGCCGTACTTAACTCCTGAGCCGTTTCGCGGCAAACGCAATGAGCCGTGGTATGTTCAATTTGTTGCTGCCAAAGTCGCCGCGCTTAAAAATATTTCGGTGGAAGAAGTAGATAAAGTCACCACCACCAACGCCGAAAAGTTGTTTGGCTTGAAGTAAAAACCATTTTAAAAAGTCAGCACCCTCGAAGGAAGCTTTCCTTCGAGGGTGACGTTTTGATTGTCGCCCCCCGAAGAAATGCTTCCTTCGGGGATGCGACCGGGCGAGGGCGCGTGGGGCGGACTCGAGCAGGGCTGTACGTGCCTGCGAATCCTGCCCCTTCTCGGACTACCGGGGTGCGCTAGGCCCCGGGTGCGGCCACGGTGGCAGGGTGGACCTTGTTGATCTCCGCCTTCGCCCTTTCGAGCAGTTGGCGGAACCGGTTCTTGTCCTTCCCTTCGAAGGTGAGCTTGGCGTAGCCCTCCTTCTCGAGGTAACGGTTGAGGTAGACGAGCCCCATCCCGCCATCCGGCTCCGCCATCGCTTTCGCGACGTCGGCGTCGGAAGGATTGTACCCGGCCCGGGGGAGGATTCGACGGGCGTCGAGCTCCACCGACCGCTTGTTGACCTCGGCCTTGAACAGGGTGGGATCTTCGAGCAGGATCTTCCAGCAGCGGTCGATCACCTGGCGCCGGCGGTTCATCACGATCGGGAACTTGACGCTGATCGTCGAGACCCCGGACCCCTTCATCCACACGAGCACCGCGTCCTCGTCCTCCTTGATGTCCTTCGCGAACCGCAGGGCCTTCAGCGCCTTGACGACGACGGCCGTGGCGTCGAGAGCCTCGTCCGTGAGGCTGGTCGCGCTGAGGGCGTCGGCGAGGTTGCCGACGATCGAGTACTCGCTGACGAGCTCCTCCAGCTCGTCGAGGCTGCGGCTGAGGTCGGGCCCGAACATCTGGGACACCGCCTCCACCTTCAAGGCGGCGAGCACCTCGAGCGAGCGCTTGTCCCCGGTCGCCCGGACCGCCTGGACCCAGCGGTCGTCCTCCGTGGCCGGGGTCGCGGCCACCCGGCCCACGAGCGATCGGAGGGCGGACGGATCGACCTCGAGGAGGGGACGGTCGAGGCTCGTCTCGACCGGCGGCCGGGGCAACGCCGCCACGGCCACGCGCTCGAAGACGACCCGGGTCCCGCGCCGCCGGTAGTACAGCTCCATGCCGGGCTTCCAGGCACCGGCGTAGGACACCTGGACCGAGCCCCGCCGCTCGGGACGGTTGTCGAGGTCGGCGATGAACACACCCTTCCCGCGGGGGATGCCCTCCTTCACGCTCGAGTGGTGGAGGTAGAACTGCTTGTACACCCGCGCGTTGGGGTCCTCGCCCTGCTCGATCACGACCCGGTGGCTGGTGCGGCCCTCCTCGTGCTTCCGCTCGAGGATCTCCGTGACGTCGAGGATGATGGGGTAGCGCCCCTCGAACGCGAGCCAGAGGCCGGTTTCGTGCTCGGGCACCAGCGCGCGGTCCGGGCCCACGACGTCGTTGTAGGCCTGGACCTTCTCCGGGCCCGCGACCATCGCCGGGATCGCCACCCACTCGCCGCTTTCCAGCCGGAACACCCAGCAGTCGTACGCCTGACCGCGGGTGCACTGGAACATGAAGTCGGACAAGGGACGGACGAGGATCCGCTCGAGCCGCTGGCTGTCGCCGTCGATGACCATGAAGTAGTCCCCGAGCACCGTCTCCTCCCGGCCGCGGTAGTGGATGACCGTGGGGCGGAAGGTGAGGCGCTCGAAGCGGATCGCCGCCGGGTCGACGGGCAGCGCGACTCCGAGCATCATGCCGAACAGGAACACGGCCTTCCAGACCTCGGCCTTGGTGAGGGCCTCGGCCGTGGTCTGCTGGTCCTGCGCGTCGGTGGCGACCACGCCCACGACGCCGCCGGTCGGCGTCGGGTTGGGGGTGGGGGTAGCGGAGGGGGTCTGGACAGAGGCACTGGTCATGGTTTCTCCTGGGTTTTGCCGGACAATCCGGACTGAAGAAGATAGCAGTTTTTGGCTGATTTGTCAAGTTATACGCCTTGACAAAATGGCTATTTTCTGCTATATTTGCTGGCTCTGCGCGCGATCCGCGTGTAGACAAATTCCCAAGAACCAGGAGCATTCCATGAACCCGACCCAGATTTTCGACCTTTTCGGCGCATCTTCGACCACCGTCATCGGGGTGGTGGATGCGTCCGTTCTCAAGGCCATCCTGGCCGACCCCAGCCGGTGGGGTCCGCTCGAGAGCGACCTCATCGACCAGGCGAACACGCAGGAGCAGCTTCAGGTGGTCGACCTCTTCCAGGAGCTCCCCGGAAAGAGCCCGGAGGACCGGTACGACTACCTCGAGAAGAACGGCACCCCCCAGATCGTCCGCGACAACCTCGCCGCGATCATGGAGGTCAAGAAGCCCGCCCCGGTTGTCGTCGCGCCCGCG
>JBBUGS010000055.1:0-4474 GCA_038056005.1 Patescibacteria group bacterium
GTCGCACCACGCAGGCTGCTTTCATCGCTGCGATGGTCACTTCGGTCTTGCCATCAAAATGAGCGGCAAGGGCAGCCAAGTTAACCACTTCTGGTTTGCGTTCAAGACTCGTAAAGCCACGCATCTTTGGCTGAGCCAAAATGGTGCGCTTCAAACCGAGGCGGCGAAGACCAGACACACCCGAACGGGCGGTCTGACCTTTTCCTCCCCGACCCGAGTAGGTTCCGGTAGAACCAAGACCGCGCCCGACGCGCTTGCGTTCGGAGCGAGATCCTTTAGCCGATTTAACGTTGTGCATTCCAAGTGCCATATTATTCTACTTTGGTGGTTACCTTCTTGCGCTGCAAAGTGCTGGTGGCATTCTTCAGTTGATGCAAAGCATCAAAGGTGGCTTTAACGGTGTTGATCTTATTGCTTGAACCCAAGATTTTGCTGACCGCATTTGGGACCCCAGCGAGTTCGAGCACCGAACGGACCGCTCCTCCAGCTTTCAATCCAGTACCTTTAGGAGCGGGCATCAAGATAATTTCTGAAGCACCAAATTTTGCTTTGACCGCAAACGGGATCGTTTCGTTGATGAGAGGAATGCGCATCAATTTCTTCTTCGCCGCGCGGACCGCTTTTTCCACCGAAATCTGGACGTCAGCACCTTTGGTCACGCCGTAACCAACTTGACCCAAGTGATCACCAATAATCAAACAAACGCGGAAGCGCATGCGCTTTCCTCCAGCGGTCACGCGAGTGACACGCGAGAGATCCAAAATCTTTTGATCGTATTCGCGTGGTTCGCGTACTTCCCGACGCTTGTTTCCACCGCGTCCGCCGCCACGACCGCCCTGACCACCGCGCTTTTTGTCGTCTTGCTTTTCCATACTAGATAGTTACGCCGCTTGCGGCGAGCGCCTCAGCGAGGGCTTTGACCCGACCGTGATAGCGATAGCTGCCGCGATCAACCACGGCACGTTTCACTCCAGCAGCTTTAGCTTTTTCGCCAAGTTCGGTTCCAACCGCCGTAGCCACCTCAAGTGGCTTGCCAGCTTTTTTCATCTTCATGTCTGAAGCAGCCGCAAGCGTTTTGCCGATCTCATCGTTAATCAACTGAGCGTAGATGTGCTTCGCCGAACGCTTAATCGTAAGCCGTGGACACTCGGCCGTTCCGCGCACGCGAGCACGCACCCGCTTGGCGCGGCGCAGAGCTTTCATGCGTTTTTCTTTCATCACGTTTTTCATAGAATCTATTCACCGCTCTTAGCAGCCTTACCAGCCTTACGACGAATGACTTCATCAATATACTTGATCCCCTTACCACCGTATGGTTCTGGTTCACGAATGCGGCGGATTTGGGCAGCGGTTTCCCCAATCAGGACTTTGTCGATCCCACTCAAGGTCAAAACGTTCTTTTCCACCTTACCAACAATCCCTTCAGGAAGCAGGTAATCAACCGAGTGGGAGTAACCAACATCCAAAACCACTTTGTTACCTTGCACGTTGACGCGATAACCCACGCCGATCACTTCCAAAGAAATGTTGTAGCCATTGACGACCCCCTCGATCATGTTAGCGATGTTGGCGCGGGTCGTGCCCCAAATCGATCGACCAAAGACGTCCATGCCATTGGTGGTCACGGTGAGTTCCTTACCAGCGGCACCATCGTTAATAGCAACGGCAACGCGAGGATTCAAGGCGGTGGTGAGCGTCCCCTTTGGACCTTTCACAGTCACGCCCAAATCTTGCACCGAAATGTCGACGCCGGCGGGGATGACAATCAATTTTTTTCCAACGCGTGACATATTAGTAGATTTCGCAGATAATCTCGCCACCCAATTTGCGCTTGCGAGCTTCTTTATTGGTCATGAGTCCATTTGGTGTCGAGACAATCGCAATACCGAGATCAGACAAGATGCGGCCCAAGCCATCATACTTGGCGTACACGCGATTACCCGGCTTGCTGACCCGCTTGATATTGTGCACGACCGGGCTGCCATTTTCGTACTTCAAGCGCAAGGTCAGCGTCTTCATCACTCCTTCAGTCGATTCGGACACCCCACCGATATATCCTTCTTTCTCTAAAATCTTGGCAATTGCAAACTTCATCTTTGACGATGGCAAAGAGAGCTCAGCCTTTTTGACGGCCGAAGCGTTGCGAATGCGAGTTAACATGTCTGAGATAGGATCGGTGATCATAATTTGCAATTACCAGCTGGCTTTGGTGACTCCTGGAATCTCCCCGCGCTGAGCGAGTTCGCGGAAGCAGATGCGGCACAGATCGAAGTCACGCATGTAGCCATGACGTCGACCGCAACGCCAGCAGCGACGCACGATCCGCGTCGAAAACTTGGGCTTCCGTTTGGATTTAACAATTTGAGATTCTGTCGCCATATTATTTCTTGAACGGCACGCCGAGCGCGCGGAACAATTCCATTCCCTCTTTATGTGAGGTGGCCGTTGTTGTGATGTTCACTTGGAGTCCCACAGGAATTTCAGCCTCTTCTGGAGAAACTTCTGGGAACGCCAATTGTTCGCGGAAACCGTAGGAGAAATTGCCTTGCTTGTCAACGGCGGATTCGGGAATGCCGCGGAAATCGCGGACACGAGGGAAGGACAAACCAACCAATTTGTACAAGAACTGCCACATGCGAGTGCCACGCATAGTGACCATCATTCCGACCGCCATCCCCTCACGAATCTTGAAGGCAGCGATCGATTTGCGAGCCAATGTCTTCATCGGTTTTTGACCACTGATGCGGGTCAAGGTTGCTTCAACCACTTCGATGAACCGTGAATCCTTAAGGCCTTTTCCAAGGCCAGCGTTCAACGTTACCTTGGTGATGCGCGGAACTTGATGCACGTTCGCCAAACCAAGCGCTTCTTTCAAGCGAGGCGCGATCTCTTTCTGAAATTGTTTGGCGGAGAGCTCAATCATATTATTCGATGTCTTCGGTTTTCTTGCCAGTCTTTAACACGCGGACTTTGACCTGTTTGCCATCTTTATTCAAGAACTTGTAACCAACACGACCGACTTTGCCACCCTTGCCAACCAATTGCACATTGCTCGCATGCATCGGAGCGGCATATTCAATCTTTTGTCCTGGCTTGTCGCCACGGCCTTTCAAGTGACGAGTGCGCACATTCAATCCTTCGACGATAACGCGATTCTCCACGGGAAAGACTTGCGTCACTTTCCCGGTCTTTCCTTTTGCTGCGCCGGTCATGACGCGGACGTTGTCGCCAGTTTTGATCTTCATATTAGAGCACTTCAGGCGCAAGGGAGATAATTTTGGTAAACCCAAGGTCGCGCAGTTCACGCGGGACCGGTCCGAAGATACGGGTTCCTTTTGGTTCCTTGGATTTGCGATCAATAATCACTCCAGCATTATCATCAAAGCGGACGTAGGAACCATCAGGACGACGGGTTTCTTTGCGGGTGCGCACAATAACTACGTGGACCACGTCACTCTTTTTGATCGCTCCGTGTGGCTGCGCACTCTTTACGACAGCGGTGACCACATCACCCACCACAGCATAGCGCTTTTGGTAGCCACCGAGAACGCGAATCACCTGGAGGCTTTTAGCCCCTGTGTTGTCCGCGACCGTAAGATATGAGCGATGTAGAACCATATTATTTCACTAAGCGGAAACGCTTATCTTTCGAGAGAGGACGCGTTTCTTGAATAGTCACTTTCGCACCGACTTCAGGCTTCTCGCCTTCGACGTGCGTTTTGTAGCGTTTGCTAACGGTATAGCGCTTGCCGTACTTCGGATGCTGAATGGTGCGGTCAACCCGAACCACAATCGTTTTCTCCATCTTGTTGGAGACAACGACTCCGGTCAGTTGGCGTTTCATCGTGGTTTTGGCTTCCATACTTATTCTTTGGCTGTTTTCAGAGCCGTCATGAGGCGCGCGATTTCTTTCTTTCCTTCGCGGATCTCGCGCACATGACGAACCTGATTGGCCGCTAACTTAAAGTTCAATTCCTGACCGCGGGAGCGCAGCTCAGCAATGCTTTTTTGCAAATCTGTTTTGGTTTTTTTGCTCAAGTCCTTGGTCATATTAGGTGCGTGGAACTAACTTGGCTTTAACCGGCAACTTGTAAGCGGCAAGACGAAACGCTTCCTTAGCAACGTCTTCGGTCACACCAGCGATTTCAAACATCACGGTTCCAGGGCGGACAGCCGAGACGTAGTGATCCACCGCGCCTTTCCCTTTACCCATAGGCATTTCAGAACCTTTCGAGGTAATTGGGTGATCAGGGAAGATGCGAATCCAGATTTTTCCACCGCGCTTGATGTGACGGGTCATCGCGCGACGCGCTGCTTCAATTTGACGCGAAGTCACCCATGATTCGGTCATGGCTTTGAGTCCATAATCGCCAAAGGCCACGTAGGTCTTGGAGCTGGCAATACGCTTGCCGCTTGCACGACCCTTGTGCCACTTGCGATGTTTGACTTTCTTCGGAATCAACATACCTTACTT
>JBBUGS010000056.1:0-3401 GCA_038056005.1 Patescibacteria group bacterium
GCGGCCCGCAACATCCATAGCAACCCTTTACGCAAGAACGGCAAGCGCCGGGTGATTGAAGAAAAGATTTTTCCAGGCTATGTGTTGGTGGAAATGGTGGTAACCGATGACTCGTGGTATGTGGTGCGTAATACGCCAAACGTCACAGGATTCATTGGCACAGGTACCACCCCAACACCCCTTTCTGACGAAGAAGTGGTCGCGCTCCAGAAGCGCATGGGCGTCGAAGAGCCAGAATTCAAGTTAGATATTGCTGTTGGATCGCTGGTACAAATCACTGACGGTCCGTTCAAAAACTTCCAAGGAAAAACAGCCGAGATCGACGAAGCCCGCGGCAAGGTCAAAGTCATGGTCAATATGTTCGGCCGCGAGACCCCTATCGAGCTTGACTTTTTGCAGGTAAAGAAGGTATAACCCTCATCTAATTCATAGCCTGGTCGCTCCCCTACGCTAAAGCTACGGGCAGAATCCAGTAACCAAAAACGCTATGGCCAAGAAACTGATTACCCAGATTAAGCTTCAGCTCCCTGCTGGAGCCGCTACCCCAGCGCCGCCAGTCGGTCCTGCCCTCGGTCAGCACGGCTTGAACATCGCTGACTTCGTGAAACGCTTTAACGACGCGTCGAGCGAACGCCGCGGGGAAACCGTCCCAGTGATCATCTCCGTTTACGAAGATCGCTCGTTCGACTTCATCATGAAAGTCGCGCCGGCTTCTGGACTCATCATGAAGGCCGCGAACATTCCAAAAGGCTCGGGCAAACCCTTGACCGACAAGGTTGGGACGATCACCAAAGATCAACTGCGCGAAATTGCCGTGAAGAAAATGCCAGACTTGAACACCGATGATGAAGAAATGGCGATGCGGATTATTGCCGGTACCGCTCGGCAAATGGGAGTAGAAATTCGATAATTAATGTATGTGGGAGGCCGAGAGGCCGCTTGTACCACCAGAAATCTATGCGCGGAAAACGTTATACCGAAGCCAAGAAAATGATTGACTCTAAGAAAAGCTACACCGTGGCCGAAGCGGTGCAATTGGTTAAAGACGCATCTCGCGTGAAATTTGACGCGACCGTTGAATTGCATGTGAAGCTTGGGATCGACGTGAAGCAATCAGACCAGAATATTCGCGGAACGATTTCGCTTCCCCACTCGGTTGGTAAGTCGCGTCGTGTCGCTGCGTTCGTTGAACCAGACAAAGAGGCCGAAGCCAAAGCGGCTGGAGCAGACCTCATTGGCTCCGAAGAACTCATCAATGAAATCGTAACCAAAGGGAAAATCGACTTCGATGTCGCGGTGGCTACTCCAGGCATGATGCCTAAGCTCGCCAAGGCTGCGAAGGTCCTCGGTCCAAAAGGTTTGATGCCAAACCCAAAGACCGATACCGTCGGTGCGCAGATCGGCAAGATTATTGCTGAACAAAAGGCTGGTAAACTCACCTTCAAAAACGATGACACAGGGAACGTCCACGTGATGGTCGGTAAAGTCTCGTTCGATAACGCGAAGATTACCGAGAACTTGAATGCCATCTTGGACCTCATGCGCAAGCTCAAACCTTCTACAGCTAAAGGCATTTACTTTAAGACGGTTGTGCTCACTTCGACAATGGGGCCGGCAGTCCACCTGCAGGTTTCTTAGGGGCTAGCTAAACAGCCAAAACAATTCGATTGACGACATTATTGCGTCAATCGAATTGTTTTTGACTACCCCAAGCCATCCCCAGACCACCCACTAGCCAATGAAGGCCAGCACTGATAAACTTCCTTATAGGAGGACCGGGATAATGCCCTGTCTTTTTATTATGTTAGACAACTTCAAAGGCGCCCTTGCCTATCAACACATCAAAGAGCTGATTACCAACGGCCATATTCGCGAGGCGCAAGAAGAAAACTTGCAGCCCTCGTCGATTGACCTTTCGATCAGTGGCGAAATCTACCGCATGCGCGGGACGTTCCTGCCGCGTCCGAACGAAAAAATCCGCGACATTTTGCGGAGTGGTATTTTATTTCCCGTGAGCTTGAATCAGCCGCTTGAGTTGAATGGTATTTATTTGATTCGCTTGAACGAGCTGCTCGACTTGCCGCCAAACATTTACGCGATGACCAATAACAAGTCATCGTCTGGACGCATCAACTTACAAACACGGCTGATTGTAAACGGTGTTTCGTCGTTTGATTATATTCCCAAAGGTTACCGCGGCGAGTTGTGGCTGGAAGTCATCCCGAAGTCATTCCCAGTGCAACTCAACTACTCCGAACGCTTGAACCAGATGCGCTTCTTCACTGGCGACGGGAGACTTAAAGAAGATGAACTACGATCGATCAACGATCGCTATGGACTCCTGCGAGGACCCATGGACGAAGTCCTTCCGCTTTCTCCAAGCGCCCAGCTGGGACTCACCATGAGTGTTGACCTGTCGAGCACCGATATCGTTGGGTTCCGTTGCAACCCGACGGGCAGCCGCGTCCTCGATTACAAAGGCCGTGATTACGAGGCCACGGAATTCTTTGAACCCATCCCCCGCCCCAAAGATGGACAGCTGATTATGCGCAAAGGCGAATTCTACGTCTTTGTGACCAAGGAAAAAATCCGCGTTCCGCGGGAATACGCGGTCGAGATGCTCCCGTATGATGTGTCGAAAGGCGAATTCCGTTCCCACTACGCTGGCTTTTTTGATCCAGGATGGGGGTTTGGCAAGGGCGGTGAAATTCTCGGGACCCCAGGCGTGCTCGAAGTGTTTACCCACGACAACGACTTCGTGCTCCGCGATGGTCAGCCCATTTGCCAAATGGTCTATGAACACCTTTCTGCTGAAGCAGAACTATACTACGGCGATCCAAAACTCATGAGCAACTACTACACCCAACGCGGCCCGCGACTGTCGAAACATTTCAAAATGAGCTAACGCAAAAGACCTGGGCCACATGGACCCAGGTCTTTTGTTTATCAATTCGGATTAACGTTGCATGGTCGCAAGCATCAACTTTTCGTTGAGAGACTTGATCGTTGGCAAGACCACGTTCGTGATGTGAGCTTGCGCTGTTGCGCCAGCTTCTTCAAACTTGGCTTCTTTCGCTTGAAAGTCGTTTAAAGCCACCAACCAATCGTAGTCATCTGCGCACGACATGGCAATCAAGTTTTCCCAAGCGGGAAGCATGGCGGCATAGGTAGCTTCAATATGATTGCGATTCTCATTTAGCTTAGCCATCGCACCCTTCAATTCAGGAGCGCGGACACCGGCGTCATTGAGCTTGACCTTCAAGGCATTAACGCGCTCGACTAAGTCCACGTGGACGGCATCATGCATCGCGTGCGTCGCAATCTTGATTTCTACAGCCCCGGAAATACTTACCGCGCGGTCTTCACAGCTCATGGTGGTCCACGCATCTGATTCCGAACTG
>JBBUGS010000057.1:0-6288 GCA_038056005.1 Patescibacteria group bacterium
TCGATGAACTGCGGCTTTAAAGGTCGTATTTTTGTTTCTTCGGGACTGCCTGAGGGACTAAAAGAAAAACTCTATGGCGAAAACACGCCAACAAAAAGAAGAAACCGTAGCCGAGCTGACCGACCTCTTCAAACGCATGAAGTCGGCGGTGTTCACGCAGGTGAACGGCTACACCATGGAAGATGCCAACAACTTGCGCAGCCTTTCAAAAGCAGCGGACATGAAAGTGTTCGTGGCTAAGAAAACACTTTTGAACTTGGCAGCCAAAGAAGCCAATGTCGAAGGTTTGGCTCCACGCGATTTGGAAGGATCGATTTTGACCATGGTCGGCATGAGCGATGAAGTCGCGCCAGCAAAAACCATGGCCAAGTTCCTGAAAGATCGCGAAAAGATGTCGCTCGTTGGCGGCGTCTTGGAAGGCAAATTCATCGATGCCACTATGGTGAAGAGTCTCGCCAAACTTCCAAGCAAACAAGAATTGCTTGGCAAACTGGTTGGCACCCTCAATGCCCCTGTGTCTGGCTTCGTGAACGTGCTTGCTGGTAACCTCCGTGGTCTCGTCACTGTACTCAACGCGGTCAAAGATAAGAAAACCGCCTAACTCAATTCCTATGTCAGATGAAATGAAGAACGTCGAGGTTCCTGCCAAGTTTCAGAGTCTCGTCTCCGAAATCGAAAAGATGTCTGTGCTCGATCTTGCTGAACTTGTGAAAATCCTTGAAGACAAGTTTGGTGTCAGCGCCGCTGCTCCAGCCATGATGATGGCCGCTCCTGCCGCTGGTGCTGGTGAAGCCGCCGAAGTCAAAGACACCTTTGACGTCGAGCTCACCGCCGCTGGTGAACAGAAGATTAACGTGATTAAAGTGGTCCGCGAAATCACTGGCCTTGGCTTGAAGGAAGCTAAGGACATGGTCGATGGCGCTCCTAAGGTTGTGAAGCCAGGTGCCAAGAAAGCCGAAGCCGACGAAATGAAGGCCAAGCTCGAAGCCGCTGGTGCTACCGTGACCTTGAAATAAGATCGAAACAAAATAGACGGGCCTTCGGGCTCGTCTATTTTGATTTTGTGTTAGGGATGAATCACGGTCCCTTTAAATTTCTTTCCTGAAAGCACCGCCTGCAAATTCTTGGTGTCAGAACCGATCAGGACAACACGGAGTTTGAGCGACTGTGCGAGCTTTGATGCAATCGGATCAAATGGCAAATTCATTCCTGAAATCCACTCGTTGCCGACGATCTTACGATAGTCTTTCCAGGTGATATCCTCGATACGCTTGGCGTCTTTATGGTGGCGTGGATCCTTATCATACAAGTAATCGACGTTCGACATGTTGATCACCGTCGTGGCACCTAGTTGCTTGGCGAGCCGGACGGCGTCATCGTCAGTTGATCGTCCAGGAATCCAACCAGATCCAAAAATAACCGGTGTTTTCCAGGACTTTTTTACGACTTTCGTCGGATCAATCACAATATCTTTATGAGCGAGCTTGGTTCCAAACGCTAAGCGAAGGAGATGGGCATTAAGACGCGTGACGTGAATACCGAGCCAATCGAGATCCTCCCGTGTCGGCTTGGCCATCTGCTTTAAGCCTGCTTGATATTCTCGACAGGTGCCACCGCCACCGGCAATAATCGCAAACCGATCCCCACGCTTCACTCGGGCTGTAATCAACTTCTTGAAATCATTCAAAAAAGGAACGTTGACTTTTCCTCCTGGCACAATCGTGGAACCCCCAACCGACAAAACAAACATTGCCATATTATCTTCCTTTGTTCATTGGTTTAAGTCTGACTGGGCGCATGCGTGACGGTGTGCGATAGGCCACCCGGCCTTTGTGTGACGCAGCTTTGGAATAGCCTTTCATATTATCCGACAAATTTCTTTTTGATCGTCTCAACTTTGTTTTCGACTTCGGACAATTTCTCTTTGCAAAACTTGGCGAGTTCGAGTCCACGTTCAAACTTTTTGAGCCCTTCGTCCAAGTCAGCGCCGTCGCGCTCAAACCATTCGGTGATTTGTTCGAGCTCTTCAAACGCTTTGGCAAAGTTGACTTCTTTTTTTGGGGCCATATTATTTGACTTCTGCGTCTACGGTTCCGCGGGCGAATTGTACCGTAATTTCATCCCCCGCGGCAAGGGTCTTAGCGTCCTTAATAACCTTCGTCCCAGACTTCACAATTGAGTAGCCGCGGGAGAGGATGCGGGTCGGATCGACATTTCTTAAGAGCCGCTCTTCGCTATCGATCCGCTGGCGAATACTTAAAATCCACGAGTTGGTTTGAAGAAGGAGCCGCTGAATAACGTTGTCTGCCTCACGCTTTCGTCCTTCAAGAAAGTGAGCCATCACCCGCTCAGCTGTTTGAATCACCTGCCCACGATCATCGAGCCGACGGTGCAAGGTGTCACCAACCCGTTCGACCATCATCTTGATCGTGTACTCAACATCGCGGCGATCAGGCACAATCCGCTCCGCGGCATTCGATGGCGTTGAAGCGCGCACATCGGCGGCATAATCACAGAGCGATTCATCGCGCTCGTGGCCCACGCCGCAGACAACAGGAATCGACGAGCCATAGACGGCACGGACAACACGCTCGTCATTAAAGGCATGGAGATCTTCGAGTGATCCGCCACCACGAGTTAAGACAATCACATCAGGTCGATCCGTTTCACCGAGCCCGTTGAAATAATCAAAGGCGCTGATGATATGATCAACGGCATCTTTCCCCTGAACGCGGACATCAGCATGAATCACTTTCACTCCACTCCAGCGATTGTTCAAGATGCGCAGAAAGTCTCCATAGGCTGCGGCGTCGCTCGAGGTGATGAGCCCGATACGATCTGGAAACTTAGGAATCGACCGCTTACGCGCAAGAGCGAAGATGCCTTCTTGTTCAAGTTTTAATTTAAGCAACTCGTAAGCACGCTTCAATGCTCCTTCGCCAACAGGTTCCATCCTCTGAACGTCCAATTGAAAGTCACTCCACGGTTTAATGCTTGGCCCACCCCACACCCTGACCCGCATGCCATCTTCAAAACTCCCCGCCACTTTATACACCGTCGCAAAACATTTGAGTTTCGATTTCTCATCCACTTCATCTTTCAAACTAAAAATAATCCACTTCCCATCTTTGACGCTGTAGCCAGAAATCTCGCCTTCAATCGCGAACGCTCCATTTTGAATATTCAAACGGAGCACTTCGTTCGCCAGGCGTAAAAAATCAGAAACGCTCAACACTTCGTCCATACCCTAGAAAAAGAAGGGGTGATAGTACATAACCCCAAGCCAGAATCCAACGGCGATCAACACGTGGGTCACGAGCATTTCAAACCACACCCACTTTCCTTCACGGCTGGCAAAAAAGCCCATGCCGAGAATAGGAAAAATAATCACGCTAAGCACAAGCCAGGTGACGACTGTAAAAAGGAGAATCGAAGGGAGTTCAAACGGAGCGCCGGTCACAATCAGCCACCAACCGCTTCGAACAAACAAGACGTAGAGTCCGCCGACCAATGTTGCGACAACAAGGTGCAACAACAACGAAACAGCGAACACTTCACTTTCGGTGAGCTTCACATTCCAAAGCACTTTGATCTCCGAAACGATCGGCAAATTCTTGCCCCGCCGACTGGCTTCAAGGAGCAACGCAGGGACGGCAATCAAAAATCCCATGAGTCCAGAGATCGCTGCGCCCAAAAAAATCTCATGCATATTATGGTTTGACCACAATCACCACTTTGGCACCATTCCCCACATCACCGCCATTCCAATCATGTATGGCGTTCATGACCACGTCGAAGGTGTAGAAGTAGTCGGCCCCGAGCCGTGTACCAGGGTCGTTGGTAATGAAACCTTTGGCTGTATAGCCCTTGATCACAAACATGTGGTAGAGCGGGCCAGGAGCAGTAAAGTTGGGGTTGCCGAGTTCCCGACCGGCAGCCGGCACAATCACCGGATGACCAGCCACAATCGCCGCTTTGATTTGATCCGCCGTTGGATTAACGATCAGCTCGGGATTGAGATTAAAGTACGCTTCAAGAAGCGAAGCGGTTTGTGCCGCGGTCGTGTCTTTGTTAAAGCCGAAGAAACTGTTTTCAAATTCGATAATCTTCATGAGCGCCGCGTCAGCAACATCGGGATCAATTTTCCCCGCTGGCGTGCCCGCAAGATATTCGGCGGCCATGTAAGCCGAAGCTTCTTCGCATGTTTCTTGGTGTACCTCATCCCACACACTCTTTGGTGCTTGTGAAGTAAACGGCACAGCGAGGTTAAACTCAGCCGGCAAACTTGTGTCCTCTGGCTCGGCTGGAGCCGTTTCAGGCTCGCGAACATAGATATTTTCTGGATCGGGCTCAATGGTCGTCTCTTGCTCTGGTGTTGGTGTGGGTTCGTCGGGAATGGTTTCGGTTGGAATCGCGGCACCACCGTCATCTGGATTGGCAACATTCTCGTAACTCACGGCCGGCACCATTGGCTTATTGGCCTCAGCGAGCCAATCGGAAATCCGTCCGCGTTCAGCATACGCAACCCCAGCCCCGAGAACGAGGATGATCACGATCACTAACCCCCAGCGTGTTTTACGGGCATTGCGTATCATAGGCTTTTTGTTTAGTTTCGCGGGCAGCCTTAATTTGATCTAATGTCTCGGCAGAAGCCGCTGGGCTTACTCCATTTTTGACTTCGTCGCCATCATTCACCCCGTCGGCATCAGTATCTGGCTTACTCCAATCGCTTTTGAAAATCACCCGCTCGATGCCGTCAGCCAAACCATCAGCATCTTTGTCGCCCATCTTTACTTCATCAACACTACCCGCGTCATAGCCGCGCAGCAACTCGGAAAAATCATCGTAGCTATCGCCATCGGTATCGGCCTTTTCCGGATCCGTACGCAAGAACAACTTTTCTTCAGACGTGGTAAGAAGATCATGATCAGGATCCGCTTTCAGGCTCGTGCAGGCGGAGGAAGTGGTGCCGCTTGTGTTGGTAGCGGTGTTAGTCGCAGAATTTGAACCCGTGAACGAAGAAGTAAATGTCTGGAGGAAGATCAAATTGCCAATCACCATGATCAGGGGAATCACAACTTGCACCACGATCAAAATCACGATCACCTGAAGAATGGTTTTCTGACTCTTTTTAAAGAACTCGAAATTTGACCAGCCCTTTTCAAAGCTCATACGTCGTCCTTCTACCACTAACCGAACCCAGACATAAAGGTTCCAAAAAGGCACAAGCATCCCCGCTGCCCACCAGTAGAGATGATTACCCATCGCCCACACGAACGGATTCAAAAAGGCGCCCAGTGAAGCACCTGTGACCAGATGTAATTGTTCATCGGTAAGATGAGCGTACGCGGGTTGTTGTTTGAGCACTTCAATTTCTTTTGGATCTTTCTTTACTAACAAAAAGATGCCAAGCGGGATACACAAAATGAAAATGATCGCGAGCACTCCCATGACCCCCATGAACGCATTGATCGCTCCCCCAAACGGTAGGGACGGATCTGCTCCGGCGTCTATGATCCCGCGAACTACAAACAAGGAAAGCGCGTATCCCGACAAAACAACCGCTAACAACGGAATCGGGACAAAGGTGAGCAGGGCGCCGATGGTTTTGCGTGTCGACATACATTACTCGCCTGCCTTTTCTGCGACCCACTTTTTAACCACAAAGGTCGCGCGGCAGTCGTCTTCGTTATAATCAATAATAGCTTGGAGTTTGGCTTTTCGTCGAGTCTTCAAATATTGCTCATACCAGACGACGGCATTGACCCCCGAAGCCTCGGCGCCCCGCCAACTGAACCCCAAGAGCTTGGCAATATCTTTTAGCGAGTAAAAGTGCAGCGGAAATAAAATGGCGTCGCGGATCATAATCAACAAATCATGCATTTGCGAAGCAATAATCTTTTCGACCAGATCGACTTCACCATACTTCGCGCTCATCCGTTTCATGACTTCGATTTCGTACCAACCAAAATGATAAATCCGCGCCTCGGGATACGTTTTGATAAACGTGAGAAAACTTTTCCAAGCCTCGCCTTCCTCTTCCGGCTTCTTGGCGACAAATGAGTGATAGGTTTCTTTTCCTTTCTCGACCACCAGAACACCGAACATGAACTCGAGATCACGGACCGGCGAACTTTCAATATCAAAATACAATTCAGTTGTTGCTGACGGGAACGGCACGGACTGCATGACAATTGTGCGCCCTTCGCTTAATGCCGTGGCTTGCATGCGTACATGGTGAAGGCGATCGCGACTGACAGCGGGAATTTTGGCTGCGAGCAAATCAGG